>CAMDFL010000147.1 GCA_945897475.1 Bordetella parapertussis
AGGATGCATGCGTCGGCCATCTTGATCATGGTTTGTTTCCTTTAAATTGTTACGGGTTAAATTAAAACTAATTGCAGCTGGGCAGGCTCTGACCAAGTACCCATTTCAACCATTAGCGTCGAGTGCTTCACTCTGAATTGGGGCTTCTGAAGGCGGCGAATCCCACATTTGCCGACTATCCCTAGGTTTCCCAATAACACCCTGCGGCAATCATAAAAAGCAGCACTGCCGCGCCGGCATGTGACCGAACCGTTGATTCCCCAGGCAATTGCAGCAGCAGGGGAGCTAGGTCGATTATTCCCAACAGCAACCAGCCGCTGAGCGCCAAGGCAGCCGCAAAACACACCGCACCCAGCGCGCGCCGCAGCCGTTTTGGCCGATTGGCCTTTTTTTGCATCGGCGTCTTCAAGCTGTTTTCACCAAGGCCGCTTTGCCGGCCTGCAACATGCCGCCTGCTGCGGGCACAAAAGCGAACAGGATTCTTCTGGATTTGTCCACGGTGTTGTCTTCTGGGTTGACGTCTGCATTGCTTACGGTTGCTGCCGGTCGAAGGGGAGGAGGCTTAGCTCTGCGCACATCCCCTGCAAACCGGATTCAGTTAGGCAGAATGACCGTGTCGATCACATGGATCACGCCGTTGTCGGCGACGATGTCCACGGCGGTGACCGTCGCGTCATTGACCTTCACACCACCCATGGTGGTCACGTTGATGTTGGAACCCTGCACGGTCTTCACCATTCCTGCCTTCACGTCTTTGGCCATCACCACACCAGGCACGACGTGGTAGGTCAGCACCGCCGTGAGCTTTGTCTTGTCGGCAAGCAAAGCGCGCAGTTGGTCCTGGGGCAGCTTCGCGAACGCCGCGTCAGTCGGGGCAAACACGGTAAACGGGCCCTTACCCTTAAGCGTATCGACGAGGCCGGCCGCCTTTAACGCGGTGGCCAGGGTGTTGAACGTGCCTGCGGAGACCGCGGTTTCCACGATGTCTTTACCTATGGCGTTGGTTGCAAACAGAGTTGAGGCAGCGATGGCCAGTAGCGTTTTTTTCATTTCAAATTCCTTTATTTTCAATAGTTTGAGAAGAGATTGGTTGTTAATAAGGGCACAAACCCAATATAACAATTCTTATATTAACTGGTATTGTTCGATATTGTATATGTATATATAAACTATAGCGTTACAATACCGCGTCATTTAGGCTGGACGTCCAATGCACCAGTCGACCGTTTCCCGCACCAGGAGTCACCCTATGAACGCACCCTATGAACACTCGGCGATACGCCTGTCGTGCTCACGCGCGCCAGCAGTAACCCGGAGCCCCCTATGAGCACCACAGACCCGACGGCGGGCGCATACCGAAGCGGAGTGGCCGCGCGGCTCTCCGGCGTACCTGTTGACACGCTGCGTATCTGGGAGCGCCGCTACGCGGTGATTGCCCCCCCGCTGAGCGCAGGCCGGCAGCGTCTCTACTCGATGGCCGACATTCGCCACCTGGCAATGATCAAACAGCTGGTGGACATGGGCCATCCGATCGGCACGGTGGCCTCGCTGGGCACCGACGAACTGGTGGCCATGCAGGCGGCAACTTGGTCATTACACGACACCCGTCCTGGCAGTACCGCCTCTGAAGAGCGCAGCCAGAACACGCTTGGCCAGACCACTCTCGTATTAGTCGGCCCGCTACTGGGTGCTGAACAGTTCGCCAAGGCCCTCTCGGGTGGCGCATTCAAAGTCACCGGGCACTGCGCTGATCTGGGCAAGGCAGTAGAAGCCCTGAAAGAGGTTCGCGCGCAGGTCGCGATCATTGATCTGCCGGTTATAAGCGATGCCGATGTGGGGCGGATTAACGCGATCAAAGCGGCCTGCGGCGCGGCAAGTGCGATCGTGCTGTATCGCTTCGCGTCCAGCGCCATGGTCAGGCGCATGCGCATGGCCGGGCACGCGGTGGCACGGGCCACAACAGATCCCGCAGAGATCGAGGCCATCTGCCTGGGGCTGTTGCGCCAACCGCGTCTGGATGCGGGCGAACACCTGCGCTTGCTGGAGGCCGCCCAGCCGCGCCCGCCCAGGTTCGAAGATCAATTTCTGGCCGAGCTCTCAGGCGCATCGCGCACCATTGAGTGCGAATGCCCGAAGCACATAGTCGAGCTGGTTTTGAACCTGGGGGCGTTCGAGCGCTTCAGCGCACAATGCGCGAGCCGCAGCCCCGCAGATGTGGTGCTGCACCTTGAGCTGCAGCGCGCTGCCGGGTTGGCGCGATCCATCATGGAGCGGGTTCTGGAGCGCGTGGCGATTGCCGAGGGCATCGAGTTGCCTGCGCCGCAAGCGAACCCCTGAGAACGGCCTCGGCCAAAGCGGGCTTGCATTTCTTCGGAACCACCCCGCGCTCCCGCCGTTGATTATGACGTTATGCCGTGGTAGGCCGACGCCCTAGTCGGCCTACGCGCTTTGTTGCGTGATGCGCAACAGAGTATGATCAATCATGGTTAAGACATTCCGGCACAAGGGGCTGCAGAGGTTTTTTGAGCTAGGAAGCTTAGCCGGGGTCCAGCCGCATCACGCTTCTAGACTACAAATGCAACTAGCGGCCTTGGATACGTCTCAACAGATTGAGGACATGAGCATTCCGGGATTCCGACTTCATCCTTTGAGGGGGCGTGAAAAGGGTCGTTGGTCTATCTGGGTAAATGGAAGCTGGAGGCTGACCTTTGAATTCCGTGATGGCGACGCCTACGTTTTGGACTACGAGGATTACCACTAATGGCTATGCATAAGCCCCCCCACCCAGGAGAGTTCATCGCTCAGGTCTACCTTGAGCCAAATGGGCTGAGCGGTCGCGAACTTGCGCTAAAACTCGAAGTAGCTGCTTCGACACTGAGCCGCATACTGAAAGGTTCGAGTGCGGTAACGCCGGAGATGGGCCTTCGGCTCTCCAAGGCTCTCGGACGTACGCCCGAGAGCTGGCTCGCGATGCAGTACAACTATGATCTGTGGCATGCGCGGCAGCGAGTTAAGCTTTCCAGCGTTGAAAAAATCAAGCTCACCGCGGCATAACAAACCATCGGAACGCACGCCTATCGGCGCCGTTCAATGGCGACATTGGGCATCACTCCGAGGTAGCGAGGTAGCGAGGTAGCGAACTGGTAGTTCCATTTCAAAACTGGCATCATGTTTAAATGGAAAATTCAAAGATGCGGCAGCCGCGGCTATGAGCGAAGTCGAATCGAAACGTGTGCTGCTGCTCCTGCCCACCACCGGTTACCGAAACAACGATTTTCTTGCCGCGGCTAAGAAACTCGGCGTCGAGATCGTTACCGCAGCCGATTACTGTCATCAACTGGCGCCGTCGTGGGGCCTGACGCGGATCATGGCATTGCATTTCGACCGGCCGGAGCAGGCGGCGGACACGGTTCTGCGAGAACTCAATGACAAGCTAGATGGCGTGCTGGCAGTGGACGATTCGGGCGTCGAGCTTGCGGCACTGCTCACCGAACGTCTCCACTTGCCGGGGAATCCCGCCCACGCGGTGCGCCGGGTGCGCGACAAACTTCTGTTCCGAGGACTACTGCGGGAACAAAGTTTTCTGTGTCCCCAATTCCATCACCTGACGGGTGATGAAGACCCCGCAAGCTTGCCTCAGGGATTGAGCTTTCCCGTGGTGGTAAAGGCGCGGCGTTTGTCGGCAAGCCGCGGCGTAATTCGCGCCGACACGCTCGAACAACTGGAGCAGGCTGTGAACCGGGTGCGTGCCATACAGGCACGCGCAGACCGCGATGCCCGGGAATTGGGTGTGATTATCGAAGGCTTTATCCCCGGAGGCGAATACGCTCTTGAAGCGGCGCTGGACCAAGGCAAGTTGACCACGCTCGCGCTATTCGACAAGCCCGATCCGCTGAACGGGCCCTACTTCGAGGAAACGCTCTACATCACGCCTTCACGACTGCCGCTCGATGTACAGAACCGTATCGTTTTCGAAGTGGCGCGGGTGTGCCGTGCGGCCGGGATCAGCGATGGTCCGATTCACGCCGAAATGCGGGTGAATGATGAAGGCATCTGGCTGCTGGAAGTCGCGCCCCGATCCATCGGCGGGCTGTGCGGACGGGTACTCACGCATTCACTGGGCATGACCCTGGAGGAATTGATTCTGCGCCGCGTGGTCGGCGAACCCGCGCCGATTGCAAACGCGAGCGGCGCCGCGGGCGTGATGATGATCCCCATTCCCCGGCGCGGCATCTACCATGGCGTCCAAGGTCTGGACGAAGCGCGTGCTGTGCCTGCGATGACCGAGGTAACGCTCACGGTGGAGCCCGGTCAAAGCATCGCGCCGCCTCCCGATGGGGCGAGCTACCTGGGATTCATGTTCGCGCGGGCCATGACCCCCGCCCAGGCGGAGAGCGCGCTGCGCAGCGCCCATCAGCTATTACACTTCGATATCCGCCCTGAGTATCCTGCGATGATCGCGCCCAACGCAGAGAGAACACAACATTGAATACGCAAGATTTGGCGACAATCACCGAGCGCACGCTGGAACATTACAATCAGCATAGCGAGGATTTCTGGGCAGGCACGCGCGATCATGACGTCAGCCAGAACATCGAGGCGCTGCTTCGATATATCGAGGGCAGCCCGCCCTTGGCGATACTGGATTTTGGCTGCGGGCCGGGACGCGACCTTAAGGTATTCGCCGGACTCGGTCATCGCGCGACAGGTCTGGAAGGCGCGCAACGCTTAGCCGACATGGCGCGCGCCATGAGCGGCTGCGAAGTGTGGCACCAGGATTTTCTCAAACTCGATCTGCCGGATGCACATTTCGATGGCGTGTTCGCCAACGCATCATTGTTTCATGTGCCCAGTGCCGCCTTGCCGCGCGTATTGCTGGAATTGCATGCCACACTGAAACCACGCGGCGTGCTATTTACCTCGAACCCGCGCGGTGATAACCGGGAAGGCTGGAACGGTCAACGCTATGGCGCCTATCACGATCTCGAAAGCTGGCACCGCTATATGTCAGCCGCCGGGTTCACCGAACTTACCCACTATTACCGCCCACCCGGCCTGCCGCGCGAACAACAGCCCTGGCTGGCGAGCGTGTGGCGCGGATAATTAATTTTCAGTGCGGTCTAATAAGTTTCAGAGCGGTCTAATAAGTTTCAGAGCGGTCTAAGAAAGAATACCGTGGGCCCCAGACACGCAGGCGCAGGCGCGCCGCGTTCAAATCGTACCCGCCCCCCTGATCAACTCTTACGCGCGCGCCTCGCTGGCAGCCAACGCGCCCTGCGGCCGCACCAGCGTCTCGCGTATCAGCAACCCGACCGAGGCCAACACCAGGCTGACGATGCCCCAGGTAAATACCGCGCCCCACAAGCCCAGAAGGTCAGAGACAAACCCGAACACCAGCGAGCCGAGCACCATGCCGACGTTGAACGAAGTAAGGAAATAGCCGAATGCCTCGCCTCTGCGGCGCACATCGGATACGTCGGCAGCCAGGGCTGCGATCGCCGGTGTGCTGAAAGCACCACCCGCGCCGGCCAGCCCAACCGCGGCAAACAGCGCCCAGTAGCTACCGGCGGCGGAGTACCACAACACGCCGGCCGAGGCGACGATCGATCCGACCAGAATGGGGAGCCTGCGGCCCACCTTGTCGGTCATCATGCCCCCGGGAATATTGAAGAACGCCAGGCCCAGGCCATGGATGAACATGATGCTGCCGATCATCTGCGGGGTGGCATCGAACATCGCCACAGCATACAAAGGCAGCAAGGCGTTGTTGAAGCTCGAACACACGCCGCCGCGCGAGCGCACCACCAGTCCCGCGACAAACGTCGGCATCAAACCCGGCTTGATCAAAGGCGCATCCGCGGCCTTGGTTGCGCGCGCCCGCGCCGCCAAGGCGCGCCGATCAAGCGCAGTCTCCTTGATCGCCAGCATGCAGATGAACCCACCCAATACCGCCACCAGTGTCCACGCATTGAAGACGGCGGTGCGCCCCCAATAGCCCGCGATCAATCCGCCGATCAGAGGGCCCATGCCGACGCCAAGAAAGAACACCGTATTGAACACCCCCATCAAACGGCCACGCTCGGCGGGATCGACATTCTCGGTAATCATCGCCATCAGGGAGGGCCACAGGCAACCCGCGCCCACACCGGCCAGAGCCTGCAACACGATGAATTGATTGGCGGTGGCGGCGAAATGATAGAGCGTGGCCGCGGTTGCCATCAAACCAAAGCCGAATACCACCAGGTAGACGCGACCGATGCGATCCGACAGGCGCCCCATTGGGATTTGAGTAAGCAATTGCGCGGCGGCGAAGGCCGAAACAATAACGCCAATGGCGGAGTGACTTGCGCCCAACTCATGCGCATGCATCGACAAAGTCGGGATCATGATCCCATACCCCAGCGTTGCCAGAAATGCCAATGCGAACAACACCAGGATCTTGCGAGTAATCATGTCGGATCTCCGTGTGGCAGGCGCTACGCCGACCTTTGTTGGGTGCTTCCAAGGCTTTTCCCATGATATCGGATAACGCTATGGGCCGTCGGAGGACCAACGCGCACCGTTTCTGGACTCTGGACCAAACGGCGCACACAACCGGTGAGCCTGGCTAATAAGGGTCAGACCGATCTAGGCCTCGATCAGGATAGCGCGAAAATCGTTCACATTGGTATAAGTCGGGCCGGTTATGACCAGATCGCCCAGCGCTGAGAAGAAACCGTAGGAATCGTTGCGTTCAAGATACTCGCGCGCCTTGAGTCCTTTTTGCGCAGCGCGTGCCAACGTGTCCGGGGTGACCATCGCTCCGGCGTTATCCTCACTGCCATCGATGCCGTCAGTGTCGGCGGCAAGCACGGTGATTCCCGGTTCACCCTTGAGATCAAGCGCTGCACCGAGCGCGAATTCACCGGCCCGTCCGCCGCGCCCGCCCGAGTTCTCGCCAACCGTTACCGTGGTCTCCCCGCCTGAGAGCAGCACGCACGGACGCGAGAACGGCTCGCCACGTCGGCGGATCGAGCGCGCGATGGCCGCGTGTGCGCGGCCCACGTCACGCGATTCGCCTTCCATATCGTCGGACAGTATGTGGGCTACCAGACCCATGGAGCGCGCCGCATCGGCCGCTGCCAAAAGGGATTGGCGTGGGGTCGCGATCATCGATATCCGATGATCCGCAAATCGCGGATCACCCGGCTTGGGCGTTTCTAAAACGCCATCCATTAGCAATTGCCGAAGCGGCGCACCGATGGCTATGTGATATCGATCAAGAATTTCCAAGGCGTCAGCGCAGGCGCCAGGGTCAGGCACGGTCGGGCCACTGGCGATGACCGAGGGGTCGTCGCCAGGCACATCAGAGATCATCAAGGTGAGGACTCGCGCCGGCGCGCAAGCCGCGCCCAAGCGCCCGCCTTTGATCGCGGAGAGGTGCTTGCGTACGCAATTCATTTCCGAGATATTCGCGCCACTCAACAATAACGCGCGATTGATTTCCTGCTTTTGCAAAAGCGATACCCCCGGCGCCGGCAGCGCGAGCAAGGCCGAGCCGCCGCCGGAGATCAGGCAAAGCACCAGATCGCGTTCGGTGAGTCCGCCGACCATGGCGAGAATCTCGCGTGCGGCGCCCTCCCCATTGGCATCCGGAACCGGATGGCCGGCCTCGACCACACGGACACGCCGCGCAATCGCCGCGTCTCGCGGGGGGATGTGTCCATAGCGCGTCACCACCAATCCGCAAAGCGGCGCAGCGGCAGGCCAATGATCCTCGATCGCATGAACCATGGCGCCAGCCGCCTTGCCCGCGCCCACCACCACCGTACGTCCGGCAGGTAACTCAGGCAGATAGCGCGCCATTACGGCAGCGGGCAGTGCACGCTGAACCGCGGCGTCGTACAAGGCCTTCAACAGATTTCGCGCGTCACGCATGAAAAAGATTACTCTCGCGATGGTTCAATGAAGCGGTAACTATTCTCAGTGAAGCGAGCACTATTGTATGTCCGCTGGGTCGTATGTCCACTATGTCCGGCGCCACGCGACATCAGAGAGCCCCCCGATTTAGACGTAGACTTCCGCGCATGATTCGCCAGACCCAGTCCTCCAAAGATCCATGATCCAGCGATACGAATCCGCCAGCGGCAATGGTAATGTCCTTAGAATTCCGGTGATTCGAGTCGCGTTCGCCTTGTCGCTGTTCGTACATACGGCGGCCTTGTGGCCCTGGATGAAGCCGCTCAATTTCCTCTCCCCGCCGGAGCAAGCCGAAAAGGCCGCAAGCCAATTGCAAGTGCGCCTTGCGCCCATCGCAATTCCCGGGACGCGCACCCATTCGGCTCCATCGGCGCGGACCGCATCGCCAGGCCGTCCGGCTCCACCCGCGTCAGCGACGCGCCGGCCACCGCCTTCGCCAGCGCCAGCGCTCGCGCCTGATTCACCGGATACCGCCATCCCTCCGCCCAAAGCACTGATCGCCCCGGAATATATTGCCGCGCCGCCCGTGCGCAGTACTAGTGCGAACCCGATCGGCGACATGGCTGCCCTCATCGAATCGCGGCGCCAATCGCGCGGTGGCCCTGCGCCAGCGCCGCAGCCCGTCCCCCAGGTAGCAGAGGATGAGAATCGGCGCCGAGACCGCATCGTCGCCGAGAATCTAGGCAGCCAGCGCACCCCGACGTTCGGTCGCGACCCCAGAGGCTCGGGCGGTATTTTCCAGGTCGAGCATATTTATTATGACTATGCCGATTTCACATTCTTCGGATGGAACAAGGAAATTCGCCGCAATACCCGACAATTGATCGAAGTGCGCAAAGGAAGCTCAAGCGACATTCGTATCGCGATAGTGCAAAAAATGATCGCCGTCATCCGTGAATACGAGCAGGAGGAATTCCGCTGGGACTCAACTCGACTGGGACGCAGTATTACTCTCTCGGCGCGCCCGCGCGACAGCGCCGGTCTGGAGGATTTCCTAATGACAGAATTTTTCGAGGATTTTCAGCCCAGGCGATAAATACTTAATGACTGCCATTTTTTAATTCATATGCAACATACATTATTAGATCATTTTTATTTAAAAATGGAATAATAATGCCCCGACTGCCTGCCCGCCCGCCGGGTGTCACCTCGCTCAAGGCCTGCGCTACTTCCTGATCAGCACCTCGGAACCGTAATCACCCACGGTCCTCTCGTACACGCCTTTTTCGACTTTTTTGTATTTCGTCAGTCCGGTATTCGCGATCGCGGCGTCCGAGGTACTGTACTTTCCGCCCAGCGCAACAGCGCTAATTTGACGCTCGCAGCCCTGGTTGCAATCCGGACAGTGAGTGAGCTTTTCGTCGGCGATGCGCTGGTAGACCTCAAAGCGTCCGAGACAGCACTTGCATTCACCGGATAGGGGCGCATATTCATAAATGGGCATAGGTCGGATCCGCCGGATGGTGGGCTCTCGCCGAGAGCATTTTCGAATTACATCTTCAACAGCTTTTTCGCATTACCATGAAGAATCTTGTCCTTGTCCTCGCGCGACAACGGCACGCTCTCCATCCATGTCGTTCCGGGAACGTTCTCGACGAACGGATAGTCCACGGAGAACAGCACCCGTTCCACCCCCATCTCCATCAACGTACAGGTGAGCGCCGGCGTGGAGAAATGGCCGCTGGTGGTGATCCAGAAGTTATTGCAGAAAATTTCCTTGAAAGCCACCTGCTTGCCACCGCGATTGACCGCCTCATCGACGCGATCCACCAGAAATGGCATTCCCTCGCCCTGGTGGCCAACGATTATTTTCAGTTTCGGATATTTTTCGAAAAGACCACTCAAAATCATTCGCAAAATCTGGCTGGCGGTGTCTATGGTGTAACCCCAGGCGGCATTGGCGAGCGCGGGAAAATCCTTGAGGTAGTCGTCGTAGTAGGCCGCCGCCATTGCCTCGTGCGGCTGGCCGGGGTGAATGTAGATGGGCACATCGAGGGCCTGCGCACGTTCGAAAATCGGATGGAAACGCGGGTGATCGTGAAACGAGCCTTGCGTGCGTCCGTGGATCATCGCACCCTTGAAACCCAGCTTGGATACGCAGCGCTCCAGTTCATCTGCTGCGGCCTTGGGGTCAGGCGTGGGGAGCGCAGCGAAACCGGCGAAGCGCGTCGGATGCTTGAGAATCGCTTCATGCAACAAATTATTGGTGGCTGTGGCAAGTTTGATGCAGGTGGCGGCGTCGAGCTGCTGAATCGATGAGGGGCCATGAGATATCACCTGCACATCAATTCCCGCCTCGTCCATGTGTTTCAGACGCAGATCGCCCAGGTCGTTCAACATCGGTGAGAGACGTGCATACATGGTGTTGCCGATAACCGGCGCACCGGCGGCCTTGCCCTGCGCCATCACCGCAGGATCGGTGTAATGCTCCTCTAGCGCGATAATGAAAGGTTTGATCTGAGCCAAGCTTGCCTCCAATTAATAAACGAGCGGGATTGATAATCGCGTCAGATTGAAAAACGAGCGGGATTCAAAAATGAGCCGAAACGAAAACCGAATGGAGATTATAGCTACTGCGGCACGCAAGATCCGCGCACGCAATCAGTGGTGCTGCGCATCGCGGCCGTACTGGCGCGGCCGCAGAGGAATGTCCACCGACTACCGCCTGAGTGTCACGTAGTCACTTACAGGCGGAGTGTTGACAATTCTGGCAATGAACCGGGGTTTGTATTCATTCACATACTTTTTATGGTCTGAACCATAGGGATTTATCTGCGGCCAAGTGATCGAACAGTGTAGCCGTCCATGTTCTCGGCAATCATTTCCATGGCGACGCCGATGGCGCCGCTCCAGTCGCCGATTTTTTCCTGCCTGATGATGCGCACCGATGGATACCAGGGCATGCG
>CAMDFL010000148.1 GCA_945897475.1 Bordetella parapertussis
GCCGTCCACGCGCGTCACCTCGACGCTTTGGCCGGCATCAATCAGTCCCCCGTCAGACACGACATCCACGCGCTTGCCTTCGATCTGGGCAATGCCAGCCGGCCGAAGCGCGGAGGAAGCCCGCCCTGTCTTTCCCAGTCATCGCCGGTTGTTGTCCGGCGCCGAGCCGTACTGGTGACCCGCGCCCGCCTGCGTCGCTTCGTTGAGGACGCACTGCACGAACGGCACCAGGCCGAGGTCGATGACGCCTTCTATAGGCACCACATAAACGACAGGCTGCTTCTGCTGAGAGAGGGGTGAAGCGAACGGCGCAAGGAATGCGAAAGCGGCAAGCGACAGGTTCCCGATCCAGTTCAGAATGCGCCGCGCCTTTGCGCTAGTGCCCCCCGGCCTGGTCGCGAAAGCGCGTGGTGAGAAACAGCAATCCGAAATAGCCCGCCAGCGTGAGAAGCATCCCGGGATGGGGCAGCTTCATGGTCATGGTCACCGCCGCCGTGAGGGCGCTGAACCCGAGCGTCATCGATAGCAACAGGTAGGTGTTGCGGATTACTTTGTTGGTGGCGAGTACGCCGCTTAGCGCCTGTCCGGCCGCTGGCGTCTGTATAGCACTTACTGTATTCATTGGATTCATCGGGATCTTTCCAGTTGTGTCAAAAAGGTCTGATTCACGATTCACGAGCGTCATGCCGGGATGCGGGAGAATCCCGGAGGCCGTTTGGGAATACGCCATGGCGGACCAGCCGCCGCCGCACGGTGCGCCCGGCGCGATCGGCGGCGCGATCAATGGCGCGGTAAATTTCGGTTTCGGTATCTTCGATCAATACGGGGGCGGCGCCGTCCAGGCTCACGTGGATGCGGCAGCACATGCCCAATTCGTCGCGCCGCTCCTTCGCCGGGCCATTAAAATCGGTAAGGCGCACCACGACCCGCGAGACCTGTTCTACGGCGTTGGCCAGCGCAAAACGCAATCGTCGGTGGGCATACGCGGATAAAGACCTGCTTAGCGTAAAACCGCGCGACTGAACGTCTATGTGCATTGCGCCGATCCGGTTTCACCAAGTCAATGCGCACAGCATGGGTTTGGCCGGGTATATAAACAATTCGAATATAATGACATTATTCATCGAAAAATACGAATGATTGACGGGCCATGGCGCAAGCGGATTCGAGTATGTCTTTTCCGCGCCATGCATGTCAAGATTGCACTGTGTTTCGCGCCCATGGCGCGCGCACTGTCCAGAACTTACTCCGAGGAGATCAACATGCCCGTCGTTAAAGTTGCCGATATCGCCTATGGCCGGCTGCAGTCGCCCAGCCTCGATGAAGCCGAGGAGTTCCTGACGAATTTCGGCATGGAGCGCGCCGAGCGCACCGCCAATGCACTGTATATGCGAGGCACCGATCCGCATCACCATCTGCACGTCACTCACGTGGGGCCGCCCAAGTTCCTCGGCTTGGCGTTTTTTGTCGATGACGAAGACGACCTCGGGCGCGCGGCCAAGGCTGGGGGTGCTACCGGCATAGAGAACATCGACGAGCCAGGTGGTGGAAAACGGGTGCGCCTCACCGACCCGCACGGCTATCAGATTGAAATCGTCCACGGCATGACGCCAGCCGCGCCGCTAGCGGTGCGTCCCAATATTCTCAATACAGGGCCGGACAAGTATCGACGCACCGACTTGATGCGCATCAAGCAAGGCCCCTCGCAGGTCAAGCGCATCGCCCACGCCGTGATCATGACCCAGAATGCGATGGAAAAAGTGCGCTGGTATCGCGAGCACCTGGGGCTGGTGGGCACCGATGACATTTACGCAGGGCCGAAGGAAAACATCATCGCCTCGTTCAATCGCTGCGACCGCGGCGAGACCTTCGTCGACCACCACACCTTCCTGTGCATCGAAGGCGAGAAAACCGGTCTCAATCACCTTTCTTTCGAAGTGCAGAACTTCGACGACGTGATGGTCGGCCACGAGCACTTGAAAAAAACCGGCAAGTACCCGCACATGTGGGGCATAGGCCGGCATGTGCTCGGAAGCCAAATTTTCGACTATTGGCAGGACCCTTGGGGACGGGTGCATGAGCACTGGACAGATAGCGATGTGCTCAACATCCATAGCGGCTCAAATCTGGTTCCCGCCGAGGAAGGCCTGAATTCGCAGTGGGGCGATGCCGCGCCACCGGCGTTTGTGTCGCACGCCACGCCGTAGAAAACCGGGGCGTAAAACCGGGGTACGTCCCCGGTTTCACAATTCAAAGGTATCAGCGCAATGCCTTGATGACTTTGGGGAACTGCGTCAAACCAGATAGCAGCAGTTTGCCATCGGACACCGAGAGATTCTCGATACATTGTTTTCGATATTTTGAATCTTCGATAAGCTTGGTGCTGGCCGCTTGCCCGGATCGCGGTATTGCTCTGCCATAGGCCACCATCGCGCGTTTCGCTCCGGCGACGGCATCTTCGGGGCCCCAGGCCATCAGCATGTGGGCAAGATCGATTGCGTCGCGACTAAGCACCGCGGTGTCGTTCCAGCGGTCGGCGTTGGCAAGCCATTTTTCCGCGAAGCAACTGGTTCGATCGAGAGCGGGTAGCGAGATATTTTTTGCTACGCCAAGGCCCAGTCCGCGGCGGTTTTACTCGGCGCCAATCTCACCTGTACGCGTAACCGCGACATTCAAATCACGCAGCAATCCATCCTTGATGCCGTAAATCCAACCGTGCACCGCCAGTTGCTGGCCTCGCTCCCAGGCTTCGCGCACGATAGTGGTTTGGCAAACGTTGGCGACGCCTTCGATCACGTTGAATTCGCATAGCTTATCCAGGCGTTCGGCGCCATCCGGCAGTTGCAAAAGTTCAGCTTGGTATTTTTCGCGCACGTCCTGCACATGGCGTAGCCAATTGTCGACCAAGCCGAGTCGCTGCCGATAAAGGGCCGCGTGCACGCCGCTGCAGCCGTAATGCCCGCAGACGATGATGTGCCTCACCTTCAATACATCCACCGCGAACTGCATCACCGACAGGCAATTGAGATCGGTATGCACCACCACATTGGCCACATTGCGATGGACGAACAATTCTCCGGGCAACAGCCCGACAATCTGGTTGGCCGGCACGCGGCTGTCGGAACAGCCGATCCACAGGTATTCGGGGGATTGCTGTCGCGAGAGTTTTTCGAAGAACTCCGGATCGCCCTTGAGAATATTTTGCGCCCAGGCCCGATTGCTGTCGAACAGATGCTTGAGTGTGCTCATTTGCCTTGAAAATTCGGTGCACGCTTCTCGAAAAATGCAGTGACCGCCTCGGTGTGATCGCTGGTGTGGTGCGCCAGATCCTGGAACGCCCCCGAGAGATCCAGCAGGCTTTCGATGCGTTGATGCTGGCCTTCGCGAATCAGGCGCTTGGTCCAGCGCAATGCCTGAGGGGGATTCGCGGCGATCCGGTTGGCGAGCGCCATGGCCTCGTCCATTAATTTGTCGTCGGGTACCACGCGCGACACCAGGCCCATGGCAAGCGCCGCGGACGCGTTCACCATGTCACCGGTGAATGCCATCTCACAGGCGCGCGACATGCCCACCACGCGCGGCAGCAACCATGCGCCGCCGTCGCCGGGGATGATGCCCAGTTTCACGAAGCTCTCGGCGAACTGCGTGGTCTCGCCCGCGATGCGGATGTCGCACATGCAGGCCAGATCGCATCCCGCGCCAATGGCATAGCCATTTACCGCGGCGATGATGGGCACATCCAGGCGCGTGAACGCCATGGGGATGCGCTGGATGCCGGTGCGATAGCGGTTTTGAGTTTCGCCGGGCGCGCCGCCGAAGATGCCTTGCTTGTCGCGCATCTCCTTGACGTCCCCTCCTGCGCAAAATGTTTTGCCGGCGCCGGTGAGGATCACCGCGCGCACGGAAAGGTCGTTATTAATGCGTTGGAAGTGATCCTCGAACGCGGCGAACAGATCGTCCCCCGAGAGCGCGTTGCGTTTCTCGGCGCGATTGAGGGTGAGGGTCACCACGTGGCCGGATTGTTCGAAAAGGATGGGGGCAGTATCGGTCATGACAAAGCTCTTTCAGGCTCAAGGGGCTGCTATTTTGCGGGTTTTCGCGACGAATAGGCGCGACGAATAGGCAAGACAAATTGGCACGACAAATTGCTGTGACAAGCGGGCGATCTACTCCAGAGGCGCGATTTTGGCGGCGCGCACGATGGAACGCGAATGCTCGAGATCGGTCACGATGCGCGCCGCGAATTCCTCCGGCGTATTGGCGCTGACGTAGGTGCCGTCGCGGGTGAGCCGATCAACCAAATCCTTCTGCGCCAGCGCCTTGTGCACCGCCTGGTTGACGCGCTGCACGATCGGGCGCGGCAGATTGGCTGGCCCGGCGATACCGTTCCACGACGCGCCCATCACGAATCCGGGCAGAACCTCGTTCACGATTTCGATCCCCTTGGGAAAGAGGTGCCGGGCCTTGCCATTCGAGTTCATGATGGCCAGCGCCTTCATCTTGCCAGAGTCGATTAACGCACGGACCGTCTGCAAGGTGATGAGATTCATCGACACCTGGCCGCTGTACATCGCGGGAAGCATCGGGCCGAAACCCGCGAATGGCACGTGCAGAATGTCGGTGCCGGCGAGCCGGTTGATGTTTTCCGCGTCGAGGTGCCAGAAGCTCCCCAGACCCGAGGTCGCCCACGACACCTTGTTCGGGTTTTTCTTCGTGTACTCGAGCATTTCGCGCAAGGTGTTCGGTGGAAACTGCGTTCCCGCGACGATGAGGTTCACACCCTCGGTGGTGTTGGTGATCGGCGTGAAGTCCTTGATCGGGTCGTAGGGCGTCTTTGCCCGCATCGCAGGTGTGACCACCCAGGGGTTGGAGGCGGTAAAGAGCAGCGTGTAGCCGTCCGGCTTGGCGCGCGAGACATACTCCATACCAATCAACCCGCTCGCGCCTGGTTTGTATTCGATTACCCAGGGGTGGCCTAGCTCCTGCTCGATAGCGGGCTGGATCAGGCGCACAACCAAGTCGACGCCCCCCGGCGGATACGGAATCACCACCATTACCGGCCTCGCGGGATAGTTCTGCGCGGCAAGCGGTGTGCACAGCACGGCGGCCGCAATTGCAACGATCGCTTTGATAATTTTTTTCATGGATTTTCTCCGAACGCCGTTGAGGCAATGCAAAATTGTATCGCGACATGGTGTCGCGGTTTGAGCGGGGTATTCGCCTTCGCGCCCCCTGACAAAACTATTCGCCAAAGATGTGATGCCGGCATTTCGATAGCGGGTGGCAGCGGGGCGTCAAGGCCAAGGCAAAACTGGGCATCGCTTCTTCTATCATTTGAATTCTGGCCCTTGCCGATCATTCCGGATCGATGCCCAGCGAACGGATGAGCTCCCCATGATCGAACCCTGCATCCTTTGCGAAATTTTCCTTGGTAGCACGTAACTAAAGACAGAAGTCTCTACGTAGATGCGGGGCTTCATGTCATCACTTTACTGGATTTTGCAATTTATAGCGGACGGGGTCACACCCAGATGTCTCGCAATTGGCTCTCCAATGACTGGGATGGAATGACGAGCCCAGCTTTTCGTGCCCGAAAGCGCGGTCGCCCCCGCCACTTTTTGATGTCACTTTTCAATTGCGAAAACTAGCTCATTGGATTAGTGTTCGGCATGGTTGGTACCGTTCCGATCACCGTCATTGAGACGCCGGAGTTCTTGTCTGCGACTCGCAAGCTGATCAGCGACGAGACGCGGGCGATGCTGGTGGATTACCTGGCCTATCACCCGACGGCGGGTGACCTGATTCCTGGAACGGGCTGCGTGCGCAAATTGCGGTGGGGCTTGGAGGGGCGCGGCAAACGGAGCGGTGCTCGGGTGGTCTACTTCCACCACGATTCGGACGTGCCGATCTTCGTACTGACCGCATACGCCAAGAACGAACGAGCCGATCTGAGCCAGCAGGATCGAAATGACTTTCGAAAGCTGACCGCGTTGCTGGTCAGGACATTCAATAGGACGAAACCATGAGCAAGATTGCCGACAGTATCCGGCGCGGCCTTCAGGAAGCGGTGGGCTATGCCAAGGGCGAGGCGGACAAGAACGCATATCGCGTCCATGTACCGGAACAGATCGACGTGAAGGCGATCCGCACGAACCTTGGCATGACGCAGGAAGAGTTCGCGAGGCAGTTCGGATTCAGCGTCAACACGCTGCGCCACTGGGAACAGGGGTCGCGCCGGCCGGAGGGCCCGACGCGGGCATATCTTTTGGTCATTGAACGCGCGCCGAAGGCGGTCCAGAAGGCCTTGCAGGCTGCTTGATGCACTGCTATTTCCTGCGAGCACGGGAAGTCAGGAATCGGGTACACGGCTTCCCCCATGACCCAAGGGTAAGGGAATCCCACCGAAGCTCTTGTACTAAGGAGGCAAGGCCGGCCCGAGCGGTTTTTGGATTTATCGATTTCTTCGCGCCCGAGGACACCCCTGCTGGGTGGTCGCCCCTGGTCTGACGCCGCGCTCGAACGCCGATCGGATCAAGAACGACCGGCGCGATGCGTTGAAATTGTGTCGTTTGGCGCGTGCCGGAGAACTCACCGCGATTCACGTGCCCGATGCGCTCGATGAGGCGATGCGCGATTGGGTGAGAACGCGCGAGGACGCGGTGGACATGCAGCGCCAGGCGCGGCAGCGGTTTGCCGCGCTGCTGTTGCGCAACAACATCCGCTATAGCAAGAAGACCACCTGGACCGAGGCGCACCGGCGCTGGGTGGCCGAGTTGGGAGATCTATCGCGCTTTGCCAGCGCGCGAGAACTCATGGGATATCTGGGTCTGGTGCCCTCGCAGGATTCCTCGGGCGCACGCCGGCGCCAGGCGCGCGAGGTGGTTCCGAAGAAACTCAAGCCCGCTTTCGCCCGGCCGTTGCATTTAAAGTTATACGTTGCGATTTCTCCGATAGACGGCCGGTCACATACTTGTGTAGGACGCTGGCAATCAGGGTTTGATAGGGAACGCCCTCCTCAAGTGCTTTAACCTGTATGTCGCCAAGATCAACCGAAGACAACCGGATATTTACCCTGCGATCTTTAATTGCTGTGGCCCTTGCCGCGGCTTTTAGTTTTGCAAGCTCGCCCTTGGTGGCAATGGATTTGAGTTTGCCTTTTTCATAGGCTTCCAATACTTCTCGTTCGTAGGCATCAAGTTTCGGCATTCGGTTCACCTTTTCCCAATTTCTCCCTTGTTGCCTGACGGCTGGGAATCACGGTCTTCAGGAAGTAATAGTCTTCTTCCTCTACGTACGGTACCAAGTACGCGTAGCTATTGATTGCAACTATCATGACTTTTTGATGTGGGTACTGGGCCATGTTTGGATGGTTTGTCGTGTCCAACAGACCACCCGTTTCGACCGCTACCACGACATGCTCAAAAGACACTCCTCGTTCCGTCTTGAGTGATTCGTTTTTTTTAGCATTCCAGCGAAACGGCTTCATCAAACAATTCTAAGCGGCTGTGTGCCTTTTGTCTCTACACTCGACCGGAGGCTAGCAACGTATAACCTCGTGGTGAACGGCGGGTGCGCGAGGTGGTTAATGAGAAAGTCATGGCCGCTTTCGCCTGTCCGTTGCACCTATAGTTGGGCGTCATTTGCTACACGCGGGGGCCGTGCTCTCGGCTCGTATGCCAAACGGAAAGAACTTCCAGTTCGGCTCGACGCACACGGTAGTACAAATAGTAGCTCGTTCGATTGAGCAAGAATCTGCGTACCTGCAGTGATCGACCTGTTTCAATTCTTGTGCCTATACCCGGATGGTCGACGAGGATTTTCAAAGCGTCTTCCACGTCTTTCCGTACTGCCCCAGGTGCAGCAAGGCGGTTTTCGGCCCACCATTCAGCTGCTTTCTAGATCTCGCGCTTGGCGCGAGCCTTGATGCGGTAGGTAAGCGCCAAGGCTAGCCGTAGCGCTTTAGGCTCTCAAGAAATTCCGGCCCCGCTCCGCCTACTTCTTGGTCTGCCTCATCAATTGCCTCAAGAAGATCCTTCTCCAAATGCGGGGCGAGCTTGACGACCTTGTCGTCTTCGGGCGTCAGGACGGTCACGACCGTCCCTTCAGGAAGGGAAAGGCCTTCAACTACGATCTTGCCGTCGACGACGGTACCAGTGGATATATGCATGACTAGATGTTACCTGAGTCACGGAATCGTGCAACCTATGACACCTATGACACCTATGACTATGACACCTATGACGCCCAACGTCATAATCAACGGCGTGCGCGCGAGGTGGTTCCGAAAAAACTCAAGCCCACTTTCGCCCGGCCGTTGCATTTAAAGTTATAGGACATTTCGCTATTTGTACACTTCACGGCGATGGCGTACAACGCTGACGTCGACAAGTTTTTCTTTGTCATCGATACGGTACACAACCCGCCAGTCACCAATGCGGATTCGCCACTGATCTGTAGAGCCTTCGAGTTTAGCGACGCCGGACGGTCGCGGCTCATTAATTAATGACTCGATGCGTTTAAGAATTCGTTCTGCAACCGGCGGATCAAGCGCTTCGATTTCTTTTCTCGCTGATCTCGCCATTTGAACCGCGTATTTAGGCGCGCGATTTGCGTTTGGTTTTTGAGGCAATTGATCGTCTCACTTCGGCCAATGATTCTCGAGGTTCATTGCGGCGCTGATGCACTAGATACGCATCAAAGAGGTCTTCCCAAAGGTCTTTGTGTTTTTTGAGATTAATCAATACCGCCTTTTTGCGACCATGACGATCGGTCAAAAATTCGATTCCGGGCATGTTCACTATTATCTCCAAGTTGATGCGCTGAAAATTATAGCGCGGTGCTGCCTACTGCCCTATAACGTCGCTATTGAGCCGCGCCGACAGGCGTCGGCTCAAATAGCTTTTTATGCAGCATGCTGAAGCGGAACCTCCCAGCCCGGAAAGACAAGCACGGCAGGATGGCACTTGAGAGCACGAGCAAAAACCTTCGCGCGTTCAACACCTAGTTTCACACGATCATTTTCGATAGCTGAAATGGTGGCTTGCGGAATGCCCGTAAGTTCGGAAAGTTGATTTTGGCTAAGTTCCTGGAGTTCACGCAGGATACGAACGGACTCCCCCACCGAGACTTCAATGCGTTTTTTCGCAGGGCGAAACTCTTTCATTTCAAGGTCTCCTGTAATCGTGCGGAGTGACTTCAATTACTTGGATCTGCAAAACGTTGGCAACCACTCGATAAATTACTCGCCACTTAAGGCCCAGCCGCGAGGAACGATAGCCCTTCCACTCACCAGCGAGGGCCTCGTCGTGAAAGCCTTTTATCGCTCTCAAGCCTTGTTGCCCTGAAAGTCTGGCAATGTCTTTCCATTTCTCGTACCGCTTCAAAATTTCTATAGAGATGGAGCGAGAGAGCTGCTTATCGAGACTGCGGTGTTCATCGATTTGCCACATGCGCAATTATATATACCATAAATAGCATGTCAACAACGTCGGCCATGTTTTGCCGCATAACGTCTGAAATCACCGGCGCCGCGCAGCTTTATCGCGCAGCGGCCGCATTCGTGAGATTCACGCGGTGCGCCTGGTGGCCGAGTTGGGAGATCTATCGCGCTTTGCCAGCGCGCGAGAACTCATGGGATATCTGGGTCTGGTGCCCTCGCAGGATTCCTCGGGCGCACGCCGGCGCCAGGGGAGCATCACTAAAACCGGCAACTCCTCGGCGCGTGGCTTGCCTTGCAACAAGATCATCGTGGCCTTGTCGCGCGAACTCTCCGGGTTTGTGTGGGCGCTGGGCCAACGGGTCAAACCCAGCTGATTTATCGGCATTGAAAACCCATCCATCTGCCCAACGAGAAAGGGGAGTCCCCGACGCCAATGAACATCCCAACCCGATAAGCGACGCTGTGCGCACGCGGTGGAGAATCCTCGGTGGACGTTATTGATCCGACCCTGGGCCAACCCCGGTTGTCCCAGGCAAGGCACATCAGACCCTAGAGCGAGGCAGCTCCGTGACGAACCACAGTCTTGCGGCTAACCAACGCCCGAATATCAGCGTGAACGACCGTCGTCTTTGCAGTGCCCGCCGCGTCCCTTATCGGGTTCATATTGAGAAAACATGCTTGGCAGGAAAAGCAGGGGACACTATCGCCATTTGACAGAATTTAGCCATATCAACGTTCACGGCCAGCGGCGCGCGCGGCTTCATCGCGCGCGTCCGACTGCGCCGTGTTGTTGGGCGTCGGGTTAGCGCGGAGTGGCTTCAGCATGCAATGTCAGGCCCAGCGCTCCGACCACCTTAAGAATTGTGTCGAAATCAGGGCTGCGCTCGCCGGAAAGTGCTTTGTAAAGGCTCTCTCGAGAAAGGCCAGAATCGCGCGCCACTTGGGCCATGCCTTTTGCGCGAGCAATATTTCCAAGGGCCTTCGCAATGAAAGCAGCATCTCCGTTGGCTTCTTCAAAGCAAGCCTCAAGGTAAGCGGCCATTTCCTCAGGAGTCCTGAGATGTTCGGCCACGTCGTAGCGAGTAGTTACTGTTTTAGCCATTCAATTTACTCCGAGAGGTTACGCGCAAGGCGCAGGGCCGCTTTGATGTCGCTGGCCTGAGTTTTCTTGTCACCGCCGG
>CAMDFL010000149.1 GCA_945897475.1 Bordetella parapertussis
CGAGCTTGTAACGGTTCGAGGCAAGGTCTTCAGACACCATGGTGGCCTCGGTGCGTGCGTCTTGCAGATATTTGTTGCGCGTGGCGTTGATCTTGCCCTCGAGTTCGCCGACCTGCCGCTTGGCGCGCATCACCTCCAGCTGGCTGGTGTCGCCGGTTTTCAGCAAGGCCTCGTTCATGCGCAGCTCTTCTTTGGCCATCCCGAGTGCGTCTTTGAGCGTCGTCAGTTCTTCCTGCAGACCGCGCTTGCGTTGCTCATAGAGCGCAGCGCGAAATAGGGAGTTGAAGGAACCACGTTGATCATGCCGGTCTGGATGGAGGGCAGGATGTCCGAGGTCTCCAGCGGCACCGGCGTGTAACCCAGGCTTTTCATAATGTCCTGTTGCTCGGTTTCCGAGCCCCAGGCGAAGAACTTCATCTTTTTATAGTCATCTGGCCGCACTGCCGCTTCCTTGGAGAAAAATCTCACCCAACCCGCGTCGCCCCAGGCAAGTACCACGAACCCCTTGTCGGCGAAATTCTTCTCCAGGGCTGGCCGCATTTTTTCGCGCACGTAATCGAGTTCTTCCCAGCTTTTGAACAACAGCGGCAGATTCTGCAAGGCCGCAATCGATGGATCGATTTCCCTCAAGCCCACCACCGACAGCAACGCACCCTGCAACTGGCCGATGCGCATGCGTCTGGACATCTCTGCTTCGCCACCCTGGCTGCCGTCCGGATAAACCAGATACCGCGCGCCGCCGTCCTGTCCTGCGCGCCACACCTCCCCGATTTCCATCAATTGCCGGTGATAGAGCGAGTTTTTGGGGGCAAGCGTGCCGATGCGCAACTGCTTGTCCGCGGCCATGGCGGGATGGATGAAAAATCCCGCAACGAGCGCCAGGCAGGCAAGGGCAAGTTGGACATCCTGATTGCCGAATTTTCTGGTCATGTTCCGGAACCTCTTAAAAAAGATCGTCGGCCGAATCAAGCAGCAACTGCGCGCGTTCGCGCATCACTTCGTTCTCAAGATCGCGTCGCGTTGCGCTCGCCGACAGCGCCTGGCGCAGCAAGGCTTCAAATGCGGGCCGATCCATGGCCCCAAGAGCAATGTTCTCCGCCTTGGCCACATACGGCCCGGCGTTCCTGCCCGCTCCAGCGGCAATGCCCCGGTCGAAATACGCCGCAGCCTGCTCGCGCGAACCGCCCGGGCGCGCGCTCTCGAAACTTCCCATCAGGCTGGCGAGTGCCCCTTCTGCATGATCCGGTTTCTTCTCCCAAGCGAGACGGGCCAAACGCACCGCCAGCGGCAGATCAGCCACAGCATCCGGATCGTCTTTGGACAACGAGATATATCCGCCCCACGACGCTGCCGCCCAATAGGACACGCCGATTTGCGTGTCGGTGAGGCGTGGCCAGGCGGAGGCATCACTTGCGGCGAGCGATTTCGCAAAACCCGGCGATTGCCTCTCAAGCGCAGCCATGGCATGGCGATGGGCGCGAAGGTAAAGCCGTGCGGCACGTTCGCGCAATTTTTGTGCGGCCTTCGAATCCTTCGATTCAATGCGCTCCGCATCCATGGCAACGAATGCAAACGCGTAACGGGTGAACCCGCCGGCCACCGATTCGGCCAATTTGAGGTTGCCGGGGTTCTGCCGCAACAGCGATTCGGAGAGTTTGAGATAGAAGGCGCTTGCCTCGCGAGCCAATACCAGATCGTCTTCCACTGCCTGGCCCTGGCTGGCCAGCTCATCGGCGATGCCATCGATGATCAGTTGACGCGGCGAGCATGCCACCAGCAGAAGAAGCACCGGCACGGCCACAGTGAGTGCCAATGAAATGCGAGTCTGGTCGCGGCGTTGTTGTGGTTGGTTCAAATGTTCGGTTCACGTTTTTTTTACAAATTTAGCCCCCGAATGTGAAAGTACAATGACACGACATCAACCAGACCATTGGTCACCTTCATTCAGGGAGCGATTCGGCTTGAGCAAGCTTGCCCTCATCACCGGCACCACCCATGGCATTGGCCTTGTCACCAGCCGGGAACTTGCAAAAAATGGGTTCAATGTGCTTATGCTTTGCCGGAATGTTGCGGCAGCGCAAGCTGTGCGCGACGACATCGTCGCCGCCACACCGGACGCGCAGATACATGTAGTGCACTGCAATCTTGCTTCATTCGCTTCGGTCCGGGATGCGGCCGGCAGTGTTCGGCGCAATTTCGGAAAGCTTGACTTGCTGATAAACAATGCGGGGATTGCGCCGTCGCGCCACCAGGTTTCGCAAGACGGTTTCGAGCTGTGCTTCGCCACCAATCATCTGGGCCCGTTTCTGCTGACACGATTGCTACTGGATTGCATGGCGCCGGCCGGGAGAATCATCAATGTTGCTTCGCGCGTCCACTATCGTGCCACGCTCGATTTGAACCGCGTCGCCAACTCGACGGCACGATTCAGCCCGATGGCGGCCTATGCGCAATCGAAGCTCGCCAATGTGATGCATGCCTTTGCGCTGGCGCGAAGACTGGAAGGAACGACGTTGACCGTCAACTGCCTCCACCCCGGGGTGGTCAGCACCAACCTGCTGCCGCGCTGGGTTAGGTGGATCAAGCCCTTGCTGAGCCCAAATATGTTCAACCAGGAACGCGGCGCGAAGACCACGCTTTACCTGGCGACCTCCGGGGAAGTGGTCAATGTCAGCGGCAAATATTTTGATGAATACCAGACAATCCAGTCCGCTTCGAACGCGGCCAACAACGTTCAATTGCAGGAAGCATTGTGGGCAATCAGTGAACGCTGGACTGGCTCCTGACGATTTCGCCAAGGCGCTTTGTGGCCAAGGCTGCCAGAATTTCATGCACCACTCACTAAATGCCACGACCCGGATTGGCTCTCCTATTGTTTTCATGGCTTCGTAATAATTGCCTGCCTAACATCGCGCCGTGCAAATCCTGTTCGCCATCCATGCTCGCGAAAGACCATCTGATGAAAGAAAGCGGCGGTTTCCGGGAATTTGTCCGCGGAAGGGTTTCGCTGCTATCCGGCATTGCCTACGTTTCGTTGGTATTGACGGTGACCTGGTTTGCCGGGGAGGGCGCCGTCGCCGTTTGCCTGCTGAGTTTCTGCCACTACTATTTGTATTGGCTGGCCTATTATTTCGGCGAAGTACCGCTCGATGTGTTCAAGCGCGATGCGATCGTTATGAAGGCCGTTTCCCTGATCGCCCTGGCCAGCGTCTACCTCGAGGCCCCGCTGGACGCGGCATCGCTACTGGTGATTGCCGCGGGCTTTCTATTAAACAGCGCCGGGGCCAGGGCACTGGGCCCGGACCGCACCTACTACGGCCACGAGCTGGCGGGTCTGCCCTGCATCGGGATCAGGACATTTCCCTATTCGTGGATGGCGCATCCGATGCTCTTGGGCAACATGGCCGCCTTTGCAGGCACCTTGGTGAATGCGCAATTTCGTGTCCAATGGTGGCCGCTCGCCGTTGCTCACATCGCCCTGAATGTGGCCCTGCTGATCATGGAGACCTCGATAGAGCCCCGACGCCGAAAGGCATTGAAATTCGCTACAGCAACCGGCGGCAGTGCAGGAGCCGCCGCCTTGTTCGCTGTGGCAGGCGCCGCAGTTGGCGCAGCGTACGGCGCCTGGCGCGACGAGGTGCCGGTGGCGAAGCTTGGCGCCTTCTTGGGCGCTATGTCGGCCAGTTGCGCATTTGTAATATTTCTTACTTATACGAAGCCGACAATGCGCGACGCCGACCATGCGGGCGGCGAGGAGCGGGCATAGCCCGCGTTCCATGGGCTGTTGAAAGACAAAGGGGATCAACATGAGCGATGCGCTGCCGATTGACAAGTTGAATGCAAAATCACGTCCACGGCCGGCAGAACGCTTTCCGGCCACCCTTGGCAGATTTGCCGATGCCAACGACAGGTTGATTGTCGATTCCCTGGTCAGGTGGGTGGAAGACCAGTATCGGGAAGACCTGAAGAAGAGGCCTTCAAAGCATGTGTACATCGACAAGCTGCCCGTAGAGGTGAGCGCGCAAGTCGAAGCGCTTCGAGGCAGCGAGGCGATTCGTGCCGCAATGCTGAGGCATTTCGACGCGAACAGCGTGATCACGCCGATGAGGCATACCGATGAACTCTATATCTCCCATTACAACAAAGACCTCGGCGGCGATCAGGGGCTCTATAGCAGGCACTACGACGGCAACCTGCGCTTTGTGCCGTTTGGAACGGTGGTGCGCGCGCTGATCTACCTGCAATCGGATGCCACCTACAAAGTCGTATTCGGCGACAGCAAGGTCGAAAGGGCATTCGTGACCTACGAGTTCGGCTTGCTCGATTTTCACCGCGAGCTGCACTGGGTCGAAGGCGAATACAACCCCGACGACCAGCAACGCATCCTGCTTAAATGCAATTACCTGGTTGCGCCGAAAGACACCGAGATTCTCTCGGCTATGGTGCTGGGTGCAAACACCGCCGTCTTTTATATCGTCAAAGCCGCGATGGAATATTCGAAGAGCCCGGCCACGCTTGCGCAGTTCGTGGTGGGCCTGACATGCAATGCGATGCGGATACTAAACAACATTCACCCGCTTGTGCCGCTGGGCCTGGTGGCTGCGCTGGCAGGCGCCTCTGCGTGGGGATTGCTGCTGCTCTTTTGACTCTGCTGAATCGGCGGCGTACTCCCTTGGACAGGAATGGCGAGACAGCGAATCGTCAATCGACCTTCAGATTGACGGCCTTCACCAGTCCGCGGTACATGTCGATATCCGAGCGCAGTCGCGCGCCGAATTCGGAAGGCGTGCCGCCCACCGCGTCGATGCCCTGTGGCAACAGCTTCTCTCGCACACGAGGCAGGCGCAGGATGCGGTTGAATTCGGTGTTCAGCCGCTCGATTTGCGCGGGCGGTGTGCCGGTGGGCACCAGCACGCCCTGCCACACGTCGATCTCTACGCCGTTGATACCCGCCTCGCGGAAGGTGGGCGCGTCCGGCTGCAGTGCGCTGCGATTGGCGCCTGCGACCGCCAGCAGTTTCAGCTTGCCGGTTTTCATGGTGTTGGCGACTGCGGGATAGCCGGTGATCACCAGCTGCACGCGTCCGGTCAGGAAGTCGCCGATGGCCAGGCCCAATCCTTTGTAGGGCACGTGCACCATGTCCAGGCCGGCGCGCAGTTTGAACAACTCCATCGCCAGGTGGTGCGGCGAGCCGTTGCCGGCCGAGGCGAAACTGAGCTTGCCGGGGTTCGCCTTCGCGTACTTCACCAGATCGCCCGGTGACGAGACCGGCAAAGCTTCAGAGTTGATGACCAGGAAAAACGGCACGCGCGTCGCGTAGATCACCGGCTCGAAATCGCGCAGCACATCGTAGGGAAGCGAGTCGCGCATCGCCGCGTTGATCGCGTAGCTGTTGGAAATCAGCATGATGGAATTGCCATCGGCCGGGGCGCGCTTGAAGAACTGCCCCGCGATGCTGCCGTCCCCGCCAGGGCGGTTGTCGATTACCACGCGGCCGAAATTCTCCGACACCTCGGCGGCCAGCACGCGCGCGAGATTGTCGTTGGCTGCGCCGGGGGCGAAGGGCACCACCAGCTGCAGCGTGCGCGAAGCTGGCGCTTGCGCCCGGGCTGCATGCGGTGCGCCGAACAGCACTGCAGCGAGTGCCATGAGCATGACCGCGGCGGGCAGGGCGTCACGCACCTTCAGCTTATGCGGAAAAAAAATCGTGCGGCAGCTGAAACGTGCAGGCGAAGAACCGGGATTCACGGCGTTTCGCATGGTTATGGCCGATCTCGGATGATGGACTGCGAAGGCTACAGCGGAATGCGCATCTCGGCAACGCTGCACCGCGCCGAGGACGACCGCGCTTTTTCACCGGCTTGACTGCCGTAGTCTTGGTCTTGGTACGAACCGGATGCTCGCGTTCCTCAATGGCGGTGCCATCGCGGCTGATATGCCCAATCAACTCACTGCCCAGGTAGCCCTTGATGAGCGCCTCATGTAAGCGTGGCGCAAGCCCACTTTGAGCAAACTCCTCCAGGATGTGGATCACTTTCTCAAGTTTCGGTGTCAGGACACCGACCTCTTTCCTCAGTTCGGGTAGCAGTTCGTGTTGAATTACATTCCAGAATTACATTCCAGCAAATTACATTCCAGCGTTGCATCATTAGTTTGCGTCGAGTAGCATTCATTTTTCGGGCGTTATGGTGTTGGCCTTGAGAGCCGCATCATGCAAGAATTAGCCGCCTGCAATTCCTTTTTTCGCATCGCCTCGCGAAATAAATCCCCCGCACAGTCGTGGTTTTGCAAGTGGCTATATTGTTTTCGATATTCAGGGAATTGATGAGCATGAAACCGAAATTTGCGTTGATCGGCCTATGCGTGGTGTTGTGCGCGGCGGCGACACAGGCGCAGGACACGAGTTACCCGGTCCGCCGCCTTCAATACATCATGCCCACGCCTGCCGGCGGGCCGAACGATTTTCTCGCGCGGCTGTTCGCGGAGCGGCTGGCCAAGACCATGGGCCAGCCCGTCATTGTCGAAAACCGCCCCGGCGCTTCCTGGACCATCGCGACTGAATATGTGGCCCGCCAGACTGCCGACGGCTATACCCTGCTGCATGTGGCGGCAACGCACATTCTCAATCCCAATTTTTTTCCCAAATTGCCGTATGACCCGATCCGCGATTTCGAACCGGTGACGCAGTCGGTGAGCACCATTTTCATGCTGACGGTGCATGCCGGCCTGGGCGTGAACAATGTTGCCGAGTTCATTGCGCGCGCGCGCGCCAACCCCGGCAAGCTTACCTACGGCAGTGTCGGCGTGGGTTCTTCGCACCAGCTTGGCGCTGAGCTGATGAGTTCCATGGCCGGCATCAAGATGCTGCATGTTCCCTACAAGGGTGGGCCGCAGATCACGCAGGCATTGCTGTCGCGCGAAATCGACGCGACCTTCATTTCGCTGTTTCCGGTGCGCAAGCTGGTCAGCGCGGGAGAACTGCGCGGCCTTGGCGTGACCACCACGCGGCGCTCACCGCTGTTGCCCGCTGTGCCGCCGATTGCGGAATCGGCCGGGATGGCGGGCTATGAAATGGACGTGTGGCAGGGGACGGTGGTGCGTGCCGGCACGCCGCGGGCCATCATCAACCGGCTCAATCGTGAACTGGTCGCCGTGCTCAAGTCGCCGCTGGATGCGGCGCGCCTGACCGAACTCGGCCTCGATCCGGTGGGCTCGACCCCGGAGCACTTTCTCGAGTTGATGAAGAGCGACATGGTTCGATGGGCAAAGGTCATCAAGGACGCCGGCATCAAACCGGTTGAGTAAGGCGGGAGCGCTGCCAGCGCAGGCGTGTTGAGGATCCGCGGCGGCGCCGGATACCTGGCCGGGCAGATGATGAGGAGGAGGGCGGATGCAGTTCAAAGCGGCAGGCATGGTTGCAGGGGTTGTGTGCGGTCTGATGGCGGCGTATGCGCATGCGCAGACCTATCCGTCGAAGCCGATTCGCGCCAT
Source organism: Bordetella parapertussis (assembly GCA_945897475.1). GTDB lineage: Bacteria > Pseudomonadota > Gammaproteobacteria > Burkholderiales > SG8-39 > 2-02-FULL-62-17. The sequence continues at coordinate 7,492 of CAMDFL010000149.1, forward strand.
CGTTCCCAGCGGCCCCGCGGGTTTTTCCGGCATCGTCGGCCGGTCGGTGACCGACGCATTGACCGGGTTGCTCGGGCAGGCGGTGGTGATCGATTATCGTGCCGGCGCCGATGGCGTCATCGGCATGGAAGCGTGCGCCAGGGCGTTGTCCGACGGTTATACGATGTGCGTCTCGCATCCGGCACCGGTGGCCATAGCGCCGTTCGTCAACGCGAAGCTTCCCTATGACCCGGAGAAGGCTTTTCAGCCCGTCATCAATGTGGGCATCAGTTCCACGGTGATGGTGGCCAACGCCAACGCGCCGTTTTCATCGCTGCGCGAGGCGCTGGAGATGGCCAAGGCAAAACCGGGGACGATCAACTGGGGCACCTGGGGCAACAGCAGTCTTTCTAACCTCTATCGGGTGTGGATAGAAAATAGCACCGGCGCGCGCTTTGCCCATATTCCCTACAAGATTCCGGATCAGGCGCAGCAGGCGGTGATTGCAGGCGAGGTCGCCATCAGCTACCTCAACACGCAGTTGACCATGGCACAGATGAAGGCCGGGCGCGTCAAGCCGCTGGCACTGGTGGGCCTCAAGCGATCGCGCCTGCTGCCCGATGTGCCGGTTTTCACGGAACTCGGTTTCGCGCTGGAATTCCGGCCCTGGGTGGGCATCTTCATGCCCGCCGGCACGCCGCGCCCCGTGTTTGCTCGCATCAATACGGAGGTGGGCAAGTTGCTCGCGGATCAGGTCTTCGTTGAAAAGGCCCTGACCTCGATATCCGTCGACGCGGCGGGCGGAACGCCGGAGCAGTTCACCGAGTTTCTCAAGTCGGAGCGCAAGATGCTTTCGGATTTGATCCAACTCGCCGGGGTCAAGCCCGAGTGATGGCGCAGCACGCTGGCATGGCTTCGCCGAAGAATAACGACGCAGATTTTTATGGGGACGAGGCACGATGCTCTACGAAAAAACCGGATTGACCCGCTTCGACAAGGACCGGGCGACGCCCGGTTTCACGCTTTTCTCGCCGCTGCAACAGCGCAAGACGCTGATCCTCAACATGCGCGGCGAGGTGGTGCATGATTGGAATCTTCCCGCTCAACCGGGCAACTACACCTATCTGCTGCCCAACGGCAATCTGCTGGCTGCGGTGCAAACCAATGAAGGCCCCCCCGGCCTGAACGCCAAGGGCGGCATGCTGTGCGAGTTGGACTGGGACGGAAAAATCGTCTGGCAATACATCGACCATGCCCAGCACCATGATTTCCGCCGTTGCGCCAATGGAAATACCGTCTACCTTGCATGGGAACTCTGGTCGAAGGAAACCTCGGCACGCGTCGGAGGCGGGCGCGCCGGCACGGAGCACGACGGCCAGATCTACGGCGACTACATCCGCGAGGTCACGCCCGCTGGCGAGATCGCCTGGGAGTGGCACGCGCAAACCGACATGGAGATCGAAAAATACCCGCTGTGTCCGATTTGTTCGCGCGCCGAGTACGCGCATCCGAATGCCATCTGCCCGACCCCGGACGGCGGTTTTCTGGTGAGCTGGCGAACCAACCATCTGATCGCCTGGATCGATCGCGCCACGCGGCGCTTCAAGTGGGAAATGATGGATATCAAATTCGGCCACCAGCACGATGTGCAGATGCTCGACAACGGCAACATCACCCTGTTCGCCAATGGCGAGCACACCGGCGGCGGGGGGCCGCAGACCGGATCGCGCGTTCTGGAAATCGATCCGAAAACAAAACAGACCGTGTGGGAATACAAGTCCACCCCGCCGCAACTTTTTTTCAGCAACTACATCAGCGGCGCGCAGCGCCTCGCCTCGGGCAACACGCTTATCTGCGAGGGTGCCTGGGGACGGATATTCGAAGTCACGCCAAAGGGTGAGATTCTGTGGAACTACATCAACCCGTTCTTCGTACCTGACGATGCGCCGCGTGGAGCGGGCTCGAATGCGGTGTTCCGCGCCTATCGCTACGCGGCGGATTCGCCGGAAATACGCGGGCGCCTGGGCAAAAGCGCCGATTGACGGTAATGCGCCACAATCGCAGGGAAAAGCAGTCAAACAAATTTTTCCACTGGAATTCAGACCATGTTGAAACGAAGCTTGATCAAGGCAATTCTCGCTGCGCTCGCCTGTGCAATCTGTCCGATCGCACAAGCCCAGTATCCGGTGAAGCCGGTGCGCATCATCGTGACCCAGGGGCCGGGGGTTTCCACCGACATCATCGCGCGGGGGCTCGCTGACCGCCTGCAGGCCACCTGGAATCAGCCGGTGGTGGTGGAGAACAAGGTCGGCGCCAACGGCATCATCGGCGCGGACTTCGTCGCCAAGTCCGATCCCGGCGGTTACACACTGATGGTGCATCCGGCGGGTGTATTCACCTTTCATCCGGCCCTGTACGACAAGCTGCCCTTCGATGTCGCGAGGGACTTCGCGCCGATCAGCAAATTGGCGGCCACGCCGATCTGGATCGTCGTCAATGCATCGTTGCCGGTCAAAAGCGTCAAGGAACTGGTCGCGCTGTCAAAGTCGCAGCCGGGCAAGTTTTTCTACTCCACCGTCGGCGGAACCATAGGCTTGCCCTACATCGCCTCGGTGCTGGTGCAGAACCTCTCGGGCACGCAGATCGATTTCGTTCCGTTCAAGGCGGGCGATCAGGCGACCGTCGCGCTGCTGGGCGGCCAGATCCAGGTCCTGTACGACTCGGCGCCCACCAGCATGGCGCATGTCAAGGCGGGGCGCATGCGCGCGCTGGCGGTCATCAGTCCCAATAGAATGGCCTCGGCCCCGGATGTGCCCACCATTGCCGAGGCCGGCCTGCCCGATGCCACCGGCGAGGCCTGGAACGGTTTGAGCACGCGCGCAGGGACTTCACCCGATGTCATCCGCAAAATTCACGCCGACACCATCGCCGCATTGAAGCAGCCCGAGCTTGCCAAAAAGCTGGA
>CAMDFL010000150.1 GCA_945897475.1 Bordetella parapertussis
CAAGCAGCATTTTCTCGAGCTCAGAACTGAGATCCTGCGTGGACATTTGAAGCAGACGGATCGATTGCTGCAACTGCGGCGTCAGCGTGAGGTGCTGAGACAGCTTGAGCTGCAGGGTTTGTTTCATCGAGTATTTTTCAACTCTAAAGCCGGAAATTCTCGCCTAAATACACCCGGCGAACATTTTCGTTAGTGATAATTTCATCGGGAATTCCCGATGCGAGCACGCTGCCTTCGTTGATGATGTAGGCGCGGTCGCATATGCCCAGGGTCTCGCGTACGTTGTGGTCGGTGATCAGTACGCCAATTGAACGGGCCTTGAGAAAACCGATGATTCTTTGTATATCGAGAACCGCGATAGGGTCGACGCCCGCGAAGGGCTCGTCGAGCAGGATGAAATTCGGGCTGGTCGCTAGCGCGCGCGCTATTTCGACGCGCCGCCGCTCCCCACCGGATAGGGAAAGTGCCGCCGAGTTTCGCAAATGAGAGATGTTGAGGTCGGCAAGCAATGCGTCCTGGCGGGAGGTGATTTCCTCCGTGGTCAAATTTTGCAGCTCAAGTACCGCGCGGACATTCTCCTCGACAGTGAGCTTGCGGAACACCGACGCTTCCTGAGGCAGGTAGGACAAACCCAGGCGCGCACGCTTATGCATTGCAAGATGGGTGATCTCCCGAGAGTCGATATGGATTGCCCCGCCGTCAGTCGCGACCAATCCAACCATCATGTAAAAACAGGTTGTTTTCCCGGCGCCATTCGGACCGAGCAGACCGACTACCTCTCCACTGGAGACTTCGATCGATACATCCTTCACCACAACTCGCGATTTGTAACGCTTTTTCAGCGAACTGGCGGTAAGGATGCTCATTCGATGACGCTAGCGAGTACCGCTCGCCGTCGGTATGGGCTTTGTGATCTGCGGCGAGCAAGCCGGTTTGCCGGCTTGTCCCGGTTGCTGGCCCCTTGGCATGATGACGGCCCTTACCCGATCGTCCTTGTTGGCGGCCGCGCCCCTGGCCGATTGCACGGAAAACTGCTCGGTTTTGGCGTCGTAGGAAATGAAATTTCCTGCCACATCGTCGCCGCAATCCCGGCGCAGCCGCGCGCGATTGAAAAACTCCACGCGTTCAGCGCGACTGTCGTACTCGATGCGTTCCGCCTCGCCTTCGATGAACTCCTCGACCCCCTCGCGCTTTTGCCTGAACGTGGCGAGGTTGCCCACCACCGAGCCGGACTGAAAACCCTGGTTGTCTTGTCGCACTGTGAGACGGTCGCCGCGGATAGCCAGGGTGCCCTGCGTAAGAACTACACGGCCTTCGAAAACCGAGGTCTTTTTGGCATCGTCTGCGGTCATGCGATCAGACTCGAGGTTGACGGGCTTGTCGCGATCGGCACGTTCGGCGCGCGCGGGCGCAATCAAGCAAATTGAAATCGCAAGTGTCGTGGCGAGCACGAAACAACTATTGTTTTTGAACATGAAAGCTTCCCTTCACCGCCGATAACAGAGTCAATCGGCCACTCTTTTTATCGTATTCCATGCCGGTACCGGTTAGCGTGGAAGCACCGTTCAGGATGGCGACCTGCCGGTCTGTTTGCGCGACTTCGCGATCCATAAATACTTGCATGTATTGGGTTCGAATTGTCAGCGCGTCATTGCCTTTGGCGGGGCGGCGCAGCAGCTCGACGTTATCGTGGAAGCGTGCCTCTTTTAATTCTTGATTGATGATCCCGCGGTCTGCTATCACGATGAGTTCCGCGGCAGCGTCTTTTTTTACAAATCTAGGCGTGCTCAGTTCCATGGAATCGTTGTCCGGATAGTGAAGCATGCGCTTTGCGGAAAGATGGAAATGGGCGTTGCCACGCTCGTCCATTCGGGTGATGGTGACATTGTCGGCGATCGCGTCGGGATCATGACGATTTTTGCCTGGATCCACGGCGGGCGGCGCCTCGATTGCGAAGCGCAACCATAGCGTTATTGCGCCAAGCAGGAACATCAACAACACCGGCAACAGGTGAGTGAACCGTGATTTCATTTAATTAGATTGCTCTGACACTTTTAGATTGCTCTGATACTTAACATAAGTAGCGCGCCATCGCCGAATCGAACTTTCCCTGGGCGTTCAGTATGAACTCGCACACTTCGCGCACCGCGCCGCGTCCGCCAGGGGCGGCCGTAAGGAAGTGGATATGTGCCTTGACCGATTCCGGAGCCCCTGGAACGCTCGCAGCGAATCCGCAGCGGGTAAGTACCGGAAGGTCCAGGACGTCATCGCCCATGTATCCGGTTTGTTCGGCTGGCATGTGTCGTTGGGCTAGCAGCTTGGCGAACTCGATGGCCTTGTCCGCCACGCCCTGACAAATCAGTGCAATGCCAAGTTCCCGGGCGCGCATCGTGACAATTGGAGACTGCCGTGAGCTGAGCAAGCCCACTTCGACACCTGATTCGGCGAGCATCTTGATCCCGTGGCCGTCCAGCGCATTGAACGCCTTCATGATTTCGCCGCCTTCTCCAAAATACAGAGTGCCGTCGGTGAGCACGCCGTCCACATCGAAGAGCATCAGACGTACATTGCGCGCGCGTTCGATGGTCTGGGCTTGTGTTTGCATTCAGTGTCCGGCCGGTGAGGATGCCATCAGATTGGCATGGGGCTGTGTTTGCATTCAGTGTTCAGCCGATGTGGATGCCATCAGATGGCCTTGGCGCGAAACAAGTCGTGCATATTAAGCGCGCCCACCAGTTTCCCGCGTTGGTCCACCACCAGCAGTTGGTTGACTTTATGGGCTTCCATGAGCTTGACCGCTTCCGCAGCAAGCTGGTCCGAGCGGATGGTACGGGGATTGGGCGTCATTACCTCGCTTATGCGAATCGATCGAATGTCGTGTGTTCGCGCCAGCGTCCGGCGCAAATCGCCATCGGTAAATACCCCCCTTACTTTGCGCTGGGCGTCTACGACAGCCGTCATGCCGATGCGCTTGCGGGTAATTTCGGCCAATGCTTCCTGAAGCGTCGCCGCCAGGGACACCGAGGGTGCCTCGGCCCCCGCGCGCATGACATCGACGACGCGGGTGAGAAGCCGTCGCCCGAGTGAGCCTCCGGGGTGGGAGCGCGCGAAATCCTCGGCGCTGAATCCGCGCGCATCCAACAAGGACACCGCCAGCGCGTCACCCATCGCCAGCGCGGCTGTGGTGCTGGCGGTCGGGGCCAGATTGAGAGGACAGGCCTCCTGATCAACGTGCGCGTCAAGGTGGGCATCGGCCAGCACCGCGAGCGTGGATTTAGCGTGTCCGGTGATCGCGATTAACTTGGCCCCTTGGCGTTTGATCGCGGGAATGATGGTGAGGAGCTCCGGTGTTTCCCCCGAATAGGTCACGGCGATCAACAGGTCGCTGCTCTGGATCATTCCCAAGTCGCCATGGCTCGCTTCGGCCGGATGAACGAAATAGGCCGGCGTTCCGGTGCTCGCCAGGGTAGAGGCGATTTTCCGAGCGATATGCCCGGATTTGCCGATGCCGCTGACAATCACCCTGCCAGTGCAGCTTAAGATCATGTCCAACGCGAGCACGAAACTCTCGTCCAGGCGCGAGGCGAGCGCAGCTATCGCCTGGGATTCTATCGAGAGCACTTTGCGCGCCAATTTGAGAGCGGATGAGCGGGTCGCGGTAGAGGGGCGTGTCGTCACGGATGCGTTTTTTCCGGTGAGGCCGGCGGTGGCTGCCACTGGCTTTGCGGCAGGCTTCACCGGGGGCTTTACCATGGGCTTAACCGCGGCCTTCACAACGGGCCTGCCGGGTCGCGCCTTGTGCAATTTTCCGGCTCGCGAAGCTGCCATAATCATGTCGAAAGTATAGCAGAGCGCACATAGCCAAAAAGCGCGGATACAAGGCTTTGAAATGCTGATCGACTCCATCAATGCCGTCAACGTCATAAACGTTTTATTAGACCGCTCTGATACTTGCTTAGACCGCTCTGATACTTACTTAGACCGCTCTGATACTTACTCTGGCGGTATGGCGCCTCGCGAGTTTATTAAGGGAAAACCTTGAGTAACACGCTGCTATTGGTGGTCATTCTGCTTGCGAGCGCGGTGTTCGTGGTCGCGGCGTTTCGCTCCTTTGGCCTGCCTCCCCTGCTGGCATATCTTATTGTCGGCGCCGTCATTGGCCCACATGCGCTTGGCTGGATTCCCGAATCGCGCGAGGCCAGCTATCTGGCCGAGCTTGGTGTTGTATTTTTGATGTTCTCAGTCGCCTTGGAATTCAGTTTGCCCAAGCTATTCCATATGCGCCGAATAGTTTTTGGCATCGGGCTGCTTCAAGTCCTGCTGACGCTCGGCTGCATTTTGAGTTTTTCCCTGTTTATCGGCTTGGGCTGGAAGGTTGGCGTTGTATTGGGCGCGGCACTGGCGATGTCCTCGACCGCAATCGTTTCGCGAATGCTCGCGGAAAAAATGCAGCTGGATACGCGAGAAGGACGCGAAGTTGTCGGCGTGCTGTTGTTTCAGGATTTGGCGGTGGTCCCGTTTCTGGTGCTCATTCCCGCGCTGGCCTCCGAGGACGCGCAAATGCTGCCTCTGTTGGCAGAGGCAGCCATTAAGGCTGTCATCATTCTGGCGATAGTGTTGTTCGCCGGTCAACGCTTGATGCGATCCTGGTTTCATTTGATTGCGCGCCGCCGCTCGCAGGAATTGTTCATTCTCAATGTGCTGCTGATTACGCTGGGCCTGGCCTTGGTGACCGAGTACGCCGGCCTGTCGCTGGCATTGGGCGCGTTTCTGGCGGGCCTGTTGATTGCAGAGACTGAATATCGGCACCAGGTTGAGGCCGATATCAAGCCGTTTCGAGAAGTGTTGCTCGGACTTTTCTTTGTCACCGTAGGCATGCAGCTCGACCCGCTCCTGGTATGGACGAATCTGGCCCTGGTTTTATTCGTTCTTGCAATCACGGTGTTTGTTAAATTCGTATTGATCGCCTCGTTGTCGCGGATGTTTGGCGGGACTCCCGGTGCCGCTCTGCGAAGCGCATTGGCGCTTTGTCAGGCTGGAGAGTTCGGTTTGGTGCTGATGGCGCTTGCCACGGGCAGCGGCGTACTGGAGAGTGAACTCGCACAGATTATTACCGCCGCGATGGTGCTCTCCATGCTATTGGCGCCGGTGCTGCTTCATTTCAGCGATCCCCTGGTATTGCGCTGGTCGAGCTCGGAATGGATGCTGCGTTCACTCGCGCTGCATAACATCGCAGTGCGCGGCTTGGCGACCGAAGCGCACGTGCTCATTTGTGGATACGGGCGCACCGGTCAACGTATTGCGCATCTATTGGAACAAGCCGGTTTCAAGACCATGTCCATGGATCTGGATCCGGAACGGGTGCGTGAGGCCGCGGCGGCGGGCGAATCGGTGGTCTACGGCGATGGCTCACGCAGCGAAGCCTTGATCGCGGCAGGTATTTCTCGGGCCCGGGCACTGATCGTTACATTCTCCGATACGCGGGCAGCGGAACGTATTCTGGCCTTGGTTCGCGAGCTCAATGCCTCATTGCCTGTGATTGTGCGCACTCGCGATGATACGGACCTTGATCGCTTGATGGCCGCGGGCGCCGCCGAGGTGGTTCCCGATACCTTTGAGTCCAGCCTCATGCTTGCCTCGCATGCGCAGGTTTTATTAGGCGTGCCGCTGCGTCAAGTGGTCCGACAAATAGGAGAAGTGCGGCGCGACAGGTACCAGATGCTGCGTGGATTTTTCGAAGGGCAATCGGACCGTGGCAACGATCTGGAGCACGCTAATGAACCACGCCTGCATTCGGTGACTCTGGATGCGGGTAGCCACGCCGTGGGGCGCACGCTAGCTGCACTAAATTTGGGGTCCATGGAGGTATCGGTGGCCGCGATGCGGCGGCTCGATACGCGAATTGCCACACCCGCAGGCGATACGGTGTTTCAGCAGGGCGACGTTCTGGTACTGCTGGGATCACCCGCCAAGCTTGCGGCAGCTGAAATTCGATTGATGCAGGGCGGTTGAAATTCAGGCTGGTGCCACAAAGGATTGAAGGGCAATAAAAAAGCCCGCATCGAGCGGGCTTTTTCGAGCTTGGATGCCTTACAAATTCTTGCAAAGCAGGTATTGGTTGATGCCGGTTTCCGCGTACACGTCGGTTACCACCGTCGCTGCTGGCGCCGTGGGGTTCGGTCCCGTCTGCAAATGGGCACGTATCTGCCCGGTGCGCGCCGTGCCGTCGTCAAGTTGGGTGTCCACGGCGATGGCAATTTTGTCGGACAGGTTGCTGGTGCAAATAATATTGGACGTGAAGTCCAGGCCCGCGGTTTGCACCCCGACAATGCCATTGACCGAATTGTTGGGCTGTTGCGTGCTTGCGGCCAAGGTTATGTCTGTAGCGCCAGGCACGAAACCGGCCAGACGCAGGTGCAGCCAAAACAGAAGCGACTCGGAGGTTGTCACCGTCGGCGCCAGTGCAGGGCTGTTGTACACATCGGTGGCTAATACGGCCACACCACGGCGAAACGTGCCGTTACCGTCGCCGCCCCTGGCGCCGGTCCAGCGGGTGTTGGTATTCGCATCTAACTCGTCGCCCGGCATGGCGCGGTAACGATCCTGATAGGAATACATGGCGGCAGATAAACCATTGAAATCATTAATTAAATTCTTAATTTTTGCCTGATTGATCATCTCCTGACCTTTCAGGATGCCGCCCAGGAGCAGGCCGATAATAACCAGCACGATGGCTATTTCGACCAGGGTAAAGCCTGCCTGCTTTGACCTTGGCAATGCTGACTTCATTGGGACTTTGTTCATAACGCCTCCATATAATTGGCCTGTGCAGCTGGCCTGTAAATTGCCCTGTGAATTAAACTCCTGATACAAGGTAGTTCTTAAGCAAACCTCATGCCAGGCGATCTGGCACTTATAGGGAATATTTCCTAGGCTTTGAGATTAATTCTGTCTTGATTTAAACATTTTTGACAATTTGTCGTCACTTTTCCTTTTTCATTCTCGCTTCGATCTCCTTGAGGCGTTTCTCCATAGTCCAAAGTTCGCCAGGGTGCTTGATCAATCCCTTTTCGATGTAGCCGCCGATCATGATGCGCGCGGTTTCTAATTCGTTCATATCCTCAAGGATAAAAATCTCCATTTGCCGGGCCCATAGGGGTACATCTTCTCCGGTGGCATGTTGTTGAATGGCTGCGGCGTAGCGTCGCGCTAAAGGCAGATCCTTGAGTCCATGCTTGGCGACCGCCGCAGCGTGTGCCAGCCATTGCCAGCGGCGATTGGGATCTTTGAAAAACTCCTGATAAACGAACTCAAGCATTTGACGTTTTTTGGCTTCGTTGGGTACATCCGCGTATAGCCTGCTTGCTGCCATAAGTGGGTACTGACCTTTTGGGTCGAGTCGAAGTATTTGGGAAAGCCAGGCTTGCAGTTTTTCATAGTCAAGCGCCTGGAAAGGTGTTCGGTCGCCAGATTGATAATCAAATGCTTGTAAATAAAGCATCAATAACTTGGCCAGTGGTATCGGGTCTCCGAAACTGGCGATTGCCAGCGTGCCGGATCCCGGCGGCCGAGGCAAATCGGCGGCTTTGGGAACCGGTAGCGGAATCGCCGTCCGAATCGAGATTTGCGCCGCTAAAGCCAAGCCCAGAACCAGAAATACGGTCCAGGGGACAAGCCGAAATGAGCGCTCCATGGAAGATTGAGACAAGCCGCGCGCCTTTATCAAAAGTTTTTTCGGTATAAATCAACCAGCGTTGCAGCGCCAATCAAGAAGAGGTACACCAGGGTTTGCATCAGCATCTGCGCCAGTTCTCCTACAGCCGGCGCTTGGTCAATGAGCCAGGCGGTAAGCGTCATGCGGTCAAGGGCAGGCATGAGCAGCGCGATTGCATCCAGAATCCAACGCAATATGTCGTCGGTCCAGGATGCCGCCATGGTAATTGGCGTGGCGGCGATAATCTGCATTGCTGCGATTGAGCGCGCCAAAAGGTAAAAGCCTGCCGTTGCCGCAAATGCCGCGATGACGTGGGTGAGCGATACGGCGCAAAAGACGCTGACAGAGGCCACTATCAATAGCTCGCCGGCGAACGCTGCGCTCCAGGCAGCCACTTGCGCTACGGGCGAGTAGAAAGCCAGGGGAATGGAAAAGCCAAGCGCGAGTCCGATCGCCACGCCCGCGCACCCCATGATCTTGCCCAAGTAGTATTGTGATCGAGCCGCAGCTTGAGACAGAAAAAGTTCGGTGATCTTATCGTTGGAGTCTCGGGCGAGGCTGGTGATACAGAACGCCGCCACCAGAAATGCGCCGGTTCCGCGCAATAGTGTCGCCATGATGGTGATCTGGATTTGCGCAACTTCGATCATCGCGACCTGGCTTAGAAATTGCGCCACGCCAAATGCCACACCAATGGCGGTTATCGCGACCCAAATCATTCGGCTGCGCATAGCCTCCAGCAGGGTAATTTTTGCGATAGTTAGACTGAATGTCAGCACGGTTGACCTCGGTTCGGCGCCTTGGAACTCAGGCGCAAGTGTGTATCCGGGACAAGAACAACAAGGTGCAAACCCCTCTTCCTTATCATTTGCAGGGCGCGGTGGTGTCGCCCCTTGTTCATCTTATCCCTTGGCATAATACGTGCGTCCGCAATGTTGTGAAATCCGTTAATCCGCTTTCTGGCCATAGTTGAAAGCGGTTTGAATCAAAGTTCAGGCCACTGCTCCAGTCATACTGGACAAGTCCAACCGGCGCGTGCCATGTCACTTTTTTTTCCGACACAATTCTCGAAATTATTTTTTAGCCGGTATTGGCGCATTTTCTTTGTGCTGATGCTGACTCTGCTGCATTTATCGGCAATGCGCGGCGCGGAGGATATTTGGGCGCGCGCGCTGATGTTGGCGCATTTTGGTTTTTTTATACTTTGGCAGCCTTTCATGCGTGGCGAGCAGAAGCTGACGGCGACACAGATCGTCGCGGTTACGGGAGTGGCTGCAGGCATTCTATTGTTTTTGAATTGGTGGTTGTTGGGGCTTTGGGTCAGCTTGCTGGCGGGCATCGTGGGCGGGAAGGTGTTCCTTTTTCAGGGACGCTGGTTGCGTCGATTTTATTTTCTGGTGCTCACCTATCTGATCGCGCTCCTATTGGTGTGGATCGTGCCAAGCACCCTGCTGGAGGTCCGGCTTCCCAAGGAGCTTGCCAGCATGGCTGAATTTGGTTTGCCGGTTTTGTTTTTTGCGATGCTGTTGATTCCTGCGGAAGCCGACTCGGCCGAGACGCCGCAGATCGTCGACCTCTTTTACGCCACCCTGCTGTTTCTGCTTTTCGTGGTGTTGGTGCTGGGAAGTTTCACTTTCATGAGTATCGGCAGGCTTGAATATTGGGAGGCCTTGTCGGTCAGCATGTTGGTGATCGCTGCGGTATTGCTTTCATTGAGCTTCGCGTGGAATCCTAGAGCGGGGTTCGGTGGTCTGTCTATGTACTTTTCCAGATACCTCTTATCCGTCGGTTTGCCTTTCGAGCAATGGCTGTTCTTTTTGTCTGAGTTGTCACGGCTGGAAACCCTGCCGGAACGTCTGGTGAAAGAAGCCAGCGTCGGTTTGTCGCGTCTTCCATGGGTGTCAGGTGGGACTTGGCGCGCTGGTGATCAAAGCGGGGAATTCGGTTCGGTCTCGAAACATGCCGTGGAATATTCCAATCAGGCACTGCATTTGCGGGTTTTTTCAAAGCATCCCTTAAGTGCATCCCTGATATGGCATTTCCATCTGCTCGGCCAATTGCTCGGTGAATTCTATTTGGATAAGGTGCGGGAGAAAAAGCTACAGCAACAGACCTATGTGCAGGCCGTGCATGAAACCGGCGCGCGCGTGACGCACGACGTGAAAAATCTTCTGCAATCGTTAAGTGTGTTGTGCACCGCCGTGGAGAACCGCTCGAATGGAGAGACCGAAGAGATTGTCGGCTTGCTTCGCCGCCAATTGCCGGTGATCACACAGCGTTTGCAACAGACGCTGGACAAACTGCAACAGCCGCAAACGCAATGCGTGCGTTTGGAGGGTGCACGATCCTGGTGGGAGGGTTTGCAAAAGAATTACAAGGATAGAGGCGTCGTATTCAGCGCCGGCTCGATCATCGATGAGACCCCGTTGCCCAAAGAGCTGTTCGATAGCGCCGGGGACAATCTGATTCAAAACGCGCTCAAAAAGCGCAAGTTGGACCAGGCCGTGTCGATCAGAGTCGAGTTCTGCTGCGATCCAG
>CAMDFL010000151.1 GCA_945897475.1 Bordetella parapertussis
GCCAAACCCTGAGACCCGGATATCCCATGAAGATGCGACCGTCGCGGCACTCAAACGCGACCCCAAGTTCGCGATTGAATATCTAAATGCCGTCCTTGCGGACGGCGACCGAAAAGAAGTTTACTTTCACCCCGCCGGATGGCCGATGGCTCGGCGGGCGACAGCCTTACCAGGCAACACGATCGCCGCTAATTGGCCTTGATCCCCGCGTCGACGATGAGGCGGCCCCACTTGTCCAATTCACTCGCCATAAAGCGGCCGAGTTCTTCGGGGGAGCTCAATTGAATCTCGAAAAACGCCTTGGCGAATCCCTCCTGCAACTCTTTGGTGGCCATGGCTTTGTGGACTTCGGTATTGAGTCGGGTCACGATTGCCCCGGGCAATGCCGCCGGGCCCAACAGCGCATTCCAGCTGCCGACCTCGAAATCCGGCAACCCGGCTTCGTTGGTGGTCGGAACATCGGGCAGGAAAGGGCTGCGTTTTGCACTTGCGGTGGCAAGTATCTTGACCCGGCCCGCGTTCACCTGTGACAGAAACGCCGGTGCCACCTCTATATAAAGATGCGCATCGCCCACCGCCAGCGCGATTACCGCCTTGGCGCTGCCGCCAAAAGGTATGTGCACCAGATCCACGCCAGTTTTGCGCTTGAACCATTCGCCAGACATGTTGGGTGGGCTTCCCGTCAAAGTTGATCCATAGTTGAATTTGGCGGGATTGGACCTGGCGAGCGCGATGAAATCACGCAAGGTGTCGGTCTTGATTGCGGTGGGCACGGCGAACACAAACGGCTGATTGCTGACAAGGCTGATCGGCGCGAACGACTTGGTGGGTGAATAGGCCGAGGCTGGAAACAGCGTTGGCCCGATCACCAGCGATGAACCGCTGCCCATCATCAGGGTATAACCATCCGGCGCCGATTTCACCACTAAGTGCCCGCCGATGGTGCCACCCGCCCCCATACGGTTCTCAATCACCATGGGCTGACCCAGGCTCTCGGACATCTTCTGCACCAGCATCCGCCCGGCGATGTCGGGCGGCCCGCCCACACCAACGGGAACGATGACGCGGATCGGTTTCGTGGGATACGCCTGCGCCAAGGCTTTCAAAGTAACGAACATCATCAACAGTACGCAGCCCGCAGTTGCAAACAAACGGCCGTTCCAGTTCGCGCGCATCGTCAAATTCCTCCGCTATGTTGTTCGCTTGGCGCGAGAAGATAAACCAATTTAGATTGGCTACATACACGCGCGCAAATTCTTTGATCGGATGATATTGCATTTCATTTGGAAATATTTTTATTTGGAAATGTTTTTATCGCGCCTCCGCCAATATCCAGACACCTCTGCCGCAAAAGTGTTATCTGGTTAGAATCCGCCGGCATCGCAAACCCTGACGACAAAGGACTGAAAGATGGAAATCGATAGGATCGCACCGGGACTGGATCGCATCATTGATTCCAGCGCCCCGCTTGACCGTGTCGTGCACGGCATTCACTTCGGCGAAGGCCCTGTGTGGGACAAACGCACCAGGCAACTATTTTTCGTCGACATCCTGGGCAACACCATTTACAAATGGAAGCCTGGCGTGGGCCGCGAGGTGGTTATGCATCCGTCGGGCTACGCGGATGGCATGACGCTGGATCGCGAGGGCCGGCTGATTGTCGCTGGCTGGTCGTCACGCAACGTCTGGCGCCTGGAGACGGATGGCAGCCAGACCATGCTTGCCACGCATTTCGAAGGCAAGAAGATCAACGCGCCCAATGACATCGTGATGAAATCCGATGGTGCGATCTATTTCACCGATCCGGCCGGCGGCATGATGATCCCCGGCATGATTGCCGAGGATTGCCAGCAGTACCTCGATTTCAACGGTGTGTTCCGAATTTCACCCGATGGCAAAGCGCTCACCAAGGTGGTCCACGAAGGTGAAACACCCAACGGGCTGGCATTCTCGCCGGATGAAAAGATTTTATATGTCAACGACACACGCCACGCCCACATCCGAGCCTTCGACGTGAAGTCCGACGGCAGCCTGGGACCGGGCCGCGTGATTTACAACCTGGTGGGCAAGGAAGAAGGCGTCGCCGACGGCATGAAGGTGGATACCGAAGGCAACATCTATTGCACCGGGCCCGGCGGCATCCATATTCTGGATTCCAAAGGGACGTTGCTCGGGCGACTCCTGATCTCGGAGCATTGCACCAACTTCTGCTGGGGCGATGACGACTGGCGTTCGATCTACATCACCAGTCACGAGTCGGTATTTCGCACCCGCATCAAAATCCCTGGCATCGCCACCTGGTAGGAGGAAAGAACAATGAACTGGCAGTTTGAAAAAGTTGCAGGCCCCTATCAGAGCCCCACCGTTGGCGTCGCATGGGATGGCGAAGCCGTCCTTTTCACCGTGCCGAACGGGGGCTATGTCTATCGTTTGAACCCGGCAACCAACGCCACCAGCGAATACCGGCGCTACATGCGTCGCATCGCCGGCATCGGTTTTGCGCCGGATGGCGATTTTTTCGCCTGCCAGGAAGGCAGCCGTCGCATTGTGCAGTTTCAAAAGGACGGCTCCACCCACACCACGGCGTCGTTTTTCGACGGCGTGATCCACAACCATCCCAACGACCTGTGCGTCGACAAGCTTGGGCGAGTATGGTTCTCCGATGCCTACAATCCAGTGCCGCCGATCGGCATCTACCGCCCGCCACTGCCGCACGCCTCGGTGTTGCGCCTGGAGCGCGACAACAACCGCGCCTGGCGAATCGTGCGAATTACGCAGGACACTGGCGCGCCGCGCGCCGTGCTGCTCTCGGCTGACGAAAAAACGCTTTACCTCTCGGAGGGGGACGCCGGCGGGCCGCGTCATTGCGAGTTGCGCGCTTATCCGGTGCGCGCCGACGGAAGTGTCGGCGATTGTGTTTCCCTGGTTACTTTTGGCAGAGATGATCGTGGCACGCACCGCGGCATCGAAGGCATGTGCCTGGATGCCGACGGCAACATCGTCGCGGTGTGCGGCTCCAAACAATGCGGGCCGGGGCCGCTGGTGATGGTGATTGCGCCAACCGGCAGGGTGATCGAATCGCACCCATTGCCATTCGATCTGCCGATGCGCTGCGCGTTTGGCGGCACCGACATGGCGAGCCTGTTCGTGACCAGTGGCGATGGCGGCGTGTACCGAGCCATATCCAGCCGCAAGGGGCTGCAACGCAAATAATGCGGGGTCATGTGGGGGCCATTGCCCCCCAATCCGCACGGAGGCAGTAGCAAAAAACGGTCAAAGCAAACCCGGGAGGATGCAACATGCGATTGAAAGCGTTTCAAAGGTCAGCGAGTTTTCTCCATGAACCGATGTCGACAAATGCCAAAGCTCCCCTCCTGAATTCACCATGCCGGCGTGTGCCCGGGATCCTGATGGCGTCTGCCCTGGCGGCCGCATTGGCGAGCAGTGCCGTGCTTGCGCAAAGCTACCCAAGCAAGTTGATTAGAGTCATCGTCGGCGCGCCGCCAGGCAGCATGCCCGACACCATCCCGCGGATGATGACCGAGAAACTCGCCCAGAAAATGGGGCAACCGGTAATCATCGCGCCGCACCCGGGTGCCGCGGGCCTGACCAGCGCGCAGGTCACCATCCGCAGCCCGGCCGATGGCCACACGATCCAGGTTTACACCTCCTCCGACACTTTGGCCCCGCTGCTGGCTCCCGGCACGGTCGACCCCAAGGATTTGCTGGCCGTCGCAACAGTCGCCAGCGTGCCAACCGCACTGGTGGTGGCTGCAAACAAAAGTTTCCGGTCACTCGACGAGGTGTTAAAGATGGCGAAGGCGCAACCCGGCAAACTGGTTGCGTCATCGGCGGGCTACAACACCGCAACCCATCTCAGCCTGGAGAAGCTTCGCATTGCCACCGGCACCGAGTTTCTGCATGTTCCCGCCAAGGGCGGCGTGGCCGCATTAACCGAGTTGCTGGGTGACCGCGCAGATATTTACTTTGCACCTGTGCCTGCCGCCATGGAACTGGTGCGCGCCGGCAAGATTCGCATGTTGTCCATGGCCTCGCCCAAGCGCACCGTTTTGTTTCCCAACGTTCCGACGTCACTTGAATTGGGCTACAAGGATTCGGACTACTTCTTCTGGATTGGCGTTGCAGTTTCAGCGAAAACGCCGGCTGCCATTGTTCAGCGGATCAATCGCGAGATCAACGCCACCGTGGCCGACAAGGACATGAGCGAGCGCTTTTTGAAGGTTGGCGCGGAGCCATTGACCATGGCGATGCCCGATTTTCAGGCCCTGGTGCATGGCGAACTGGCGTCGAACGCGACCCTCATCAAGACCAAGGGTTTCAAACCGGAATAACGCCGTCGCGTAACGGCATGACAGGGGAGGCAACATGAAAGCTCTGATCTCGGGCATGTTTGTAATTGCACCACTGCTGACAGGCGGCATCGCCTGTGCGCAGTCCTATCCCACCACCGTGATCCGCATGATCTCCGGCGTGCAACCTGGCAGCATGCCGGATGTGGTGGCGCGCATGATCGCGGAGAAGCTTTCAACCACCATCGGGCAGCAGGTGATCGTCGAGCCGCGACCCGGCGCGGCCGGCTTGACTGGCGGATTAGCGGTGGTGCGCAGCAAACCGGACGGCCATTTCATTGGCGTATATACATCCTCCGATACGCTGGCGCCGCTGCTCAACCCGGGCACCATCGATCCCAAGGATCTGGCACCCGTGGCGACCATGGCCTCCGTGCCCACCGGCCTGTTTGTCAACGCCGCCAGCCGCTATAAGACGCTCGCGGACCTGGTGGATTCTGCAAAAACCAATCCCGGCAAGCTGGTTGCCTCCTCGGCCGGCTTTGTCACCGCCACCCATTTGAGTCTGGAGCGTTTTCGACTCTCGGCGGGGTTGAATATTCTTCACGTCCCGGCCAAAGGCGCGCCTGCAGCAACCGCGGAGCTGCTTGCGGATCGGGCCGATATGTACTTCTCCCCCATTCCGGGTTTGCTGTCATTGATGAAGAGCGGCAAGGTGCGCCTGCTCGCCCTGTCCTCGCCCAGGCGCAGTGCGCTTTTTCCGGAGGTCTCAACCACTCTGGAACAAGGTTACAAGGATTCGGATTACAACTTCTGGATCGGTATTTCGGCACCGGTGAAAACACCGCGCGTCATTGTCGAGCGCATCAACAGCGAAACCCGCACCGCCGTGAACTCACCGGAGATGAGGGAGCGTTACACGAATATGGGCGCCGAACCGCTGACCCTGGGCGTTGCCGAGTTCGAGGCCATGGTAAAGATCGAGCTGGAAGCCAACGCGAATCTCATCAAGACCAAAGGGTTCAGGCCGGAGTAGATAAGGCGGCGCCACATTGCGCGTCAATAGGAAGAAATTTCACCCAATGCTTGAAACCCTCGCCCGTCTGTGGCGTTACCCGGTCAAGTCCATTCTCGCTGAACAGCCGAAACGGCTCGACCTTGGCCTTGGCGGCATCGCAGGCGACCGGCGCTACGCCATTCACAATGTACATGTCGGCCTTCGGTCCCAAGCAGCGCCAGAGGGTGGCAACTCTCGGTGCCGGCCTGATCGACGCGCAGCACAACATCGAGCACGTGCGCCACAACATGGCGCATATGAAGAAGGTCTGGGTGGAGGCGGGCCGCGATCTGGCCGAGCTGAAAACCACCGCCGCCGTTCCTCGACAAATATCGGGAGATCTACAAAAACTACCAGCCGGCCGACGCGCGTTATCTGTCGAATCATCGCGGCCACCTGTTTTACCTGCGGCCCGAAGAAGAAGCACTTTGCAGCGGATTGATCCTTGTCTTCGAGTTGGTGTCATGAATATTCCATAAATGGCTGCAAATAGCCCATTGATTCAATCTGGTTAATGATACTTTCAATTATTTTCGACAATTTATGCAGATTGAGCATGGTCGTGCAGACCTTTGACGCGATACCGGAGCCGCGTCTCGCGCGGCAGCCTTAAATTTCATGTGATGTTAGATTGATTCATTCGGGCGCTTTGCAATGCAAGCCCGCCCTATGGAACGGAGGATTAAAGCAATGCGTGGTATCTCGATAGGAATGTGCGCCCTGGCGGCGGCATGGTGTGCCGCCCCTGTTCTGGCCCAGGAATACCCCAGCAAACCCATCCGCGTGGTGGTCCCCTTCCCGCCTGGCGGCGGCATGGCTGACCGCATGGCGCGGCTGGTGTCGGACAAATTGCGCGACAAACTGGGGCAGTCGTTGATCGTCGAAAACCGGGCAGGCGCCAACGCCAATATCGGCGCGGAGTTTGTTGCCAAGGCGCCTGGAGATGGCTACACGCTGCTGTTCTCGGGCGAAGGACCGTTGGTGATCAACAAGTTTCTCTACCCGAAACTTGCCTACGACCCGGACCAGTTCGTACCGGTATCGGCGGTGATCAGCCAGTCGCTGATCCTGGTTTCGAACCCCAAGGTGCCGGTGAACAACCTGCAACAACTGCTGGCCTATGCGAAGGCCAATCCCGGCAAATTGAATCTGGCCACCAATGGCAGCGGCAGCAACATGCACCTCACCCTCGAGATGCTGCAACTGGAGACCGGCACCAAGATCGCGCACGTGGCCTACAAGGGCGTGCCGCCGGCCTTGACCGATCTGCTTGGCGGGCAAGTGGAGCTGATGTTCGTGGGCCTGGGCACGGTGCAGCAATTGGTGAAGGCGGGGAAAGTGCGCATCATCGCCGCCGCGAGCGAGAAGCGCATGGCCGCGATTCCCGACGTAGCGCCGATCGCCGAAACCCTGCCGGGGTTTGCGGCCACCTCCTGGTTTGGCGTGGTGGCGCCGGCAAAAACGCCGCTGCCAATCGCCGAGCGCGTCTCCGCCGCCATTCGTGATGCGATGAAACAGGCCGATGTCATTGCCCTGATGGGCGACTTGAGCGTCGAAGGCATCGGCAGCACGCCCGAAGAAATGGCTTCGATGATCAAACGCGAGCGCGAGCGCTGGGGCAAGGTGATTCGCACCATCGGGGTGACGCTCGACTGAGGCTGCTGTTTCACGTTTCTTTTTTCCGGCATGAAATGATTCTTTGACACTTCTGCCGGAAATTTGAAAATCGGCGAAACTCTCGTATTCGCCGCACCCCCCCCTTCGCGGCAAATATCCAATTCGCAATACCCATCCGCTGAATTTTTTGCAATGTATCTGTTATTCGCCACGCAATTTTCGCAAACACCAAGGAGATAGGAAATGAATGTCGCAGAAGCCATTGCCCAGGCCGTCGTCGCCGAAGGCGCCAAGCTCGCCGCCGGTATCACCGGTCAATCGGTTGGTCACATCGCCGATGCCTTGTCGATGAACCCCAACATGACCATGATTTACGTGCGCCAGGAGCGCGTGGCCGTGGACATTTGCGACGGCTACGCGCGCGTCACCGGTAATCCGGGCATCGTGTTTACCGACGCCGGCCCCGCGGCCACCAATCTCTTGGGCGGCTGGGTGAACAGCTGGGGCGACTCCACGCCGGTGCTTTTCTTTGCCGGACACAACAACCGCTACTCCTCGCCGCGCCGCCAGACCAAGGAGATTCCGCTTGCCGATGTGTTCGGTCCGGTGAGCAAATGGGTGGCGATGATCAACGATCCCTCGCAAGTGGCCGAAGTGATCCGCCGCGCGTATGTGAAACTTCGTTCGGGCCGACCCGGCCCGGTGGTAATCGGCGTGCCCTATGACGTGACGTCGATGCCTATCGAGAATTTTGTCTACGCCCCCGTGAGTTCGCGCCCGCAGATTCGCTCCGGCGGCGACCCTGCCGCGATTGCCGCAGCCATCGATATGCTGGCCAATGCGAAGAAGCCCTATGTCTACGTCGGCGCCGGGGTGCTGGGCAGCAAAGCCAGCGCGGATCTGGTGGAACTTGCCGAACTGCTCACCCTGCCCGTGGCCACCACGCTCAACGGCAAAAGCGCGTTTCCCGAAAACCACGCGTTGTCACTGGGCATCGGCGGTTTTTCCCGCGCGCTGTATAGCTCGCTACAGGCAACCATCACCGCCGCCAATGCCGATGTGGTGCTCACCGTGGGTGCAGGCTTCAAGCAGCACGCCACCACGGCTGCGCTGCCGACCGGTGCCAAACACATCCAGGTGGACGTGGATGCCGACGAATTGCACAAGGAACAAATCGCCGATGTCGGCATCTGCGGCGACGCGTCGGTGGTGCTGCGCCAGTTGATCGACGCGGCCAGGGCGCGCTGTGGCAAGGAGCGCCTCGCGCCGGTGAAGGCCCGCATCGAGGAGCTTGCCGGTCTGCGCAAACGCTGGGACGAAATCTCCGCGCCCATGTTGAACAGCGAGGCCACCCCCATCAACCCCTTCCGCGTGACCTATGAATTGACACAGGCCCTCGACCCCGACGAGAGCATCGTGCTGCACGACGCCGGCTCGGTGCGCGGCTCCACCTGCCAGCATTACATTGCCACCAAGCCGCGTTCGTTCCTCGGCTTTGGCGTGCAAAGCGCGATGGGTTGGTCGATTGGCGCGGCCATCGGCGCGAAGAGCGCCGAGCCGACCAAAACAGTGGTCAGCGTCATCGGCGAAGAAGCGTTTGCCGAAACCGCCATCGACATTGAAACGGCGATCCGCTCAGGCGTGGCCGTGTTGCTGGTGGTGAAGAACAATCGCGCCATTCCCGCCACCGACGCGGGCATCAGCCCCAATCTGGCGAAAAACCGCTTCAAGGGCGATGGGGTTATTCCCAGCGCCGTGGCCAAAGCGCTTGGCGCCAAGTCGGCGCGCATCGACGATCCAGCCAAACTTCGAGACGCATTGAAGACGGCAATCGCCGAAGTCAAAGGCGGTTCCTTTTACGTGCTCGAAGTCATCACCGGCCGCGCACCCGGCAGCCTGCATGCCAAGTGGGAAGGCGCGAAGAAGTAACTGCATGCCGTCAATTCCGGGGTACGTCCCGGGTTTCTATGAATACCGGGGACGTACCCCGGTTTTGATTTGATCGGGAGAGGCAACAGTGGCAACAAGTGATGCACCAGCATTGAGGCGCGTCGTCACCGGCATCGACGTACAGGGACGGTCCAAAGTCATGTGGGATGGACCCACCCCGAACAGCCGGCGGATGGATCCGACCAATCCGAGTTTGTTGTCGGATATCTGGGTATGGAAGGAGGTGCCGGCGCCGCTCCATGGCGATACCGACGACAGCTTCATACCGTATGAGTTTCCCTGCCCGCCCGGTGGCGGGCACGTGCGCACCATCCGCAGCGTCGGCAAACCCGCAAATTACGATCCCGCCAAAGACACCAGCGCGGTGGCATTGCACGCGCCCAAAGCGCTGCCCTCGGGACGCACCTGGGATCGCGGCGGGCGCAACGCCTATACCACCGACATGCATAAAACCAAGTCTATCGACTACGCCATCGAAATTCTCGGCTCGCGCGACCTCGGTCTGGACGATGGCCAATACACCATCAACCCCGGCGATATCGTGGTGCAGGTGGGCGCATGGCACCAGTGGGTGCGCGAGGGCGACATCTCCACCATGATGTACGACATGTTCGACGCCGAGTTTGTCGACGGACCGCAAGGCCTGGCCCAAGGCAACGACGCGGTGATGAAATACGACGGTCGAGCGCTGCCCACCGGTGCCAAGCCGACACGGCGTCTGGTAACTATTGATCGCGAAGCCAACAAAGGCATTCGCCTCACCGATGGCCCTGCGCCCGACATACACACCGACCCGGCGCGGCCGGGATTCATGGTGTCGCGCCTGTGGGTGACCGATTCCACGCCGGCAAAAATCGTCCGTGAGACCCTGCATCTGCCGCACACCATCGAACCGCCGGCAAAGGGTTCGGTGCTGCGCGTCTACAACCATCCGCCGGACAAGAACTGGCAGGGCAAGGTCGGCAAAGCGGAGGTCGAGGCCTACTTCAAAGCCATGGGATCTCCCGGGGCTTCCACGTATTCGACCCAGACGCCGCATCCGTATATGCAGAAGGTGCGCGCGTTGGATATCTGCGTGGTGCTGGAAGGCGAGATAACGCTGGTGCTGGATACCGAGGAAGTGCATCTCAAGGCCGGCGATATCGTGGTGCAGCGAGGCACCAACCATGCCTGGAGCAACCGCTCCGATAAACCGGCGATCGTGTCCGTGGCCTCGCACGACGGGAAGTACGCGCCCTGATCACGGTGGACAACCCCGCGGAATTGCCGAACAGGAAAGTATTCGACAAAATTTGAATAGATCGCATAAA
>CAMDFL010000152.1 GCA_945897475.1 Bordetella parapertussis
TGCAGCACGTTGCAAGTTGTCACGCGCAAGGTTTGCTGTCATGGGGTTACTCTGAACCTATCTGTCCTGCCTTGGCTTGACCCAATCCATCATTTGATGTAAAAATGTTTTTATGCGCACCACCCTTGATATGCCCGACGAAACATTCCACAAACTCAAGGCGGCATAGAGTCTTGCGCCAATCCCAGCCGCGCAAGTGACCGATCTCCCTGATGTCAATGTCTGGCTCGCGCTGGTCGATAAACGACACGTTTTCTACGTAGCCGCAAGGCGATACTGGGAAGAGGATTCCTTCGAGGTGCTGGCTTTTTGCCGCATCACCGTGTTGGGCCTCCTGCGCCTCAGCACCAGGCAAACAATGACAAACCATGGCCTCACTTAACTTCAAACACCTGCGTTACTTCTGGGTGGTCGCCAAGTCCGGCAGCATCGCGCGGGCGAGCGAACAACTGCATGTCACCCCCCAGTCGATCAGCGTTCAGTTGCGCGACCTCGAAAGATCATTGGGCGCGGAATTGTTGCGCCGGTCCGGTCGTGGCCTCGAGGTCACCGAATCCGGTCGGCGCATTCTCAGTTATGCCGAGGAGATATTCAGTCTGGGCAACGAGCTGATGGAGGTGGCACGCGACCAGACGGCGGCCAAGCGTCTTCCTTTCGTTATCGGCATCGCCGATTCGGTGCCAAAATCAGTGGCGTATCGCGTGATAGAACCCGCTTTGCGACTGGACGAGCCGTTGCGCCTCATCTGCCGCGAAGGACGGTTGACGACACTGCTCGCGGAGCTCTCCGTGCATCGGCTGGATATTGTCATCGCGGACCGGCCCATGCCCACCGACCTGAATGTGCGCGGCTATAGCCACCTGCTGGGATCGAGCGACGTGACGGTTTTCGGCACGCCCGAGCTTGCCCGATCCTTGCGCGGCAAGTTTCCGGCGATGTTGAATGACGCGCCCTTTCTGATGCCTGGCGAAGGAGTCGCCGTACGCCAGAAACTAATTCAATGGCTGGAGGAGAGCAATCTTCATCCGCGAGTCATCGGGGAGTTCGACGACAGCGCCCTGCTCAAGGCCTTTGGCCAGGCGGGGGCCGGCCTGTTCATCGCGCCAACCGCCATCGCAAGCTATGTCTCCATGCAATATGGCGCCATGCCCCTGGGCCGTATCGATTCTGTCGTCGAGCAGTTTTATGCCATAACCACCGAGCGGCGCCTCAAACATCCGGCCACGGTCGCCATGAATCAGGCGGCACATCAGGACTTATTCGCGGTAACCCAGAAAAAAAACCGCAGCACCCGAACCGCGAGTCGTGCTCGATCCTCGACGCGTTGAATTCGGCTTGCTTCCAGATCTTGGGATACGCTGGCGCCGGAATTGCCAAGGAAGAACAAATTTAAGGGTAGGGGAGCAAATCTAAAGAGGATCCAATCATCATATTTATTCTAACTATTGATTAACTATATTAGATTTGTTGGATGATCCCGGTTTGTCCAGAATCCGCGCTGCCCGACAGCCATCTGGAGAAAAACATGCTGATTGCCACGCAAGCGTACGCACCTGCTTCGCTGCGCAGAAATCTCAAAGCCGGCACCCACAGAACGCATCCTCAAACCACGACACAGTGGCAAGCATAAGCATGGCATCGATGTCTGAACTGCCCCTCGTCGGCGTAGTCATGGGCTCTTCGAGCGACTGGGACACCATGCAACACGCCTGTGAGATGCTCACCCGCTTTGGTGTGGCTTTTGAATACCGCGTACTTTCGGCACATCGCATGCCCGATGACATGTTTGCCTATGCCCAAAGCGCACGTGAACGCGGTCTGCTAATCCTCATCGCCGGCGCAGGAGGCGCGGCGCACCTGCCGGGCATGCTGGCGGCAAAAACCAATCTGCCGGTGCTGGGTGTTCCCGTGGCGACCCGCCATCTGGGTGGACAGGACTCGCTATATTCGATCGTGCAAATGCCCAAGGGCGTGCCCGTTGCCACCTTCGCAATCGGCGCTGCCGGGGCGGCGAATGCCGGACTATTCGCGGCAAGAATGCTGGCGATGACCGATCCCGCGATCGCCACGGCGCTGGACCAGTTTCGTGACGAGGAGCGCGAACGTGCCCGCCATATGGAGTTGCCATGCATCGCAACCTGAAACAGAAAAAGCCGATACTTCCCCCTGCCATGCTGGGCGTGATCGGTGGCGGCCAACTGGGCATGTTTTTCACCCAGGCAGCGGTGAAAATGGGCTATCCAGTCGCGGTTCTTGATCCTGATCCGCACAGCCCGGCGATGGCATTTGCGACGGAACGAATCCTCGCCCCCTATGAGAACCAAGCGGGACTAGAACGCATGGCGGGCTTGTGCGCGGCAATAACCATCGAGTTCGAAAGCGTTCCCGCCGCCAGCGTGCGCCAACTCGAATCCGTTTGCGTCACCGCGCCAAGCGCCGATTCGATTTCCGTGCTGCAGGACCGTGTTCTCGAGAAAGACTTTCTGCGAGCCATCGGCTTGACGGTTGCTCCCTACCTGCCTGTATTGTCCGCTGCCGACCTGGAGGCACCCGGCTGTTATCCGGGAATATTGAAGCTCGCGAGACAAAGCTACGACGGCAAGGGCCAAGCACACGTCGCAAATGCCCAACTGGCGCGTGCCGCATGGAAGGATTTGGGCGAAAGCGTCTGCGTCCTGGAAAAAAAGATGACACTTGACTGCGAATTTTCCGTGGTGATCGCACGCGGCGCCACAGGACAGACCAGTCATTTTCCCATCGCGAAAAACATCCACAATCGGGGCATTCTGCAACTCTCCGTGGTGCCCGCGAATATCTCCGCGGAACTGGAAGCAGATGCCGTGGAATGGGCAAAGCATATTGCCTTCAGTCTGGATTACGTCGGCGTGCTGGCCGTCGAGTATTTCATCGCCGAGGGCCAACTACTGGTCAACGAAATTGCGCCGCGCCCGCATAACAGCGGCCACTACACACTGGAGGCAACCACCACCAGTCAATTCGAGCAGCAGGTGCGCGCGCTATGCGGCCTGCCCCTGGGCGAAACTACCCTGCTGTCGCCCGCAGCGATGGTCAATGTGCTCGGTGAGGCTTGGTGCGGTGGGGCGCCCGATTGGAGCAAGGCACTGGGCAACTCGGGCGGCAGGCTCCATTTATACGGGAAATCAGGCCCCAGGCCTGGCCGCAAGATGGCCCACATTACAGTGCTACATGGCGACCCCGCGGTAGCGGCGCGCGAAGCAACGGCATGCCTTCGCCGTCTGCATCGGGATTCCATTCAATCAAAACTCGTTGAATTCGAGGGCTCCAATTCCCGGACTTAAACGCCGGACTTAAACGCGATCATCAGTATTTTTCAAAGTATAGATAGTGATAATTCTGTTTTTATTGCTTATTGAAAATATCTATACTGTCATGATGTGCAATCAAGATGTCCTAAAAAAGGTGAATTCAATGAAATTACTCTCTCTTCTGGCTCTAGCACTGACTCTTGGCCTCACCACGACTGTGGGCGACGCCGAAGCCGCCAAAAGGCTTGGCAGCGGAAAATCCACCGGCATGCAACGGCAGATGAACACGCCCGATAAATCCCCATCCTCGGCAGCGGCGCCGACACAAGCCACGGCTGCAAAATCTCCCGCGGCGGCGCAACCCAGGTCGTCATGGATGGGACCGCTTGCCGGTTTGGCCGCCGGCCTCGGGCTCGCGGCACTGGCGTCCCACCTCGGCTTTGGCGAGGAACTGGCATCCATGCTGATGATTGGCTTGCTGGTCATGGCAATCGTGGTCGCCATTGGCTTTTTCATGCGGCGGCGCGCTGGCGGCCAGCAAGCGGCAATGGCGGGCATGAGTGCTGGCGGCGGAAGCTTCAAAACAGGCCTATCCGAAACACCCAGTGCGGCCCCGATGATCCGAGCACACGAAGTGTCGATGCCGGGTTCCACGGCGAGCACTTCCGATTCCCAAGTCGGAAACATCCCTGCTGAATTCGACGTACCCGCCTTCGAGCGCAACGCCAAGATCAACTTCATCCGCCTTCAGGCCGCCAATGATGCAGGCAACCTCGATGACATCCGCGAGTTCAGCACACCGGAGATGTTCGCCGAGTTGAAGATGAACATCACCGAGCGCGGCGACGCGGCCCAGCATACCGATGTCGTCAGCATCAACGCACAGGTCCTGAATGTCGCCGAAGAGGCTGCCCGTTATGTGGTCAGCGTACGCTTCACCGGTTTGGTCAGTGAAGGCCCAGACGTTTCCTCCGAGACGATTGACGAAGTCTGGCATCTGGTCAAGCCGCGTGAAGGTCGAGGCGGCTGGCTGCTCGCCGGGATACAGATTGCCAACACCTGAGAAATTGACGGGACCTGAGACATGCCCGGGGACGATCGTCCCCGGTGGCTTATTCTGAGTAATTGAGCCCTGCCGCTCTGGCACAAAAATCGCCAAACCATAGTTCGGCGACCGATACGAAAGACTGAGGCGGCATTAAGGCCGCCTGAGTCAAACATTAGACCGCTCTGATACTTAATAGACCGCTCTGATACTTAATAGACCGCTCTGATACTTACTAGACCGCTCTGATACTTACTAGACCGGGCTGATACTTGTTATTAATCCGGCATCTTCAAGCGCGGTGCGGTTTTGTCGAGGAACTGTTTTAGACGCTCGATCGACTCGGGGCTGCGCGTGTATTCGCCCACCATGCGCTCGAAATACAAACCATCGTCGTAGCCCATGTCCTGCAGCCGCGGCAGGCTGTTGGTGATGGCGAAGTTCGACAGTGGTGCGTTCTTGCAGATACGCAACGCCAGTTCTTTTGCTTTCGCCAGCGATTGTCCCTTGGGAACAAGATACTGCACCAGGCCCTTGCGTTCGGCCTCATCGGGTTTCAACACACGGCCGGTGAGCATCATGTCCTGCATGCACGAAAAACCCAGCAGCCGGGCGATACGCACCGACCCACCGCCGCCGATGTAGATGCCGCGCGTGCTCTCCGGCAGGCCGAAGAAGGTGGTTTCGTCGGCCACCCTGATATGCGCGGCGCACGCCGTCTCCAGCCCTCCGCCCAGAGTTGCGCCATGCAGCGCCGCGATGAATGGGATATTGCCGCGAGCGATCACTTCCTGATGCAGGTTGCGGTTGTAATTGAACGGCAGGCGCTGCGAGCGCCCGCCCTTCCAACTTTCAGCGGCCCACGCCAAGTCAAGTCCTGCGCAGAAATTTCCGCCATGCCCGAAAAGAATGCCGCATTTGGCTTCGTCGCCGGCACGATTGACCGCATCGCGCAATTGCGATTGCAGCTCCGGGCTCAGTGCGTTGCGCTTCTCGGGACGATTTAATCCGATGATCGCGACTTCGCCGTCCAGCTCATAGGTCACCAATTGTTCGCTCATTGCCTGTTCCTTGCTATGGATGATTAAATTTTCTTTGCTAATTATTCACTGCGTCAATTTTTCACTGCGTGAATTGTTCACTGCATCAATTACTAGACCATTTACGCAATGCAGTTATCGTGAATATGCACGTCGCTAATTAACTATCTCTATTTAAAGTTTAAGATTTCTGAAGATTAGCAAGACCGCCGTCGCATAAAAATCGCGCCGGCGGCTAACCGCGCGGCGAGCTTTTGGTTGCGCGGTCTAGCGCGGCAAGTTAAGACCGCGTATGGCGATTAGATTTCTCTGAATCTCACTGGTCCCCCC
This sequence comes from Bordetella parapertussis, assembly GCA_945897475.1. Classification (GTDB taxonomy): domain Bacteria; phylum Pseudomonadota; class Gammaproteobacteria; order Burkholderiales; family SG8-39; genus 2-02-FULL-62-17. The sequence goes on from CAMDFL010000152.1 coordinate 5,703, forward strand.
GCCAATCATCCCCATAATGGAATGTCGCAATAGCTGCTCCATCTCAGCCACGGGCGCTGCGGCCGAACCTTCTCCCAATAGCCCACCGGAACCAAGGATATCCAGAGCCGCCTGGCCAATGCGCTCCTGCAATTCGCCTGCGAACACCTTGCCCACGGCGGCCTCGTAAATCGGAATGCGGCCAGCCTCGACCATACGGGTGTTACGAATCTGAAACTGGCGCGCGACCTCGATGTCCGCGGCGATCTGTCCGACGCGGTCGCGCACCAGGGGATCGTTACGCAAAAATTTCCCATTCACTTTGGCAGTACGCAGGTATGAGGTGAGTTTGTCGAAAGCGCGCTCCAGGCCAGCCATGCGCGAGCCGCCTATCATCACGCGCTCTGCGGCAAGCGCATCGGTAATGACTTTCCAGCCGCCATTCTCAGGCCCCACCATGCACTTGGCCGGGACGCGGACGTTGTCGTAGAACACCGCGCTGAAGGTTTTCCCATATAGCGCCATGCTGGGACGAATCGTCACCCCGGGGGAGCGCAGACTGGCCATCAACACGCTGATACCCGCGTGTTTTTTTGCCTCCGCGCTGGTGCGAACCGCGAGCCAAACATATTCCGCTTTATCCCCGCCAGTCGACCAGAGTTTCTGGCCGTTCACCACGTAGTCGGCGCCATCGCGCACCGCACGGGTGCGAAGCCCCGCCAGATCCGACCCCGCCTCGGGCTCGCTGTAGCCGAGTGAAAAAGGCCGCTCACCACGGCGAATGGCGGTGAGCCACTCATCCTTTTGTTGCTGCGAGCCGTGCAGCATCAAGGCTTGCGCAACAATGGATTCGCCGGTGCTGTGCGCGCTCAGAGGCGCATCGGCGCGCGCCATCTCCTCGATAAATGCGACCTGCTCCGAGGGGCCTCGGCCCTGCCCGCCAAACTCCTTGGGCCAACCCACTCCGATCCAGCCGTCACGGCCCATCGCCTGTGAAAACTCGCGGTCGTAGCCGCGGTCCTTGAAGGGCCTCGCCAAATGCTCGCTGCGTTTTTTTACAGACCAATTTTTCGCGAGCCAGTTCCTCACCTGCTTGCGGAACGCCTCAACTTTCAGATCAACGTTCATTGATGGCAAGGTGCTCATGATTTCCTCCCGAGAAGGTAATCGGCTAATTCACCGCGCGCGCGTGTCGATCCGCCAAACCGCGCCAAATCGGTATGCACCCGGCGGAAATGTCTTGGCGCCTCGTGTTCCTCGGCGTAACCGATGGCGCCTAAAGCGCGCTGGTTCTGCACCGCCACTTCACGCAAGCCCGGTCCCGCGAAGGCCAGGGCGGCTGAGGCAAACACCTGCCAATCCTCCGCGCCAAGGTCACGCGCCTCGGCGGCTTGAGCGATGGTCAGTCGGGTTCCCTCCAATTGGATCAGGCTGTTGGCCAGTTTGTGTTGAATCGCCTGGAAAGAGCCGATCAGTTGATCGAACTGTTTTCTGACCTTGGCGTGATCGACAGCAAGCTCAAAGCTTCGTTGCGCGGCACCCAAGGCGCGCGCGGCACAGGCAAGGCGGGCAATCATGGCGGCTTCTTTCAGAGCGGCAGCACTGGTTTTCACCAGCACAGCGGGCGTTTTAATCAAGCTGGCCTGAGCAAGCGATGGGCGCGCCATTCCGGGGGTTTCGGTCACGGCAAGGCCAGGAGAGTCCGCTGCGACGATCAGAGCGCCGGTCGGGTCATCGCACAGAATCAATAGATGCGTCGCACAGGCAGCATCCTCCAGGAAACTGACACCACCTCTGCAATTCGTGCCGCTCAGTTTAACGCCCCCGGCGGCTTCATCACCGTCGAATGGTCCGAATGCAACCGAAACACGCGCCGTACCTTCCGCTATCTTGTCAAGCAGCGCAGCGGCAGGTTTGGAGGATTTGCGCTTGGGCGCGAGGATGAGGTTGGACATCACCGCGCCCAACAGGGGCGCAGGACAAGCCGCGCGTCCGAGCTCCTCGAACACCAGAACAATTTCGCGCAGCCCGCCTTCGGCAACATCCGCACCCAAGCTACTGAGGCCTTGCGCTGCCAGGTCTTCCCACATGGTGATGATCGCATTGGCATCGCTGGACTGCTCCACCGCCTTCTGAGCAGGCCACCTGCTCGCTAAAAATCCGCGCGTCGAATCACGCAGCAACTGCCGATCAGCATCGGACAGGCCCTCGCCAGCGAGCTGCTTAGTCTTACTATGACCCATAGGGGATGCTCCTGATTTTGTGAATTACCCGCATGGAAATAACTCGGATCTGAAGATCATTCAATCCGATTTCGCGAATTCTCAAACTCCAATTCGCGAAGCGACGCCAATAGTAGCCGCCAGCCAATTTTTTGTCGCGAAGCAGATAGCGCAGGCTGATAAACTTCGCAGCCCTTCAATCGAAGCATCAGGATTTCAGCAAGCACCTGCCGACAATACATTCACTGCTTGGCCACCTGCAAGCCACGGCCATGACGAAGGCGATGCCCATCACGATGACGGAGGCGATGATGAAGACCGTGCAGTTGCCGTCACTGCTCATGGAATCTGGGCCCGTGCAAGCCGGTACCACGCACAAGCCCGCCGCAGGCCGTGGATCGATGCCGCTCACACGCAATGTCTATTCGATCAAGGCCGGCAACTTTGTGCCCACACCATTCATGATCGCGACACGATGCAGGCAGATGTTGCTACGTCTGGCCCGTGTCTCGTGGAAGATCACGCGACCACGACCAATGTGCCCGAGAGGTGGAGCGCAAAAACGCTGCCAGATGGATCCCTTGAGTTGGTTCGCAACTAATAAGTATCAGAGCGCTCTAATAACTTATTCCCTCGCGTCCGCGAAGAACTTATTCCCTGGTATCCGAGAAATAGTTCATTTCTCGCCGCGCATCAACGCAATTAATTCCTGCGTTGACGGTATCGCCGCACCCTCCCCGCCCTCCGCAAGAACACCATCGGCCAGGGCGCGTTTTTCATGATGCAGTTCCACGATGCGCTCCTCCAGGGTTCCTTTGGCGATCAATCGATACACGGTGACGGGTCGCAATTGCCCGATGCGGTGCGCGCGTCCCATGGCCTGGTCTTCCGCCGCGGGGTTCCACCATGGATCGGTGATCACCACGTAATCTGCGGCAGTAAGATTTAGTCCGTAGCCGCCGGCCTTCAGGCTGATGAGAAACAGATCGCCCTCTCCGGCTTGAAATGCGGCGACTCGCCGCGTGCGTTCGGCCGGCGGGGTGGCGCCATCTAGGTATTGGTAGCGTATGCCGGCTTCATCCAGCGGGGCCCGCAGCAGAGTGAGGAACCCTACGAACTGGCTGAACACCAGCGCCTTGTGGCCATTGGCCGCGAGCTCGGCGGCAAGATCGGCGAAGGCGCGCACTTTGGCACCAATGATGCCCAGCTCCGGGCTGACCAGGCGCGGATCGCAGGCAGCGCGGCGCAGCCGGGTCAACTGTGCAAGGATATGCAGATGCGCCTGGCCTGCCTGGTCGCTCTCGACCACGCTTTCCACCACTGCCAGAGCATTGCGCCGCAGCGCCTCATAGTGGGCCGCCTCGGCCGCATCGGGCACCACGCTCAACACCAGTTCGGTGCGCGGGGGCAAATCATCTAGCACCTGGGATTTGGTTCGACGCATCACGAACGGGCCAATCAAGCGCCGCAGCATGCGCTGCGCGTCTCGATCGCGATCGCGTTCGATCGGCGCGGCAAACACCTCGTTGAAGCGTGAGATGCCGCCGAGCAGCCCGGGATTGCAAAAACGCATGATGGACCACAGCTCGGCCAGGCGGTTTTCGATTGGCGTGCCCGATAGCGCCATGCGAAAGTCGGCAGGCAATTCGAACAAAGCAAGCGAGCGCCGCGCGGTGGCATTCTTGACCGCCTGCGCCTCATCGGCCACCAGCGTGTGCCAGGTTTTGGTGGCGAATAACTCGCTGGCCTGCTGCATCAGGGTGTAGGAGACGATCACCACATCACCAGGACCGGCGGATTCAACCGTTACGGTTCGGTTCCCGTCACCATAGATCACCGCGTTGAGCGTGGGAGCAAAACGCTGCGTCTCAGCCAGCCAGTTGCCACAAACCGAAGTCGGCGCAACCACCAGCGCCGCGCCGCCAGCGGCTCGCGCCAGCAACACAGCGAGGGTCTGAATTGTTTTCCCCAGACCCATGTCATCGGCAAGGCATGCCCCAAAGCCCGCCTGAGCCAGACGCATTGCCCAGACGTAACCATCTTCCTGGTAGGCGCGTAACTCGGTCTGCAATCCCGCAGGCACCACAGCGCTCACATCCTGCCCCGC
>CAMDFL010000153.1 GCA_945897475.1 Bordetella parapertussis
GCTAAACGCGTGTTGGCTGGCGAGGCCTTCGATGCCGTGATACTCGCCTCAAATGCGATCGACCAATTGATCGCATCGGGAAAAATTGTTGGCAAACGATTTGATCTGATGAAATCCGGGGTCGCCGTGGTGGTGAAGTCCGGTGCACCGCGACCCGACATTTCGACCGAAGATGGCTTGAAGCACGCGGTGAGTGCTGCCCGAAGCATCGGTTATTCCACAGGCCCGAGCGGGGTGCATTTGACCAATCTCTTTGAGCGCTGGGGCATCGCCGAAGATATTAAGAGTCGCATCGTTCAGGCGCCGCCCGGGGTGCCGGTCGGATCCTTGGTGGCCAAAGGCGAGATCGAGCTGGGCTTTCAACAGCTGAGCGAATTGATTCACCTTGCCGGTGTTGACATACTCGGGCCTTTGCCACCGAGCGCGCAGATCATCACCACCTTTTCCGCCGGGGTGGCCGCTACCACCGAGCAGGCGCAGGCGGTTGTTGGTTTGCTCGAATTCCTTGCTTCGCCAGACTCAGCCGAGGTGAAGCGCTCCAGTGGCATGGAATCGGCCTGAGAACTTTATGGCCGCCGGATAATCCGATAGCCCAATCGGCAGTGCGAGAAGGATTGCGATAATGACAGCAGCAGCATTTAGCATCGACACCCACCAGCATCACGTCCCCGAGTTCTATAAGAAGGCTCTGGCAGGTATTGGCGTCAATGGCAGTGGCGAGAATGCCTGGCCCCAATGGTCGATTGAACAATCGATGGATGTGCTGGAGCGCAAGGGAATCGCTGCGCAGGTAAGTTCGATTTCCTCGCCGGGGGTTTTTTTCGGCGAGGTGGATTTCGCGAAAAAATTAGCGCGCGATTGCAATGAGTATTCCGCGAAGATGGTCGCCGATCAACGATCGCGTGTGGCGGCGCTGGCGGTAGTGCCCTTGCCCGATACCGTAGCGGCCTGCAAGGAACTTGAGTACGCACTCGACATCTTGAAGCTCGATGGCGTGAGCCTGCTGTCCCACGTGGGCAGTGCCTATCTCGGCCAACCGGTTTTTGATGAATTTTTCGCTGAACTCAATCGCCGCAAGGCCGTGGTATTTCTGCATCCGGTGCGCCCGAACCTTGAAGGTCTGGCGGACTACGATTTTCCAACCGGAACGGTGGAACTCACCACCGACACCACGCGAGCAGTGGTCAACATGTTCTACCACGGTTATCCGGAACGCTACCCCGACATCCGCTGGATACTCTCGCACGCCGGTGGCATGCTGCCGATGGTCATATATCGATTGCAGAATATGTCTAAGCGCCCCGAGGTTGCCCCGAGATTACCCAAGGGCGTGAATTACTACTTGAAGCAGATGTACTTCGATCTGGCGCAGGCCAGCGTGCCCTTGATTCAGCGCGCGCTCGAAGATATCGCCGACCCGGAGAAAATCCTGTTCGGCTCTGATTATCCGTTCTCGCAGGTGGGCGAGAAAGTGATCGATGACGTGATGGCCGGAATCGACGGATTTGACGGCTATGATTTGAGCCGCCGCGCAATGATATTTCGCGACAACGCTCTGCGCCTGTTTCCGCGCTTTGCCATTGCCTGAGCCGAACGGCTCGCTCCGGCGTCAATACCTGCCGGAGAGCTTCGATTTGGCGTAGCCGCTTTCTATCCACGCAATGGCGCTGGCTTTATTTAACTTGAAGTCCGGTCTGACTTTTATATTCGCCAGTTGCACACCGTCCAGGTCGTGGGCGCAGAGCAGTGCGTGTGGATCGTCTTCATCGGGCACAATATCCAGTGCAACGTTTATTTGCGCATGGCCCAATGTAACGCTGACCATTTTGTGTAGTTGAGCCTGCAGGTGCTGTTCATGACGGAGCACCACTTCGGAGGCCGTTTTGACCAAGGTATTGAATGCGTTGCTATCAAGCGGTTTGGGATTCTTTTTGTCGCGCCCCATAGTCCAAGGCCCAATCAGGGCTGGCTCGGGTTGACCATCCAAAATCATTTCTACCGCCCAGCCGTCGTCGTCTTCATTTTTAATAACCCGTGCAGTCCACCCCTTTTGCACCCAGAGGCGTGGTTCATTAATGGTGAGGCGTTCTGCGGGCTCCGAGCCTTGGTCGTCGAGGAATGTTGTCATGACAGTAGTTTAGTTGATCAGCGGGCAAGATTTGGCGTTATCGGACACTTTTGGGCGACCCTCCAGGGAACAAAAGTCATTCCAATGAATTGGACGGCGATGAATGTGATCTGGTCGAAGCGTAGTGCGCATCGGTAGCATAATTGCGTTCGATAAGACCACCATGGTGAGAGTATTGGGCCGATTGGTGGAAAAGCAGCTGCTTTCCCGGGTGAAGTCATAGAGTGACCGGCGCAGCAAACGGTGCAATAACCGGCGCAGTAACTGGCAGTAACTGGCACTAAGTGGCGCTAAGCGGCTCAATGTGACGCCAATGGGAAATCAGAATAGTGCAACGGCGCCACTGCAGCGATTGTTACGGTTGCGCGACCCGATAAATTACAGAAGAAGGGATATTCATGGCAAGGATTATCGGAGGCATCGGCACTTCGCATGTGCCCACTATTGGTGTCGCGTTTGATCGCCAGAAACAGAATGATCCCGACTGGTCGCCATTGTTCAAGCAATACGAACCGCTGGTTCGCTGGCTTGCTTTGATGAAGCCGGATGTGGTGGTGTATTTCTATAATGACCACGCAACAACATTTTTTTTCGACCACTACCCGACCTTCGCTCTTGGGGTGAGCGATGAGTATCCGATTGCCGATGAGGGCCTGGGCCCGCGCAAGGTGCCGCCGATACGCGGTCACGCAAGATTCTCGCGCCATCTGGCCGAATGCCTGGTGAATGACGAGTTCGATATCTCCATTTTTCAGAATTTACCGCTTGACCATGGCTGCAACTCGCCCATGACCATGTTGTGGCCGGATTCGGTCAAGGAGAACCGCTGGCCGGTGGCCATAGTGCCGATCGCCATCAACGTGCTGCAGCATCCGGTGCCCACTGCGATGCGCTGCTATAAGCTTGGCAAAGCGGTGCGGCGTGCGGTCGAATCATTTCCCGAAGACCTCAAGGTGGTGGTGGCGGGAACCGGCGGTCTCTCCCACCAGATGAACGGCGAGCGCGCGGGTTACAACGATACCGACTGGGATGAACGGTTTCTTGATTTGATTCATCGCGATCCTGAGACCTTGACCTCGATGAAGCTGGCTGACTACGCGCGCCTGGGCGGAACCGAAGGCGCAGAGGAAATCATGTGGCTGGCGATGCGCGGGGCCTTGACCGATGGCGTTAAAAAACTTCACTCCGCCTACTACCTGCCGATGACCACAACCATGGCAGTGGCCTTGTTCGAGGAAGATTCGATGGCAACGACACAGGTTGCGGCATGAATCCGCAACTCGAAGGCATCGAACAACTCGAAGGCACCTACCTTTTCGATCTTGCCCGCAGCGCGAAAGGATTGCGGCTGAACCGCTTCCTGCACGGCTTGACGGTGCCGGCGAAGCGCGAACTCTATAAAAGCGATCCAGAGATGGCGTTTGCTCGCGCCGGATTGAGTGTTGATGAAGCTCGCATGGTTCGCGAACTGGATTGGGGCGGCATGATTCGTTATGGCGCGAGCTTCTTCTGTCTGGAGAAGCTTGGGCGAGTGACTGCGACCTCCAATCCGGAAATGGTCGCGCACATGCGCGGCGAAACACTGGAGGTATTTCTGAAAACCCGCCGGGTGCCTGGCGCCCGCTGAATGGCAAAGCTCACTTCGGCTGTTGTGCATCGGCTGTTGTGCATCGATCGCTGTGCATCGATCGCTGTGCATCGTTCATTGTGCAATGCATGTAAGCGGTCCAAAAGTCAGAATAATCCGAAGTAATCCAGTGCATGCCTGTGGGCCGAAAGTTAGAATAATCCGAAGTAATCAGGAGATTTTCGATGGAGTTTGGTCTTTTTTCCAATAGCCGACGCTACAAGCGCGAAACGCACGAACAATGGGCCGAGGATCTGCGCGAGATCGCGGTCGCGGACAAACTGGGATTCGATGAGGCCTGGATCAGCGAGCACGATTCCCCCGCGGACTTAATTATTTGTAAATCGGCTGCGATGACCCAGAAAATCTGGTTGGGTTCGGCGGTGCGCCCGCTTCCCTGCCATCATCCGTATTAATTGGCCATCGAAGCCAATCATGGAAATGGTCGCGCCGCGTTTGCGTCAGATCGACCCTGATCGGATAGGCGGCCAGCATCAAACTCGATTAAACCGCATGGGGGGATTATGAGCGACAAGAAAAAAGCGAAGCAGGGTTCGCAGCCGAAAAAATACAAACTGATCGTCGAAAAAGACGTTGCCATTCCGATGCGTGACGGCGCCATCATTTATGCCGATGTGTTTCGGCCCGATTGCAAGGAGCGGGTCCCTGCGATCATGAACTTGTCCGTTTATCACAAGGACAAGCTGTGGGTGCCCCCCGACGATCTGGATGAGAAACCCAATCCCCACATGAACTGGGAGAGCGGCAATCCCGAATGGTGGTGCCCGCGCGGATTTGCGATTGTGCGTGTCGATGCGCGCGGCTCGGGCAAATCGCCAGGACGCTCGGAGCCCAGTTCCTATGCCGAATCTTTGGACTATTACGATTCGGTGGAATGGATGGCCAAGCGCGGCTGGTGCTCAGGAAAAATCGGCACTATGGGTATTTCCTACCTCGCGGCTTCGCAATGGCGCTTGGCTAACTTGAATCCGCCGTCACTGAAAGCGATCCTTCCCTGGGAAGGGCGCGCCGATCAGTATCGCGATCAGGCTTATCACGGCGGGATATTTGCCATCGGCTTCCTCGGCTACTGGTATTTGAATTGGACCGCGCAGCATTTATTGGGCAAGCCGCGCAGCTATAACCCGGACTCGTTCAATAACAACATGATGTGGGAGTACATGTCGCACAATCTTGATTCCGAATACTGGCGTCAGGCTAGCGCCAAGTGGGATCAGATCAAGGTGCCGGTATACACCGCCGGCAACTGGACTTCGTTTTCCCTGCATCTGCGCGGCAATACCGAGGCGTGGCTGGGCCTGAAGACCAAAACCAAGAAAATGCGCATTCACTCCGGAACGCACTTTCACGCTTTCTATTCGGATGAAGGGCGCGCGGATCAATTGCGCTGGTTCGACCACTGGTTGAAGGATATTGACACCGGCATCATGGACGAGCCCCCGGTAAAACTCGAGATTCGCACCGGTGGGAAGAAGGGCCGCTACGACTTCCGTTTTGAGAAAGATTATCCGATTCCACGCACCAAATGGACCAAATGGTATCTGGATATCGAGCGCGAGCCGGATGGAAAGTCCGATGGCATCGAAGGTAAGCTCCTCCTGAGCTTGCCGAAGAAAGAGAAAAAGCTGAGCTATGCCGCAAGTGCCGGCGGACACGGCGGCGGGCATGCCCGCATGGGCGCCACCTTTGTGACGCCACCGATGACCGAAGCGACCGAAATTACCGGGCCGCTGGTGATGAATGTCTGGGTGTCATCGACTACCGATGATGCCGACATCATGGTGACACTGCGTAATTTTGGTCCCGATGGCAAGGAAGTGTTCGAAGTGGGTTCGCAAGGCCAACCGACAGTGCTCACTAAAGGCTGGCTGCGTGCTTCGCATCGCAAACTCGATAAAAATAAATCGCTGCCTTATCGCCCTTATCACGCCCATGACGAGCGTCAGTGCTTGTCACCCGGTGTGCCAGTCGAGTGCCAGGTGGAAATCTGGGCCACCAGTATCGTGCTGCAAAAAGGACATAGCCTGCATGTTGATGTGAGCGCTGTGGATGGTGCGGGGACGGCCATCTATACCCACTACAACGCCGACTACAAAGCGCGCGCGCACAACACAATTTACTCCGGTGGTAAGAAGGAGTCGTACTTACTGGTGCCTATCATCCCCAAGAAGTAGGGCGGGGAGTATTGAATTGTTCGTCCAAGCGGGCGCCTGATGTCTTAACCAGTCGCTCGCCGCGAGCGCGATCCTCGGCGATAAATTTGGCGAATTCCGCCGGTGTGTTGCCGACGATTTCCAGACTCATGGAGGCAAATCGCTGCTGGAAGGGGATGTGGGTGACACTGGCGCCGGTATTTTTCACGATCCATTCAGGCACCACATGCGGCGAACCGCCGATGCCCAGTGAGCCGCAATTGCTGCTGCTTAAGAACGCGCGCCGTTGGGCAAAATAAGCGTGGCGAATGCACGCCGCGTAGTTTGGTGGAATCAGCTCTCAGGCCGCATCTGCGGGAATAAAATCACATCGCGTATCGAGGCGCTGTTGGTCAATAACATCACCAGCCGGTCGATGCCTATGCCTTCGCCGGCGGTGGGCGGCAGACCGTACTCCAGCGCCCGAATGTAATCGGCGTCGTAATACATTGCCTCTTCATCGCCCGCAGCCTTGGCGCTGGCCTGTTCATCGAACCTCGCCGCCTGGTCTTCAGGATCGTTCAACTCCGAGAATCCGTTGGCCATCTCGCGGCCGGTAATGAATAGCTCGAAGCGATCGGTAATTTCGGGATTGATGTCGTTCCTTCGTGCCAGCGGCGACACTTCGGCCGGATAGTCGATGATGAATGTCGGCTGAATGAGCTTTGATTCGGTGGTCTGCTCGAACAGCAGCAATTGCAAGGCGCCCAGGCCTGCCGTCGGAAATTTTGCAGGGTCGACGCCATGGCGCTTCAACAGCGTGCACAGTGTCTCGCGGTTTTCCAGGTCGGAGGGGGCGATCTCCGGGTTGTATTGGGTGATCGCCTCGGGGATGCGCAGTCTGGCGAACGGCTTTCCCAGGTCCACTAGATGATCGCCGTAGGGCACAACAGAACTGCCGAGCACCGCCTTCGCCACCGTGCTCAACATCTCTTCGGTGAAGTCCATGAGGTAGCGGTAATCGCGATATGCCTCGTAGAACTCAATCATGGTGAACTCGGGATTGTGTCGCGTGGACATGCCCTCGTTGCGGAAATTCCGGTTGATCTCGAACACCCGCTCGAAACCGCCCACCACCAGGCGCTTCAAATACAACTCAGGCGCAATGCGCAGGTATAGCTTCATATCGAGCGCGTTGTGGTGCGTCTCGAAGGGTTTGGCCGCAGCGCCGCCAGGCAGCGGTTGCATCATCGGCGTCTCGACTTCCAGGTAACCCTTGCCGATCATGAAGGCGCGGATTTCTCCAACGACGCGGCTGCGAATCTCGAAGGTGCGGCGCGTTTCCTCATTGGTGATGAGATCGACGTAGCGTTGGCGATACTTCGCCTCAGAATCCGTCAAGCCATGGAATTTTTCGGGCAGGGGCCGCAGAGCCTTGGCGAGCAAGCGCAGTTCGGTAACCCGCACCGAGAGCTCGCCGGTCTTGGTTTTGAACAAGGTGCCGCGCGCACCCAGGGTGTCGCCCATGTCCCAATGTTTGAAGGCGTTTAGCGTGGCCTCGCCGATATCGGTGAGATTAATGAACAATTGAATACGACCACTCATGTCCTGCAGCGTGGCGAAATTGGCCTTGCCCATCAAGCGCTTGAACATCATGCGCCCGGCCACCGCGACGCTCACCGCGCTCAGCTGCAATGCTTCGTTTTCCAGCAGGCCGTAATCGCGATGCAGATCCGCGGCCAGGTGTTCGCGCTTGAAATCATTGGGGTAAGCGATACCGCCCTGCCTGCGCAGTTCGGCAAGTTTTGCCCGTCGCTCGGCGATGATCTGGTTTTCGTCTTTGGGCGGGGGCGCGCTGAGTTCTGTCATTCTATCCACTTATTAGGTTTCTTATGCTCTTACTAGGATCAAAATCCAGTAAAAATGACCGTTTTTAATTGATCTGGAAGTTTAAATATTTAAATTAAATACCCTTGTTTAATTCACATCTGTCAATTAAACGCCTTGTTTGAGACTTGCACTGATGAAATCGTCCAGGTCGCCATCGAGCACCGCCTGGGCATTGCCAGTCTCTACATTGGTGCGAAGGTCTTTCACGCGCGACTGATCCAGCACATAGGAGCGAATCTGGTGGCCCCAGCCGATATCGGTCTTGGATTCCTCCATCTTGTCTTTGCGCTCGTTTTGCTTACGTATTTCCAGTTCGAACAATCGCGATTTCAGCATCGCCATGCACTCGGCTTTGTTGCGGTGCTGCGAACGGTCATTCTGGCACTGCACCACGATATTGGTAGGCAGATGGGTGATGCGCACCGCAGACTCGGTTTTGTTGATGTGCTGGCCGCCCGCGCCCGAGGCGCGAAACACGTCCACCCGGAGATCCGCAGGATTGATGTCGATCACAATGCTCTCATCGACCTCAGGGTAGGCGAAGGCACTGGCGAACGAGGTGTGACGGCGCGCGTTGGAGTCAAACGGGGACTTTCTCACCAGACGGTGAATGCCGGTTTCGGTGCGCAGGTGGCCATAGGCATAGTCACCAGTGACTTTGATAGTGGCGCCCTTGATGCCGGCGACTTCGCCGGCGGACTCCTCCAACACCTCGATCTGGAATCCCTTGCGCTCGCAATAGCGCAAATACATGCGAAACAGCATTCTCGCCCAATCCTGGGCCTCGGTGCCGCCAGAGCCGGATTGGATATCGAGAAAACAGTTGTTCGCATCCTGCGGATGATTGAACATACGGTGGAATTCGAGATTCCCCACCGCCTTTTCAATCGCTGCGACATCGTTCTCCACCGCTAATAGCGTGGCGTCGTCGTTCTCCGCACGGGCCAGGTCAAACAGTTCGCGGGCATCGGCGAGATTGGCGCCAACACCGGTCAAAGTGCCCACTACGCCGTCGACTAGTTTTTTTTCTCGGCCCAGTTCCTGGGCGCGCTTCGCGTCGGTCCAGACATCCGGCGCCTCTAGGGCGCGGACCAGCTCCGCGAGCCGTACCTGCTTCGAATCGAAGTCAAAGATACCTCCGCAATTCTACGGCGCGGCGGTCCAGATCCGAGAGGCGATTGCTGATGGCATTGACGCGTTCGGCTTCCATTTCTTTGACTACTCCGGTAGGGGGGTTGCGAAGAGCCGCATTATAGCGGTTGCTCCGCTGAGATCCGCCAAGCTTATATCGTATATCGGCTATTTCGTATATTGGCTATATCGTATGCCGGCTATATCGTAATACGCCGGCAAGTGGCATTCGGTACCATGGCTTGCAGCATTGTCAGGTGCCGTTCATCGCGTGATCCATCATGACGCCCGCCATCTATTACGAACGATTCCCATGGATTTGACGCAATTGCGAAGCTTTGTGACCGTGGCCGCCGAAGGCCACGTTACTCATGCGTCCGAAAAACTGAATCTCTCGCAACCGACCATCAGTAGCCATATTCGCGCCCTGGAGGACGAGCTTGGCGTGAAACTGTTTGAGCGCCGGGCGCGTGGGGTGACGCTCACGCGTTCGGGTAAATTGTTACTGGATGACGCGCAAAAAGTGCTCGCCGCTTCACTGCACTTGCGCGATCACGCTCGCGCGCTGTCCGGTTCGGTAGATGCGCGCCTGCGAATAGGCACGATTCTGGATGCGCACCATCTGCGGCTGGGCGATGTGATTTCCGAAATGCGCGAGCGCTACAAATTGATTCAGGTGGAGTTGGAGCTTGCGATCTCGGGTGTGGGCATCGAACGTGTGCTGGCAGGCGAACTCGATGCCGCGTTCGTGTTGGGTGAACCTCGCGACCCCATGCTGCGGGTGCTTGCCCTGGAGAAGCAGCACTATGTCGTGGTGATTCCGCACGCCTGGGCGGGGCAGATCAATACCTGGGAAGACCTTGCCGCGCGTCCCTGGGCATTGACTCCGCCCAAGGGCCGCATAAACCAGATGGCGCATGAAATGCTGCGAGCGCGGTCGCTCGCGCCGGCAAGCGTGGTGATCGCCGATCAGGAGGCCTTGCTGCGCGATCTGGTTGCCTCTGGCGTGGGTGTTTCTTTTTTGCGCGATGACCTGGCGCGCGACGCGGTCAATGCGGGAGAAATGCTCATCTG
>CAMDFL010000154.1 GCA_945897475.1 Bordetella parapertussis
GGCGCCAATTTCAGTTGCACCGCCACCAGCGGTTGTAAAGGTTGAAGCATCAGACGCGAGAACATCTGAGCGATTTCTGCTGACGGTAGAAATACCGGAAATTCAGATGCATGAGCGACCCGATTTAAACTCGGCGGTCGTGGGCAGACTGGAGCAGGGGACTCAAGTCGAAGCGAACCAGAAAAGCGGAGACTGGTACCAAATCCGGCGGGCTTCAGGCGCCTTCGCCTGGGTGCTGAATACCAAATATCCGACCGGCGCGGCGCTGGACCAAAGACCGTTTCCTGCTGACAGCCGCATCGCAACAGAAACCGGATCGCCTCCCCGAGGGAGTCAAGAAACGGCCTCGCAAGACTCCGGGAAAAGCGCGCCAGCGGGAACTGGCGGAGAAGACAGTATCGAACGTGCACGCCCACAAGGCGTACCACTTGAGCCTAGATTCCCACTCATTGACCCGTCGCGGGTCGCAGCACCTTCGCCCCTGCTTATCGGCGAATCAATTCCAGTGCCTGATCGCTGGCGCATTTTGAAAAACGCAGGACTGGTCAAATACAGCCTGCTTGACCCCTATAACCCAAACGTTCTCAAGGGCGACCTTCCGGTTCTTGAAAAACAATTGGGAAAAGAGTGGTTTTTCAACGTAGGTGTGCTCTCGGATACCTTGTATGAGGCGCGCCGCCTGCCGACACCTACAGGCGCGCAATCCACTCTCAATGCCGGGTCAAACGGCACATTCGGTCGGGGCAGGCAGTCCGGCTTGGTGCAAACCGGCGTAGTCAGTCTTGCGCTGATCAAGGGCGACACCACATTCAGACCGCCCGACTACGAGTTTCGCTTTGTCCCTGCGATCAACATCAATCGAGCCGCGACCGAGGAGGTGCGCGCCGTCAACATCAATCCAGCGCGCGGGGTTGATCGTAACGACAGCTTCGTCGGGGTCCAGGAACTTTTCTTCGACAAGCATTTGCGCGACGTTTCGCAGCGCTATGATTTTGACAGTTTGCGTGTCGGGATCCAGCCCTTCACTGCTGATTTTCGCGGTTTTCTTTTCCTCGACCAACCGTTCGGTTTGCGTTTATTTGGAACCCGCGATAACAACCAGTGGCAATATAACCTTGCTTGGTTCCGCCGACTTGATAAGGATACCAACAGCGGTCTAAACGATATCGGCAGGCGCCTGCGCAGCGACGACACATTCGTATTTAATTTATACCGGCAGGATGCCCCTGTTTTGGGATTCACTTCTCAGGGTGTTTTGCTCTACAACCGCAATAGAGAAGGCCAACAGCCCCCCTTCTATAGTGAAAATGGACTTCTCGAAAGGCCTGCAATATTCGGCACCGGTCTTCCGCATAATTACGACGTGACCTATCTCGGCTATAACGGTGATGGTCATTTCGGCAAATGGAACGTATCCGCCTCAGCTTATTACGCCAAGGGAACAGATGAGCGCGGTATGTTTTCGGGACGTAAGGAGAAAATCGGCGCGCATTTTGGAGCATTGGAGGTATCGCGTGACTTCGACTGGGTGCGGGTACGCCTGAGTGGCTTGTACGCGTCCGGCGATAAGGACCCGTACGATGGCAAGGCAACGGGCTTTGACTCGGTTTTGGAGAACCCGCAGTTCGCGGGGGCAGACACCAGCTACTGGATACGCCAGGCGGTACCGCTTATTGGCGGAGGCGGGGTGGCGCTGTCGATGCGAAATGGGGTGCTGCCTTCATTGCGTACTTCACGTGAATTCGGCCAGTCAAACTTCACGAACCCCGGCTTGCATCTTTTCGGAATCGGAGCGGATTTCGACGTCGCGCCCGGCGTGCGTGTGATCAGCAACTTAAATTATCTGGAGTTCGACAATCTGTCGTCCCTGGCGGTGCTTCGAAACCAACGTCTGACCAGTACCAAAATAGGTTTGGATGCCTCCGTCGGCGTGCAATATCGACCTTTTTTTACGCAGAATGTGGTGGTCAACACTTCGGCCGGCGCATTGTTCCCTTACAAGGGTTTGCGCGAGATCTACGGTAATTCGGTCGATTCGACCCAGTACTCGGTATTGTTCAATGTATTGCTGACCTTCTAATGAAAACCCTAATCGCCATTCTATTGCTGCTGACGGCCTCGTTGATCGGCTATGCCAACAGTCCTGATCCCGATTTACCTGAGAGCCCCGTGGCACCTGCGAAGCAGACTTGGGCCCAAGCAGAAACAAAATCGGCGGGATGCATTACCTGCCATACCGCCTCCGACAGACACACTATGCATGCTAATCCCGCAGTTGTTCTGGGTTGTACCGACTGTCACGGTGGCGATTTCAAGATCGCCAAGCCAGCGGGCGCGGAAAAGGGTGGTAAGGACGATCAATCCTATCTCGCCGAAATGAACAAGGCACACGTGTCGCCCCGCGTGGCCGAAGAATGGAAAAAACAGGGATCAGCAAATCCGGAGGGGTCTTACACACTGCTGAATAAAGAAAGTCCTGCGTTTGTGCGATTTGTCAATCCATCCGATTATCGCGTCGTACGCGAGTCTTGCGGCGCCTGCCACCTGCCGGTGATTCAGGCGGCCGAGCGCAGTTTAATGGCCACAGGGGCAATGCTTTTCACCGGTGCAACCTACAACAATGGCATTTTGCCTTTCAAGAACGCCATATTGGGCGAGGCCTATACCCGCAATGGCGAGGCAGCAACGATTAAAAATCCCGTCAAACCCGACGCATGGCTGACCTTCAAAGGTGTGTTGCCGGAATTGATACCTATACCGGCGTGGGAGACCATCCCGCCTGGAGACATCTTTCGCGTTTTCGAGAGGGGTGGGCGCATCAATGGAACACAGTTCCCGGAAATTGCGCTTCCCAACAACAGCGGACGCTTACAGCTTCTCGACGAACCGGGGCGCCCGGATATCAAGCAATCCAATCGTGGGCCGGGTACGGGATCGAGAATTTCCGTGCCAGCGATTAACCTCATGAAGACCCGATTGAACGATCCACTCATGTGGTTTCTGGGAACCAATGAGCAGCCGGGCGACTACCGCTCGTCGGGTTGCGCCGGTTGTCATGTGGTCTATGCCAACGACCGCGACCCCGGACATTCAGGGCCATACGCGAAGTATGGCAACGAGGGCCGCACCGCAACCGTCGACCCGACTATTCCAAAGGACAAATCAGGCCATCCGATAAAGCACGAATTCACGCGCGCGATTCCGTCTTCGCAATGCATGATTTGCCACATGCACCAACCCAACATTTTCGTCAACAGCTTTTACGGCTACACAATGTGGGATTACGAGTCGGATGCGCCGGCGATGTGGCCAGAAAAGCAACGCTATCCAACCGACAAGGAACGTCGAGAAATTCTGAACAGAAATCCCGAGGGCGCTGCGGTACGTGGGAAGTGGAGCGATCCACAGTTTTTGAAGGATGTCTCCAAACTCAATCCGGGACTCAAGGACACGCAGTTCGCTGATTACCATGGACACGGCTGGAACTTTCGGGCGATTTTCAAACGCGACCGGAAAGGAACACTGCTCGATAAGGATGGCATTGCCGTGGCAGACGACGATCCACAAAAATTCAAGAAATCAGTCCATCTAACTTCGATCCACCTTGATGTTGGTATGCACTGCGCAGATTGTCATTTCTCCCAGGACTCACACGGCAACGGACATCTTTATGGAGAGGTAGCGGCGGCCATAGAAGTGGAGTGTTCCGATTGTCATGGGACAGCGGACCGCTATCCGCGGCTATATACAACCGGTCCAGCGGCCCCGCCCAAAGGCACGGATATGAGCCTACTTCGTACCCCCGACGGCCGCAGGCGTTTCGAGTGGGTGGGCGGCAAATTGTTTCAGCGTTCCGTGATGTATCCCGACCGCGAGTGGGAGATGTCCTTAGTCAAGGACTCGGTCAACCCAAAACATCCGACCTATAACGCCAAGGCTGCGCGCGCCAAACTGGTCGCCAAGGGTGCCTATGATGGTTACGCGCAGACCGCCGGTCTCTCTGTGCCCACGGCAAATCGGGCGCATGGTGACGACAAAATTACCTGCCAGAGTTGTCACTTGTCATGGACCACCAGTTGCTCTGGCTGTCACTTGCCTATCGAGGCTAACGAAAAGACCGAACGCAACCATTACGAAGGCGGCTTCTCACGCAATTACGCCACTTACAATCCGCAGGTGGTGCGAGACGACATGTTCCATCTGGGTCGACACGGCCCGGTCAAGGACAGCAAGATCACGCCAATTCGCTCCTCGTCGGCGCTGGTCCTGTCCTCCACCAACGCCAACCGCGAAAAAATCTACATTCAGCAACCGCCTGTTGCGTCGAGCGGCTATTCAAGCCAGGCGTTTGCGCCGCATTATCCGCATACCGAGCGCAAGACTGAAACCAAAGGTTGCTCGGATTGCCATTTGTCCGCGGAAAACGACAACAATGCGATCCTGGCGCAAACCCTCCTTCACGGTACCGGCTACATCGGCTTGCTGGGCTACAACGCTTGGGTCGGCGAAGAAAAACACATCGAAGCAGTTCAGGTTACGGAATGGGAAGAGCCACAAGCCGTTATAGGAAGTTATCTGCATCGCTATGCCTATCCCGACTGGTACGCCACTCACCTCAAGCGTGCACGCAGGCTTCCCGAAGCTCATGATCACTCGACAGCGGGACGAGCCAGTTGCATTCAGTTGCGAGGAGAATATCTCTACGTCGCCGAAGGTGGTGGTGGTATGCGCGTCTATGACGTCGCTTCGATTGCAAACAAAGGCATATCGCAACGAATTATTTCCGCGCCGTTTTCCAAACTTGGACAGAATACGCATATCCCATCAAAAAACGCGACCTGCGTGGTACTGCCAACCACACAACCGATAGCGCCAGCTAAAAATCAAGGCGACCTCATGCGCAAGGTAAATCAGGAGCAACCGATGCATCCGATCTACAACTACGCGCTGATAACGGATGCGATCGAAGGTCTTATCCTGGTGGATGTCAACACGCTTCAGGATGGTGATTCACAGAACAACTTCCTCAAGCGTGAGGTAACCTGGAATCGCGATGGTGTGCTGAACGGTGCTCGCCATGCCACCTTGGCCGGTTCATACGCTTACATAACGGCAAGCGTTGGTGTGGTTATCGTGAATCTCAAGGACCCGCTAAAACCCGTGGTGGCGGCGGTGGTCCCTCTCAAGGGTGCCCGATCTAGTGCGCTTCAATTACGTTATTTAGCGGTAACCGATGACACCGGATTGCGCATGATCGATGTCACAAACCCGGAACGCGCGAAACTCGTTGAATCAGCGTTTGTACCACTCGTGGATGCGGACCGAATTCATCTCGCTCGAACCTATGCATACGTCGCGGGAGGACGCGAAGGTTTGATTATCGTGGATATCGAGAACCCCGAAAAACCCAAGGTCTATATGAAATTTACCGCCGACGGGACACTCAATGACGTGCGTGACGTGACCGTCGCCTCGACCAATGCATCGGCGTTCGCCTATGTCGCAGACGGACGCAATGGGCTGAAAGTCATTCAGATTACGGCCCCCGACACGCAACCTAAATTCTACGGATTTAGTCCCGATCCTAAACCGCAAGTGATTGCGTGGCGCAAAACACGCTCGCCAGCGCTTTCTGTATCGCGAGCCCTGGAGCGCGATCGCGGTGTCGATGAAACAGGTGGTCAGGTCGCTGTATTTGGACGCATCGGCTCACGTCCCTTTAACCTTGAGGAGCAACGCAAGATGTACCTCAAACCAGACGGCACGCCCTGGCGCGTGAAAGATCGTATAGAACCGGTGCAAAAGCAGCCATGAACTCAATTCGACGCGGATTAATGGGGTTTGCAGCTGCCTGCTTGCTGCAAGTGGGGGTGAGTGCTCAAACACCGCTGCCTCAACATGCACAAGGCAAGACTCTGGGCGTGGGCAGTTGCTCAAGCAGTCTTTGCCACGGCTCAGTTGAGCAATGGAAAAATTCGAGCGTTCTGCAAAATGAATACATCACCTGGTCGCGGTCCGATAAGCATGCGCGATCCTACGGGGTGCTGCTAAACGACCTGTCAAAAGAAATTGCCAGAAAACTTTCCATGCCCGAGCCCGCGCATAAGAGTGATCTGTGCTTGGACTGTCATACCCACAATCCCAAGCCCGAGCACCGCAGTGCGGGCTATCAAGCCTCGGATGGCATCACCTGTGAGGCATGCCACGGTCCGGCAGAGAAATGGGTTAGAAGTCATGTCGAACCAGGCGCCACGCATGCGAGTAATGTGAAGAGAGGTTTGTATCCAACCGGCAACGACGTATCACGCACGCAACTGTGCCTATCCTGCCACCTTGGAACGCAGGACAAATTCGTTACTCACAAGATTATGGCCGCAGGACATCCACGAATGAGTTTCGAGATGGACACCTTCAGCGAACTACAGCCACGTCACTACAAGATAGATTCGAATTGGGAGAAGCGAAAGGGCAACTGGGATGGCGTACGCTCGTGGGCCGTTGGACAGGCGATTGGCGCGAAAGAACTGCTGAACCTGTTGCAAGGCCCGCGTGGGCGCGATGGATTATTCCCGGAACTGGTTTTGTTCGATTGCCATTCCTGCCATCACCCAATGGCCGACAAACGCAATACCGCTGCCCGCGTCGGAGCGGGTCCAGGAATTGTGCGTCTCAATGATTCCAACCTTCTAATGCTGAGGCAAATAACCCGCCGTGTTTCGCCACAGGAAGCTGAGGCATTCGGGCGGCAGGTCACGCGGATGCACCAGGCTGTAGGATCTGGAAACGACGCACTTGCCCAAGTCCGAGCCCTTGAGCAGATGATTGCATCGCTGATTCCCAAGATAGGCGCCCACCGCTTTTCCAATGATGACCTTCGCGCCATGTTGGGAGGACTGATTGAGGACGGACTTGCCGGTCAAAATTATAATGATTATCAAAGTGCAGAACAGGCTGTCATGGCGGTACAAAGCGTTGTTGAAGTCATGGGTAAGCAAAAGCTGATACGTACTCAAGCCTTAAGGCCTTCAATGAAGCAACTGCTGACGAGCGTGGCGCATGATGAGAAATATCAGCCGGTGGCCTTTCAAAAGGCATTGCGCGAATTCAAGGCAAGTGTCGAGACCGGGATGATCAAATGAGCGAAACCGTTCGTATTGCAATTATTGGATCAGGCCCGAGCGGCCTGTCCTGTGCCGCCCACGCTGCGGAACTTAATGTCTCGCATGTTCTACTCGAAGAACAGAGCCATGCTTCGCATACGATATTCCGCTACCAAAAGGGTAAGCACGTGATGGATGAGCCAGGGGTTCTTCCCTTGCGCAGCCCCGTTACTTTCGCCGCAGGCAAGCGCGAAACTATTCTGAACAAGTGGAATGAGGAATTAGAGCAATACAAAGTCAATATTAAAACGGGCAGCGCGGTAACGGCAATAACCGGATCCAAAGGCGCATTCGAGATCAAGACTGCCGCAGGGGAGACCTTTGTTGCGGAAACGGTGGTGCTGTGTATCGGCTTGCAGGGTAATCTTCGCAAAATGGGTGTGCCAGGAGATGATCTAGATCATGTCCAGTATCAGCTGGACGATCCCGACGAGTACAGCGGCGAAACCATCATCGTGGTCGGAGCAGGCGATGCGGGTATTGAGAATGCGAATGCCCTGAAAGACAATAACCGGGTGATTCTGGTCAATCGGACTGATGAATATCCGACCGCCAAGCAAGGCAATGTCGACTTGGTGATGGCTGCGCTTCGTGACGGAAAAATGGAGGTTCGCGGGAGCACCAGCGCGATCAAGGTCGAGGCCACGCCCAATGATCTCAAACCACTATGTTTTGTCGCGCAGACACCGCAAGGCGTTGAAAATATACCCTGCGACCGAATCATCGGACGCCTGGGCGCCATTGCGCCGCGAAAGCTGGTTGAGAGCTTTGGAGTAAAGTTCCCAAGCGCGGCCATGGATTCCGTACCACAAGTGTCGGCGACCTATGAGTCGAATGTACCTGGCCTGTATATCATCGGAGCGCTCGGCGGTTACCCCTTGATCAAGCAGGCGATGAACCAGGGCTACGAAGTCGTTGAATACATTCTCGGCAATCCCGTAGAACCCGCGGATGAAGGATTGCTGAAAGCCGTATTTTCTAGCTACAAACGCGCAAAAAACGTCTCCGAGGCATTGGCACTGGTGCAATCCCAGGTGCCACTGTTCAAGGGCATCACCACGCTGCAGTTGCGTGAATTCATGCTGGACAGCATAGTTTCCGCGCCCAAACGCGGTGATCTGATTTTCGCGAAGGACGACTATTCCAATTCCTTTTATTCGGTCTTGGAAGGGTCTGTGCTGATCGATATTCCGGACACTGGAGCTGGGGTTAAGGCCGTTTCGCTTGGGCAAGGTCAGTTTTTTGGTGAGCTGGGCCTGCTTTCCGGAAGACGCCGTTCCGGTACGGTTCACGCAGGCGATAACTGCGTGTTGATCGAGACTTCCCGCCGCTCGATGCTTAAGCTCATGACTGGAGCGGAGGCAGTGCGCAATACCATCGACGAGATATCTCTACGTCGCGCGGTGCGCGCCCAGATCGCGCCCATGGTCTCGGAAGCGGAGATGGACCAGATCGTCGAGGGTGCAACGATTAAGAAATTCGCCGCAGGTACGGCCTTGTTCAAGGAGGGAGACGAAGCCGATGGCTTACATCTCATCCGTAAAGGGTCGGTCACGATTTCCCGTATTCTCGGCGGCAAGGAGGTGGTGCTCTCCTATGTGGCCGCAGGCAATTATGTTGGTGAAATGGCTCTTTTGGCCGCGGATGCCCGGCGATCTGCGACGGTACGCGCAGCAGTAACCTCCGAGACGATCCTGCTCCCAGCCAAATCGTTTACCGCAGTGCTCAAGAAAAACGCTGCATTGAGCAAAGCGGTAGAAGCAAGCGTCCTCGCAAGAATGTCGAGCAACGTTCAGCGCGAAGAGGAACCTGATCCTGGAAACCTTATTAGCTTTTTGATTGGGCAGGGACTCGGCGAAGGTACCGACGTTCTCCTGATCGATGAGGGACTTTGTGTTCGATGCGATAACTGCGAAAAAGCGTGCGCAGATGTTCACGACGGCACATCGCGCCTGGATCGCCAGGCAGGTCCTACGTTCGAGAATATTCACGTGCCCACCTCATGCCGTCACTGCGAAAATCCGCATTGCATGAAGGACTGCCCACCGGATGCGATTCACCGCAATCCTAACGGCGAAGTTTTTATCGACAATAGCTGCATCGGCTGCGGTAATTGTCAGCGCAATTGTCCCTATGGCGTCATCCAGCTCTCGCAGGTGAATCCCGACCGGCGGGCTCCAGGTTTGTGGGCATGGCTGCTCACCGGACTGACCACCGAACCCGGGCGGGAACATGACTACCACAACGCAGAACTAGGCAAAAAAGCGGTTAAATGCGATATGTGCAAAGACCTCTCGGGCGGCCCTGCTTGCGTACGTGCCTGCCCTACGGGTGCGGCAATGCGTGTCAGCCCAGAAAAATTTGTCGACTTTAAGGGTAGATAAGGAAGTTTTGTTGTTGCGACAAGATGTCAATTCACCTCACGTCACAACGGTGAATTGAGCTATTACACCCGGTCGCAAGTAATCGCGAAATCGAAAAGCGATCTGGGTGGCGCCGAATGTCCTCTCACATTCGCGGAGGTAATGTTCGACATGATCTCGCGCGCCAAGACCAAGTGCTGCAACCGAGACTTACGTGTAGGCCTCCCAGCAACTGGCTGGAATAAGCGATCAATCCCATTGAGTGAGTTACGTGCATTACGCTACAGCAAAATTACATCTATGCCTTTGCCATCTATCAGCTTAAACATAAAGTACGCGTCGTGGCACTAGGGTCTACTTTGCCTTTTACTTTCTTATTGCATAAGTAAACTTAGCGCCTGAACGAATTTGACTAAGCATCTGAAATTGATATGTTGATGTTGTGTCGGAAATGTTGGATACATAGTT
>CAMDFL010000155.1 GCA_945897475.1 Bordetella parapertussis
GTATAAAAACGCGGTTTCTGAATAAAGCAGAGTCGATTTATTCTTTGTCCCGGAATTCGGACTTAAGAGAGCCCCATTTTATTTAAGGTAATACATGAATTAGAATTTTTAATATATTGTTTTTAAATAGTTTTATTTTTAATAAAACACCAAGAAAGCACCCTAATTCCTTATCTAAGTCCCTGTCCTGATTGAAAAAATACCTATTTTTCACTTGCCGCCAATATTTTGGTGGTATAAAGTAGTGATTAGTAGGTTTTAGTGGGGAAAATTGGAAATTCTCACTAGTCAAAGGGGCTTTCTTGTTTCAGGGGACGACGGAACTTACTCTCGATGCCAAGGGCCGGCTTGCCGTTCCCACTAAGCATCGTGACGCCCTGACCTCGGGTGGGCAAGGCGTTGTTCTGACCGCGCATCCCGATGGATGCCTATTGCTCTACACACACGCAGCGTGGGAGCCTATCAGTGCACGCATGCAATCCTTGACTGCCTTTAACGAGCAGGCGCGCTGGTGGAATCGGCTTTTGGTAGGCCATGCCGAGGAACTTGATCTCGATGCGCAGGGGCGCATCCTGGTGTCGCCGACATTGCGCAAATTCGCCGCCATCACAAAGGATGTGATGTGCGTCGGACAGGGCAGTCATTTCGAGCTGTGGGATGTCGCCACCTGGGAGGAAAAGCGCACCCGGGCGCAGGCCCTGGCGGCAACGTCCCCGCCGCCCGGCACCGAAAACTTCACGCTGTGACTCATGTACCCGTCCTCGCTCACGAATCGCTTGATGCCTTGCTCGTATCCGATCGCGAGCACGCCGTATTCGTCGATGCAACATTCGGCAGAGGGGGGCATGCCAGGTTGATTTTGGAGAGGCTAAGTCCTCGGGGCCGCCTGATCGCGTTGGATCGCGATAGGGCCGCGATAGAAGAGGGACAGTCGATCCACGACGGGCGTTTGCAACTGATTCACGCGCGCTTTGGCCAGCTCAGACAAGAGCTCGAAGCGATTGGTGTGACGGAGGTGGCAGGGGTGTTGATCGATCTGGGAGTGTCCTCGCCGCAGTTGGACGATCCGAACCGCGGGTTCAGTTTCCGCGGCGACGGGCCGCTCGACATGAGGATGGATACCACTCGTGGGGAAACGGTTGCACAGTGGTTGAACCGTGCTGACGAAGGCGACATAAGGGAGGTAATAAAAAGCCATGGGGAAGAACGGTTTGCTAAACAGATTGCAGCGTCGATTGTTGCTGCTCGGCAGGAACGGCCTATTACCCGGACCGGGCAACTTGCCGATCTCGTGGGTGCGGCCGTCAGGACGCGTGAGCCCGGGCAGAATCCAGCGACGCGCACGTTTCAAGCTCTACGGATTCACATCAATTCGGAGCTTGAAGAGTTGTCGTTAGTGCTTCCTCAGGCGGTGGCCATGCTCGGCCCCCTCGGCCGCCTTGCGGTGATCAGTTTTCACTCTCTGGAGGATCGGATTGTCAAGCGCTTCATGCGGGTAGAGTCTAGCCCCGGTGTGATGCCGGAGCGATTGCCGGTGCGTGCCGCAGAATTATCGCAGCCGCGAATGCGCTTAGTCGGCCGTGCACTGCGCCCTGGTGAGGCTGAGCTTCGCGTCAATCCGCGCGCGCGAAGCGCCACCTTGAGGGTGGCGGAGCGGCTCGCATGATGCAGGGCGCCCTATTTGATCATTATCGCGACGCAATTCCGCCGCTATCGGGGCGGATGATCGCGGCGCATGAGATACGCCACTTATGACTCGCCTGTGCCTCATTCTGTTGGCGGTGTTGATCCTGTGCGCGATCGGGCTGGTGAGTTCGCAGCATCAGGCGAGGAAGCTGTTCATATCGCTGGAGGAGGAGAACGAACGGGCGCGGCAGCTGGAGGTGGAGTTCGGCCAATTGCAGCTCGAACAGAGCACCTGGGCGATGCACTCGCGCATAGAGAAGATCGCGACACAATCGCTTCGCATGCGCGTGCCGGACGCACGCCGCATACAGTTGGTTCCCGGCGCCGAGGCGGTGAAATGAATTTCGTCACCAGCCCGGTGCTTAATTTGCGTCTGCCGGTGTGGCGCTCGCGCGTATTGGTGCTGTTGTTTCTCGCCGGTTTTCTGGCGCTGGGCGCGCGCGCGGCCTTCCTGCAGGGCTGGGACAACGATTTTCTACGCGCAAAGGGCGAATCGCGCTACAGCCGGGTGGTCGAGATCAGCGCCAACCGTGGACGTATCTCCGACCGCAACGGCGAATTGCTGGCGATTTCCACGCCGGTAAAATCAATTCGGGCGGCTCGCGGCGAAATCAAATTCGAGGGCGAGCAGCTTGCGCGTCTGGGTTCCTTGCTGGGCATGCCGGGGGAGGATATTCAACGCCGTATTGCCTCGGGCGAAAACGATTTTGTCTATCTGAAACGCCAGATCTCCCCGGAGGTGGCCGATCAAATCGCCGAGTTGCGCATTCCCGGTCTTTTTCAGAGTCGCGAGTACCGGCGCTATTATCCCGGCGGTGAAGTGATGGCGCATGTGATTGGCTTCACTGGCGCGGAGGATACCGGTCAGGAAGGCATTGAGTTGGCGTTTCAGGGGGAGCTTGCGGGCAAGCCCGGCTCCAGACGTGTCATACGCGACCGAATGCAGCAGATAGTCGAGGATATGGAATTGATCAAACCGGCCGAGGACGGCCGCGATCTCACCTTGTCCATTGATGCACGAATTCAAAGCAATGCGTTTTCCCAATTGAGCGCCGCACTCGAAGCGCATCGCGCCAAAGCCGCGGCGGTGCTGGTGCTCGATGTGGTCACCGGCGAAGTGCTCGCCTTGGTGAATCTGCCGACCTATAACCCTAATAACAAGTCGAAGCGGGCGGGTGCGCAGTTGCGCAATCGCGCGTTGACAGACACGTTCGAGCCGGGCTCCACCATGAAGCCTTTCACCATTGCGCTCGCCCTGGAGGAAGGCCGGGTTCGCCCTGACACAGTCATCCAGACCGCGCCGGGCAAATTGATCATTGGCCGCGCCACGGTTAGCGACGCGCACCCGCTGGGAGCCTTGAGTGTCGCACAGGTCCTCCAGAAATCGAGCAACGTGGGCACCTCTAAGATCGCCCTTTCCCTGACGCGTGAAGATATGTGGGAAATGTTCAGCAGATCCGGCTTTGGTGTGGTGCCCCAAGTGTCTTTTCCAGGCGCGGTATCCGGAAAATTGAGACCTCACAAGACCTGGCGCCCGATCGAACAGGTCACCATGTCCTACGGTTATGGCCTTTCGGTTTCCCTGTTTCAACTCGCTCAGGCCTACACCATCTTTGCGCGCGATGGTGAAATGGCGCCGGTTTCCTTCATCAAGAATGCCGGCCCGGCGGCGGGCAGGAAAGTGATATCGGCTGAAACGGCTCGCGCTGTGCGCGCGATGCTGGAGGCCGCGGCCGGCCCGGGTGGTACCGCGCCGCGTGCGCAGATCATGGGTTACCGCGTCGCGGGCAAGACCGGAACCGCGCACAAGGTTGAAGGTTCGGGCTACGCGAGCCACAAGTATCGCGCCTCTTTCGTCGGCTTCGCCCCGGTGAGCAATCCGCGTCTGGTGGTGGCCGTGACTGTTGACGAACCATCGGCTGGCAAACATTACGGCGGCGATGTCGCCGCGCCAGTGTTCGCCCGGATAATGGAAGGGGCGCTTCGCAGTCTGGGCGTCGCCCCCGACGCGCCCATGAAACCGGTGGAGCTGCCCCCTTCGAGCGAGCGCATCGAGGAGAGTATCTGATGGGTACTATTCATGAAATCCCGGCGGCGCGAATTCAGCGAGGTCCATCGGGTCGAAATTCAATCAATGAACTGCTGGACTGGTTTCGTGCACGGGACCTGGTGGTGAGTGCCTTGGCGATCGACAGCCGCCGTGTCAAACCGGGCGATGTGTTCCTTGCTTACCCCGGTGAAGCAAGCGATGGACGCCGCTATATCGGAGAGGCCCTGCAAAATGGGGCTGCCGCGGTGCTTTGGGACGCCGAAGGCTTCAATTGGTCGGGAGAGATCGATTTTCCGCAACGTCCTGTGGCCCATTTGCGCCAGGCTGCAGGCGCGCTCGCGCACCAGGTCTACGGACGGCCATCGGAGCGTTTGTGGACCATGGGCGTCACCGGCACCAATGGCAAAACATCGTGCAGCCATTGGCTGGCGCAGGCCTGCGAGCTTGCCGGCGCGCATACCGCGGTGATTGGCACCCTCGGGACGGGTTTTCCCGGCGAGCCCGGCGGTGACGCCACAGAGGTGCTCGTGGCCAATCCCAACACCACGCCTGATCCGGTGAGCCTGCACAGCATGCTGGCCGAGCTATTGCGCGAGGGCGGGCAGGGCGTCGCGATGGAGGTCTCCTCGATCGGGCTGGAGCAGGGGCGAGTGAACGGCGTGGATTTCGGCGCGGCGCTGTTTACCAATCTGTCACGCGACCACCTTGATTATCACGGCGATATGGAAACCTATGCGCATGCCAAGCAGCGTTTGTTCCTGACCCCCGGTCTGCGCCATGCAGTGCTCAACCTGGACGATGTTCAAGGTGTGCAGATCGCACGGATGCTCTCGGGGAGTGGTGTCAACCGCGTCGGCTACAGTTGTGTGGATGGAGTTGCGGGGCATGCTGGATTGGAATGCTTTGTCCAGGCGCATGCGATTCGGAACTCCTCGCAGGGCTGCGAATTCACGGTGACCACTTCATGGGGCGAGGCCAAGGTATGCAGTTCGCTGCTGGGAGGTTTCAATGTCGCCAATCTTGCCGGTGTGCTGGGAACGATGCTTGCCTCCGGCGTGCCATTCGATAGGGCCATTGCCGTAATCGCGAAAATGCAGCCGGTGGTCGGGCGAATGCAGAGGTTCGGCGGTGATGGGCGGCCATTGGTGGTTGTCGATTACGCGCATTCCCCCGACAGCCTGGAGCACACGCTGGACTTGCTCCGTGATATGGCACGCGCGCAAGGCGGCAAGCTTGCAGTGGTGTTTGGATGCGGTGGCGAGCGCGACCGCGGCAAGCGCGCCTTGATGGGCACCGTAGCTGCTCGTCACGCGGACCGCATTGTGCTGAGCAACGATAATCCGCGCGGTGAAGATCCACAGGCCATCATTGCCGAGATCTCCGCTGGCATCAATTGCGCCCATGAACGCGTGGCGGACCGGCGCGAAGCGATTGCCCGGGTGGTGCGCGAGGCCGGTTGCCACGATATTGTGCTGGTCGCCGGCAAAGGGCATGAGGCCTATCAGGAAATCGGCGCGAGCCGCATCGCTTTCTCCGACGCGAACGAGGCACGTCAGGCGTTGGAGGCCTGGGGCGCATGATGAGCCTCATGGATGCCGCGAGCAGTTTGAACGCCACGGTGGTGGGAGACGCGCATTGCGTATCCAAGGATTTTGACCCGCCAATTTCTACCCCCACGATTTTCACCTCTGTATCTACCGACAGCCGGCGCTTCGAACGCGGCGCGCTGTTCATAGCATTGCGCGGTGAGCGATTCGATGGTCATGAATTTGTCGCCGCAGTGGCCCGCGACGGCGCGGCCGCAGTCATGGTGGATCGCCGGTGGGCGATGGTGGATCGCCAATGGTCGAACGAAAATCCGCCCTTGCCCTTACTGGTGGTCGAGGACACGCGGGTGTCGCTGGGAAGTCTGGCCGCGGCTTGGCGCGCTCGATTCGAGATTCCCCTCATAGCGGTGGTTGGATCGAACGGCAAGACCACGGTTAAGGAGATGATCGCCGCGATATTGCGAGAGCATTTCGGCGCGGCCAGTGTTCTGGCGACCGAAGGCAATTTCAACAACGATATCGGCGTGCCGCTCACTTTGTTGCGTCTGCGCCAGAGCCATCGAGCGGCCGTGGTGGAGATTGGCATGAACCATCCCGGTGAAACAGCGATCTTGGCTTCAATGGCGCGCCCGAGCATCGCCCTGGTGAACAACGCCCAGCGCGAGCACCAGGAGTTCATGAAAAGCGTTGCCGAGGTCGCCCGCGAACACGCCGCGATTGTGGACAGCCTGCCGCGCGGCGGCATAGCGGTGATCAATGCGGATGACGAACACGCCGACATCTGGCGCGATGCCTGCGCGCGCGCGGGCGCGACGGTCTGCGATTTCGGCCTGAACAGCGGAGCTGCCGTGCATGCGCGCCATCAACTGGGCCAATTCGCCAGCCGCATCGAGGTATGTGCCCCAGAGGGCAGCTTCGATTTTGAGTTGTCCATGCCGGGTCTGCATAACATTCGCAATGCCCTGGCGGCCATTGCCGCCTCGCTCGCTGCCGGGGCGTCGCTTGAATCCGCCGCGCGTGCCTTACAAGCCTTTCGGGCCGTCAAAGGGCGCATGCAGCGTACCAGCAGCCTAGCCGGGGCGGTGCTAATCGATGATACCTACAACGCCAACCCCGAATCGGTGCATGCCGCGATCGAGGTGCTGGCGGCATGCGACGAGCCGCGCGTGCTGGTGCTGGGCGACATGGGTGAGGTGGGTGAGCAGGGGCCTGCATTTCATGCCGAAGTCGGCGATCACGCGCGTAGAGCCGGACTCACCGGTCTGTACACACTGGGCGATCTGGCGTCTCACGCGGTGGACGCGTTTGGCGCCGGAACGCATGCCGATTCGTTCGATCAATTAATGATTGCGCTGCGGCCCTACGACAGGACTGGGGCCACGCTGCTGGTGAAAGGCTCGCGCTTCATGCAAATGGAACGGGTCATCGATGCCTTGGTGCTCGCCCCGACCACCCGTATTACCGAGACAGGGGTGCATTGATGCTGCTCAGTTTGTCTCAATGGCTGGCTACAGATGCACGCGTGTTCAACGTGTTTAGTTATATCACGCTGCGCGCGGTGCTGGCCTGTCTGACTGCATTGGCGATTTCTCTGCTCGCGGGACCGGCGGTGATTCGACGGCTCGCTGCGTACAAAATCGGACAGTCTGTTCGCGAGGACGGACCACAAACGCATCTTGCCAAAACCGGGACGCCCACCATGGGCGGTGCGCTGGTTTTGATGGCGCTACTGATCACAACTTTATTGTGGGCGGATTTGAGCAACCGCTTTATCTGGGTGGTGCTGGTGGTGACTTTTGGTTTTGGCGCGATCGGTTGGGTGGATGACTATCGCAAGGTGGTGCATCGCAACTCCAAGGGTTTGTCGGCGAAGGCGAAATTCTTCTGGCAATCCTTGATCGGATTGATCGCGGCGGTCTATCTGGCGTTCGCGGTATCCGCGCCGGGCAACGCCCAGATTCTCGACCTGTTTCTTGCCTGGATGCGAAGCGGGTTCGAGATGAATCTTCCGGCCAGGGCGGACCTGATGGTGCCGTTCTTCAAGGACATTGCCTATCCGCTAGGTGTATGGGGTTTCATCACGATGACTTATTTCGTGATTGTGGGCACCTCAAACGCCGTGAATTTGACCGATGGCCTGGACGGTCTTGCCATCATGCCTACGGTGATGGTGGGCTCAGCCCTGGGTGTGTTCGCCTATGTGGTGGGCAATACCGTCTACGCGAAATATCTTTTGTTTCCGTATGTTCCCGGCGCAGGGGAGCTCCTGGTGTTCTGCGCCGCGCTGGCGGGGGCAGGTTTGGGTTTCCTGTGGTTCAACGCCTATCCCGCGGAAGTGTTCATGGGCGATGTCGGTGCGTTGTCGATAGGCGCGGCACTGGGAACGGTAGCGGTGATCGTGCGCCAGGAAATCGTGCTGTTCATCATGGGCGGCGTGTTTGTCGCCGAAACCTTGTCGGTGATGTTGCAGGTGGGCTGGTTCAAGTACACCAAGAAACGCTATGGCGTGGGACGCCGCGTGTTGCTGATGGCGCCACTGCATCATCATTTCGAGGAACACGGCTGGAAGGAAACGCAGGTGGTAGTGCGCTTTTGGATCATCACCATGATGCTGGTGTTGTTCGGGTTGTCGACGCTGAAGTTGCGCTGAAGGGTAATGAAACCCGATGCAGGATTTTGGACTCAAGGGAAAGACGATACTGGTGCTCGGATTGGGTGAAACAGGAATGTCGATGGCAAAGTGGCTCGCAGGCCACGGGGCATCGGTGCGCGTGGCCGACAGCCGGATCGATCCGCCGGGCATGCGTGAACTGGCCCTCGATCCCGCGGTGAGCCTGCACCTGGGTGGATTTCCGGACGCAGCGTTCGACGGCGTCGATCTGGTGGCGATCAGCCCAGGTTTGTCGCCCCGAGATCCGGCGTTCGCCGATTCGCTTGCGCGTCGCGCCAATGTGCCACTGGTTGGTGACGTGGAGTTGTTCGCCCGCGCCGTTCAGGGGGAGAAAATTCGGGAGAAACTTCGACCGCGAATTCTCGCGATCACGGGCACCAATGGCAAGACCACGGTCACCGCACTTACCGGCGCGATGTGCAAGGCCGCGGGCCTGGATTGCGAAGTGGCGGGCAACATCGGTCCAGCGGTGCTCGATGCCTTATCGCGCCGCGAAGTCAGCAAGCATGCTGCGGCGGCCATGTGGGTGTTGGAGTTGTCCAGTTTTCAATTGGAAACCACGACCTGCCTCGCCGCGGACGCCGCAACTGTGCTGAACCTGAGCGAAGATCATCTCGACCGGCATGGGTCCATCGAGAGCTATGCCGCCGCGAAGGCGAGAATTTTCAATGGCACAGGAACGCAAATACTAAACCGAGACGACTATCAATCGCTTGCCATGGCGATTCCCGGCCGGCCGGTGATGACATTCGGTGCGGACGCGCCCCATCGCGACGAGGATTTCGGTTTGATCAGGGATGGTGCCGCGATCTGGATCGCGCAGGGCAAACAGCGCCTGATCGACATTCGCGAATTGCGTATTGACGGCCTGCACAACGCCACCAACGCGCTCGCGGCACTCGCCTTATGCCGGGCCTTGGGGCTGCCTTTTGACTCTTTGCTCCAGGCCTTGCGCGAATTCCGCGGCTTGCCGCATCGGGTGGAGTTGGTGCGCTCGTATGGCGGGGTGCGCTTCTATAACGACTCCAAGGGCACCAATGTGGGCGCGACGCTCGCGGCTTTGGCAGGCCTTGGCGCGGATGGTGGCAAGGTGGTGCTGATAGCCGGAGGTGAGGGCAAAGGGCAGGATTTCAATCCGCTCGCGAGCGCGATATCGCGTTACGCGCGCGCGGTGGTATTGATTGGGCGAGACGCGCCAATGATTGCGGCTGTGCTGGCCAATTCCGGCGTTCCCTTGTCGAGCGCTGGTGAGATGCAGGAGGCGGTGAGTAGGGCCATGGCCGAAGCGCAATCCGGTGACGCGATCTTACTTTCTCCGGCATGCGCGAGCTTCGACATGTTCCGCAATTACGTGCATCGCGGTGAGGTATTTCGCGCTGTGGTGGAGGGGTTCTGCGATGCTCCATAGCGCGGATGCCAATCGAGCGGCGGCGTTTGAATACGATGCCGGATTGCTATGGCCGGCACTGCTGCTCTTGGGGCTAGGCCTGGTGATGGTCTATTCGGCGTCCATCGCCTCGGCGGAGGTGAGCCGATTCACCGCCGGCAAGAGCACCTATTTTCTTCTCCGGCACGCGGTAGTTCTGGTGATTTCGGTCGCCGCCGCATTGCTCGTTTTCCAGGTGCCGATGCGTGCCTGGCAGCAGATCGCGCCGTGGTTGTTTCTCGGCGGCGTCGTCTTGCTGGCCTTGGTGCTGTTGCCGGGCACCGGTCGCGAGGTCAACGGAGCGCGCCGCTGGTTATCGTTGGGCGTGGCGACCATGCAGCCCTCGGAGCTCATGAAATTCTTCGCGGTTCTTTATGCTGCCGACTACACGGTGAGGAAATCCGAGTTGATGAACAGTTTTAAGCGGGGACTGCTGCCAATGCTCGGGGTCATGATGGTGGTGGGTGGGTTATTGCTGCAAGAGCCGGATTTTGGCGCCTTTGTGGTCATCACCTGTATCGCCATGGG
>CAMDFL010000156.1 GCA_945897475.1 Bordetella parapertussis
GCGACAGCATCCAGGCGACCATGGTTTTGAGTTCGTCGTCCGTGACCTCATGACTGACCGGCGCCATCGGCATGCTTCCCCAAACGCCTTTTGAACCTTTTCGCAGCCTTGCAATCACCGTGGCCTGCGCACCGGAGACGTCCTGGTACTTCTTCGCCATATCGCGCACCGAGGGTCCCATGGATTTCTCCTCGATCTTGTGACAGACGAGGCACATTTTTCTCTCGGACAGAGCGCGTGCAGCATCGGCATTAGTTTGCGCAAGTGCTGCAGACGCCATAGCGACCAGGCCAAGGGAGACAAAACAATTTCGGATCAGTTTCATGCTGGTCTCTCCAATCATTTATGCAAGCTTTCCATTGCCATCAAATAACCGCGACAAACGTCAATCCTTGAGCACCCTCAATGACACATTAAAACCGGCACGGTCATCGAATCGAAGATGGTTCGTGTCGCGCCGCCCAGCAGTCGCTCCTTGGTGCGTGAATGCCCATAAGCACCCATGACGATCAGGTCCGCGCTCAGATCGGCGGCGCGTGACAAGATCGCGCTTCCCACATCGCCCACCAGGCTGCCCTGCCGCGATACCGTGGCGTTGACGCCATGGCGTGCGAGAAACAAGGTGATATCGGCTCCCGGTTCCTCGCCATGGGCGTCTTGCCCAATGCGGGCATCGAACACCGTCACCTGAACTTTCTTGGCCCGTTTCAGCAGCGGCAACGCTCCGGTTACCGCCCGCATTGCCTGCGGCGAGGCATCCCAGGCAAGCAAGACGCGCTCGCCCAAGATATCGAACTTGCCGATATATGGAACCATGAGTAGCGGTTTGGACAATTTCAGAATCAACTCCTCCACAAATCGCGCGGTAACGCGGCTATCGATTTTCGCATCGGAATCGTGTTGACCCGCGACAACCAGGTCCGCATAGCGTGCGCTCAACATTACCGCGTCCAAGGGGCCTGCCGAGTCCTCCCGCCATTCGCTGCTTACCTCAGGATATTGCCTTGCGGTGTTCTCAAATGCCGCGCGCGCCTCGGTTCTGGCAGCATTTAACTGTTGTTCGCCGGCCTCGACCAATGCGGAACTCCATTCCGCACCGGCGTAGCGCGGCATGGGAATGGCATTGATCGCAAACAAGCCGACCAGATGGCTGCCGCATTGCGCCGCGAGCCGCAATGCGATTTCAAGTCTTGCTACCCGCCGGGGTTGCGCATCCAGGTGAACAACTATGGTTTTGTAATCCATGATTACCCTCGTTGAGATCAGTTATCTTCGGCCCACCATAGCGGGACCCCTCCTGCTCGCGATTGACCGACATCAAGCAGGGCAGAAAAAAACCCGCAGTCTCGCGAAAGCGGGTCGTGTGGGGACACCGTGCCGGACGTTCATGAATCCAGCACCGTCTGAGTGATGTCTTCAACCCTCGCCGCGTCTGGGGAGACGCCGCGATTCGCGGGTCGGTTTCCCGATCCACCTCTTGCATGCAGGGGGAGCCGCATGCGCATGAACAGCTAGAATGTAGCTGCGCCGCGCCCGCGCTATTTTGATGCAGATCAATCCGGTTTCGGATAGCAGTCACTAATGACAAAAGTCAACTCAGCCAGGCGGCAGGCGTTCAAAATTCGACAATGAATACAACGAATCCAAGCACCTTAATGTCAGCGGCCCAATTGTCAATCACCCAACACCGCCCCAACTGGCCAGGTTGGCTGGTGCTCGCAGTCATCCTGTCAGCCGCCGGTATTTACGTCTATCAAAGTTTGTTTCTTGGCCCCATGCTGGTTGCCCGCGAAGCAAGCCGAACAGATCTGGTGCAAAGCATCGTCTCCAGCGGCCGCATCGTTACGCCGCGACGGGTTTCGATAGGCAGCGTGGTAACGGATCGGGTCATTGCGGTGCCGGTAGCTGAAGGGCAGCGCGTCACGCGCGGTCAATTGTTGATTGAGCTTGATTCCTCCGATGAAACCGCCGCGCTCGCCCAGGCGCGCGCCGCACTGGACCAGACTGAAGCGCGCCTGCGCCAGATCCGCGAGCTCAACTTGCCGGCTTCCGAACAGGCGTTGCAGCAGGCGCTTGCCAACTCGCGCCAGGCGCGGGTCCAGCATGACCGCACACAGATACTTCGCGACAAAGGATTTGTCGGCGAATCGCAATTGGACGATGCGCGCCGCAATCTCGATGTCACCGAGAGTCAGGTGCGCGCGGCACGCCTGCAGGTTGAATCCAGCCGAAGCGGCGGAAGCGACCATGCGCTCGCCATCGCCGCCGCCGCGCAGGCGCGCGCCAACGTGAGCGCCGCCGAGGCAAGGCTGGCGCAGTCGTTCATCCGGGCGCCATTGGATGGCGTGCTCATCGGCCGCGGTGTCGAGCCGGGCAACGTCATCGCTCCGGGCAAGGAGCTCCTGGTGCTGGCCCCGCTCGGCGAAACGCGGATCGTGGCGCAACTCGATGAGCGCCATCTTTCGCGGCTTGCGACGGGGCAAAGAGCATTGGCATCGGCCGATGCGTTTCCCACAAGTCGATTCGCAGCCGAATTAAGTTATATCAACCCTGGAATAGACGCATTGCGCGGCACGGTTGAAGTAAAACTGCGCGTAGGCGATCCACCCGGCTATCTGCGCCAGGACATGACCGTATCGGTCGATATTGAAACAGCTCGACGACCCAATACCATCGTCATTGCAGCAGATGCCGTGCGCGACGCCTCCGGCGCTTCGCCGTGGGTAATGATCGTCAGGGACAATCGCGCGGTGCGCCAGGCCGTCAGGCTGGGTTTGCGCGGTGATGGCAACGTCGAAATTCTCGAAGGTGTCGCGGCCGGCGATCTGCTGGTTCCGGCATCTCTGGCCACCGTCGCACCGGGTGATCGTGTGCGCGCGGCCGCCCCGGACCGATCCGCCGCGAAGTGAACCCCTGGCTTCCATTCGAGTGGATCGCGGCGCTGCGCTTCATGCGCGAGGGTCGAACCCAGACCACGCTGATTGTCGCCGGCGTTGCACTGGGGGTGGGGGTCATTGTGTTCATGTCGGCCTTGCTGACCGGATTGCGAGCCAACATCTTCCAGCGCACCCTGTCTGCCCTGCCTCAAATCGTGGTGCTTCCCGCTGACCGCGTGGCACGGCCGTTGCGAAGCCAAAGCGCGCAAAGCCACGATTCGGGGACCAATGAAGGGAGCGGTGATGCCGCGCACGGCGACATAGCGCGCAACCCTAATGCCAGCGCACACGCAGTTCTGCTGCAAGCGCAGGCGCAACGCCTGCGTTCCCTTGACCAATGGCAGTCGGTTCGGGAACGCATTGCGCGCATGCCCGAACTGCTGGCGATTACGCCGGTTGTGAACGGGCCTGGCTTTGCCATACGCGGCGAAGCCACGCGCTCGGTCGCCATCATCGGCATAGAGCCGGAGTCCTACGAAAAAATCATTCCACTGTCTGAGAAGATCGTCTCTGGCCGCCTGCGCCTTGCAAATTCAGAAACCCTGATCGGCATCGAACTTGCGCGGGTGCTTGGCGCGGGCATAGGCGACAAGATGCGGTTGTCTTCGGCCTCCGGCGCGGTCGAGGTACTCAGCATCACCGGCATATTCGATCTAGGTTCCAAGCCGGCCAACGAACGCAACGTCTACGTCGCGTTGCACACGGCGCAGGGCATGCTCGATCTGGTGGGCGGCGTTTCCAGCCTCGACATCGATGTGCGCGATCCGTTCGCCGCTGAAGTCGTCGCGCAAGCCATAGAGGCCGATACCGGCCTCAAGGCCGAGAGCTGGATCAAGACCAATGCACAGTTTTTTACCGCGCTCGCCGCCCAATCCATGGCCAACACTTTGATTCGATTTTTCGTGGCACTCACGGCAGCTCTTGGCATCGCAAGCGTACTGGTGGTTTCGGTGGTGCAGAAATCCAAGGAGATCGGCATCCTGCGAGCGATGGGCGCCTCGCGTCAACAGGTTCAACGCATCTTTCTCATTCAGGGAGCCGTCATGGGACTGGGCGGTTCGCTGCTGGGGTGCTTTTTGGGCTGGCTGTTTCTCATGGGGTGGCGCGGCCTGGCCAGGAACCCTGACGGCACGTTGCTCTTTCCGATCGAAATCGGCCTGCCGCTGTTTTTCATGGCCGCCATAGGCGCCACCATCGTTGGCACGCTGGCAGCGGTAGTCCCTTCGCGCCGCGCCGCGCGTCTCGACCCGGTGGAGGCTATCCGTGGCTGAGAAGACAGCGCGGGATCTGCTGCGCCTGCAGGGCGTGCGTAAATCCTATGCCATAGGCACGATCGCCGAAACCGAAGTTCTTCACGGCATCGACCTCGCCATTCAACAGGGCGAATTCGCCGCGTTGATCGGCCCGTCGGGATCGGGCAAGAGCACCTTGCTGAATCTGATTGGCCTGCTCGACCAGCCCACCTCAGGACACCTGCACATCCTGGGCGAGGAAACCAGCGCATTGAAAGAGGCTGAATTGACCCGCCTGCGCGGGCGCAGCATCGGTTTCATTTTCCAACACCATCATTTGCTGCCTGAATTTACGGCGCTGGAAAACGTTGTCATGCCAGTGCTCGCCGCCCGTGGCCGGCCGGACAAAGAAATGTTTATCACCGGATCGGATCTGCTCGATCGCGTTGAATTGACCGCGTGGCGCGACAAAAAAGTGACCGAACTCTCCGGTGGCCAGCAGCAGCGCGTCGCCATCGCCCGTGCCCTTGCGATGAAACCTGCGCTGGTGCTTGCCGACGAGCCCACCGGCAATCTCGACACCCACTCATCGGATGCGGTTTTCGCACTGATGCGCGAGGTGAAACGCATCGGCGACACCGCATTTCTGATCGTCACCCACGACCCGCGCCTCGCGCACCGCTGCGACCGCATCATTGAACTGGTGGATGGCCGGATCGTCTCGGATCAACCGAATGTCGTGGCGACCGCGGGTGCCTGAACGTCAAACCGTGCGACCTGTAAAATCGATCAGTGTTAGGGGCCGCGCGCCGAACGCTAATCCGCTGTCAAGCGGGTTCAGCGCAACATCTATAATGGTATTGATATGAACAGCCCCACCAGCGACGTCCGCCTCAACCTCGGCCTGCTCGTCGCCTGCCAGGCGATGCTGTTTACCGTTAATTCAACGCTGATCGCGATCAACGGACTATCAGGCCTCGCGCTCGCGCCGATTCCCGCGCTCGCCACGCTGCCGGTCACCTGCTGGATTATCGGCGCGGCGCTCACCACCATGCGCGCCTCGCTGCATATGAAACAGGTGGGACGCCGCATCGGATTCATGCACGGATCGAGTATCGGCATACTCGGCGCGCTGATCTGCGCCACTGCATTGTGGTTACAGAGCTTTTGGCTGTTGTGCGCGGGGATGCTGGTCTACGGCGTAAGCAACGCCTTCGGCCAATATTATCGATTCGCCGCGGCGGATGTGTCGCCACAGGATTTTCGCGCCACCGCGGTGTCGCTGGTGTTGGCTGGTGGCCTGATTGGCGGCGTGCTTGGCCCGACCATCAGCCGCTTCACGGTTGATCTCTTAGAAACACGGTTCGTTGGCGCCTATCTCGCGCTGGTCGCTGTTGCCATTATCAGCATCGCGCTGCAAAGCCGCATGCGCATACCCAACCCGACCGCCGCCGAGCAGGGGGCCAGCGGACGGCCGCTACGGGAGATCGCGCGTCAGCCAAAATTCATTGTCGCGGTTACCTGTGGAGCAATTGGCTATGGCGTAATGAACTTTGTCATGGTTTCGTCCCCGATCGCCATGGAAGTCTGTGGCCACTCCTACGGCAGCGCCGCGTTTGTGATTTCCTCGCACGTGGTGGCGATGTTCGCGCCTTCGTTCTTTACTGGCGCGCTGATAAAGCGGTTGGGCGTGCTCACCGTGCTGTTCGCGGGCGCGTTGCTCAACATCGGCGCGATCTTAATTGCGCTGTCTGGCATCGCGGTGGCCAATTTCTGGTGGGCGCTGGTGATCCTCGGTTTGGGCTGGAACTTCCTCTACATTGGCGGCACCACCCTGCTGCTCGACACCTACCGGCCCGAGGAGCGCGCGCGGGCGCAGGGCGCCAACGAATTCGTTGTGTTCTGCATGATGGCGATATCCTCATTTACTTCCGGGCTGATCGTCACCAACGGCGGTTGGGAAAAAATCAACTTGGCGGCGCTGCCTCTGATTGGCGTGGTGATGGTTGCAATTGCCTGGCTGTGGCTGACACAACGCCCCGCGCGTCCCGCTGGAGCCTGAAGAATTCCCCGGTGATTGCTTGAAGAGCAAGGACTGGCAATGATCTTCAAGCACTCGCGGAGGGCCGATCCCTATCAAGGTCGAGCATCCACCATCGTGCATCATCATGCTGCGGGGGGAAGATCGCCAACTGCCTGATGACAGATGATCTCAGCAGATCCAACCAGCCGATTATCCATACCTTCCGCTTGACAAGGAAGACACCAGCTTGACTTTGACAACCTTGGCTAGCACAGCCGCGGCTCTTGAAAAGACAAATAATTTCCAATTTTCCGCTATGCATTAAAGCGATCGAATCTGCGCGACCGAGGTAGGCCATGCGCGTATCCCGACGCTGATCCTGTTTCGCGACCGGCAGGAGCCCAAGCGAATGTCAGGCGCCCTCGATGCCGCTGCGTTGTCGCGTTTTTCCGCTGCGCGGGATTGAACGCAGCGGCATTCAATTAATGGCCGTGGCCGTGACCACCGCTTTGGCTTTGGTCATGACTATGACCGTGCCCTTGCTGTGCCTGCCCGCTTCGAGGTTCCGTAGTGCCCGCTTGCGGCGTGCCGTGGCGCTCATGCATGCGATCATGCATGCGCGCGTGCATTTCCGCCATGCGCTGACCCATTTTCTCTGAGTGCTGATGGGTCGGTGGCGTTTGCGCGTTCGGCGCCGTTGTGCCCTGCCCGTGCCGTCCGTGGTTCCGGTGGTCACCGTCGGCCAACGCGACGGCGCTGCCACCCAGCAATGCGACTGCGGCGAGCGCGCCCAGAGCGGTGGAATTCATATTCGCCTTCTTCATCTGATGTCTCCTGGTTGATTGATGAACTGCACAAGGTTGGAGCGCGCCATTGGGAATTGGTTGCAGCACGACGGCCGAATTCTTGTAACAGTCTGTGTCGAGTGAAACAGTTTCATTACAACGGGAATTTGCTGATCCGGATCAATCTCGCTTACTGCTTCTGCGCGACAATTTCGCCGTATGGCTATGAGGATCAATCAGCCCGATACCATGCTGTGATGTTCGGCCGCGAAAAATTTGCCGTCAGGCACTCGGCAGCAAATTGAGCTTGGCGCGGTGCGACGGCCGGATCGCGCTGAAATGCCGCCGGTCTGTCGTGGCAAAATCGGCCAGTTTCAGCCTCTCGCAAACCGCCACATTGGCGGCATCTACAAAGCCGATGTCAAGCCGTTCATGCTGCGCCATCAACACCGCCGCGCGTGCGTAGTCGCTGGTTTGCAGATCTTCAATGAAAAAATCGCCACGCGCGATCGCGTTAATGAGCGCGATTTCTGCGCGCGGCCCCAAATACTTGTTAACCAGGTATGCGGCTTCGGGAATTACACAGACCGCGAGTATCAGCTTGCCCGGATAGCCGTTGGCGAATGCTTTGCTGCGCTCATGCCATTGGTCATCCGAAGCAAACAGGGCGTAGAGAATGCCGGTATCGACAAGGCACGATTTCATTTCTTGTTAGACCAGAGCAATTCCTCATGTCGTTCCGCGACGTCGGGGCGACCGCTCTTGTACTTGCCCATAAAGGCGAAGCGGTTTTCTGCAGGCCGCTGTCTTGCGACGTGTGTTTCAAGCGCTTCGCGAATGAATTGCGCGACACTCTTATTCTGGCGCGCCGACGCCTGCTTGACTTCGTCAAGCAGCGCGTCGTCGGCGAAGATGGTGGTGCGTTTCATGACGGGAACCCTGGCGTATTGACTTGCCGCGAGCATAGCATACATGCGTAAATATATGACATACATCGCTGGATCATTACCAAGACACGCGCGCGGCGTTTCATGGAATATCCGCGTGTTTGCTGTGTGCCGCGTCTAGAGCCTGCGCGAATGTTCATGGCCAAACTTTAAGGCAAAGCCGCAACACGAGTTG
This sequence comes from Bordetella parapertussis, assembly GCA_945897475.1. GTDB lineage: Bacteria > Pseudomonadota > Gammaproteobacteria > Burkholderiales > SG8-39 > 2-02-FULL-62-17. Next base: position 8,099 of record CAMDFL010000156.1, read on the forward strand.
GAGTTCAAAGTGCGATGTTCCTGCACATGAAACGCGTGGGACGCCGCGGCGGATGTGTCGCCCCCGGATTTTCGCGCCACCGCGGTGTCGCTGGTGCTGGCGGGCGGCCTGATCGGCGGCGTGCTCGGCCCGAGGAGCGCGCGCGGGCGCAGGGCGCGAACGAGTTCGCAGTGTTCTGCACGATGGCGCTGTCCTCCTTCACCTCCGGGCTGATCGTCACCAACGGCGGCTGGGAAATGGTCAACCTGGCGGCGCTGCCCCTGATCGGCGTGGTGCTGGTCGCCATCGCGTGGCTGTGGCTGACACAGCGCGCCGCGCGTCCCGCAGGCGCCTGAAGGATTCCTCGGTGATTGCTTGGAGATCAATTACTGATGCGCCTCTCCAAGCACTCGCCGAGTGCTGATCCATATCAAGGTCCGGCATCCACCATCGAACACAATCCTGCCACGGGAAGTACACAACCATTCCCGAACCACGCGCCGATTCTCAGCAGGATATACAGACCAGGGTCGCCGCGCGTTTTGCCATCCGTTTTCAAGATTGCATTCATGGAACCTACGCCTGATCACTGGTCGAGCCGAACCGGATTCATACTTGCCACCGTCGGTTCGGCGGTGGGCATCGGCAGTATCTGGAAGTTTCCCTATGAGGTCGGCGCCAATGGCGGCAGCGCCTTCGTGGTGCTGTACTTGCTGGGCCTGGTGTTCATCGTGATCCCGTTGATGCTCGCGGAATTCGCCATCGGCAGGCGCGGTGGCGGCGATACCGTCAGCAGCATTGCCAAGGTGGCGATCCAACATGGCGCGAGCCACCGCTGGACGCTGGCAGGTTGGCTCGGTGTGCTCACCGGCTTCCTGATATTGAGTTTCTATTCGGTGATCGGCGGCTGGACCATCGCCTACGCGGTCGATACGCTCATCAACGGCCTGCGCGGCGGCAATGTCGAGGAGAGCCGCGCACGCTTCGAGTCGTTTCTCGCCTCACCCTGGCAGATCACCGCCTACCACGCCGCATTCATGATCGCGACCGCGGCCATTGTCGCGCGCGGCATCTCGCACGGGATTGAAAAGGCCATGACCGTGCTGATGCCGGTGCTGGGCGCGCTGCTACTGGCCCTGGCTGCCTATTCGATGCTGAAGGGCGATGTGTGGGCCACGCTGGAATTCCTTTTCAGCATCGACCTGCAAAAATTCACTTTCAACGCCGCGCTCGAAGCGTTGGGCCTGGGGTTTTTCTCCATCGGCGTGGGCATGGGGCTGATGATCACCTAAGCATTGCTGCCTCGGGCCGCCATCAGCAGCTCTCTGTCTTCGCCTGATCGAGTGGGATGAACAATGCGCAAACGAAGTGTCGGCGGCAGCCCTCAACCAGCGTGCGGGCGTGCTGGCGGCCGAGATAGCCTCGGCCCTGCGCCAGAAAGACACGCCCGAAAGCCTTCATCTGGCCAATCGATTCGAGGATTGCGGCGAGGCCGCTCTGGCCGAGCTGGAGCTTGCGCTGGATATTGCCTCGGTCGACCGCGACATGACCGAATTGCGAGACGTGCTTGCGGCGAACGGCCGTATTCACTCCCCTGAATTCGGGGTCTGCGAAGCCTGCAACGCCGATATTTCGTTTTCGCGCTTGCAAGCCGAACCCGGCGCGCGGCGCTGCATCGCCTGCCAACGGGCGCTCGAGCATGCAAGCCC
>CAMDFL010000157.1 GCA_945897475.1 Bordetella parapertussis
GCGCCTTCTTCGATGTAACGCAGTTTCAATCCATCGACGGTGATGAATTTATCCTGAGGTTTTATTTTTTCGACGGTATCCATTGAATGCTCCTGATGAGGCAAGCTCGGATTTTAATCTGAGCGTGCCGGTTTACGTAAAATTTGCGACGCTTCGCAATAGCCGGATCGCATTTAGAAGCTTCTGGTATCTGCGTGGCGGCGGGCGGTGCGTTTATTTTTTTCATCGGGCATGTTTTGAGGCTTGTAATGAGTGTGCGGCGGGCCGGGCTTGCGTAGAGATCAGCGATGCGTTGTAAGCTGCGCCGCAGGTGCGCTTCTATCAAAATTCCGCGAAGAGATCAGAATGAAAATTCAGGGGCAGGTGGCATTGGTCAGCGGTGGCGCCTCGGGCCTCGGCGCGCAGACCGCCAGGCGGCTGGCCGCAGCCGGGGCCAAAGTTGCAATTCTCGATCTCAATGAAAAGCTCGCCAGCGATGTTGCCAAGGAAATTGGCGGCATCGCGCTGGCCTGTGATGTGGCCGATGCCAGATCGGCGGAGCAAGCAGTGGCTCGCGCCAAGGATCAACTGGGCGCCACGCGTGTGTTGGTGAACTGCGCCGGGGTGGCCGGCGCGCAACGTATTGTCGGGCGAAATGGAGCTATGCCCCTGGAGGCGTTCGAGCGCATCGTTCGCATCAATCTGATTGGCAGCTTCAATATGATGCGGCTCGCGGCGAACGAAATGAGCAAGCTCGAAGCGATCGAGGACGATGAGCGCGGCGTGATCATCTCGACCACTTCGGTGGCGGCTTACGAGGGGCAGTTGGGCCAGGCGGCGTATGCGGCCTCGAAAGGCGGGATCGTATCGCTTACGCTTCCGGCAGCGCGCGAATTGGCGCAGTTCGGTATTCGCGTGCTGGCTATCGCGCCGGGCATATTCCATACGCCGCTCCTCGACGAGCTGCCCAAAGAAGTCCAGGATTCACTGGGTGCCTCGATTCCGTTTCCAAAGCGCCTGGGCAAGCCCGACGAGTTTGCGAGTCTGGTGCTTCACATGATCGACAATTTGTATTTGAATGGCGAGGTGGTGCGACTGGATGGCGCGGTTCGCTTGCCGCCGCGATAATGTTTAATATCGGCCGGGCAGGGTGGGACATGACATTCTTATTGATCATTCCCGAAAACATGACAGCCTCCTGAGATGCATTTTTTGTCATGAATCATGAACTTCTCGAATATCCAAAAGGAGATTAATAGTGAATCCAGGTAAGAGATATATTCTGACGGCCTTATTAACCGCCGCGGCGCTGGCGCCTTCCACGATGTTGGCGCAGGTGTTTCCCAACCGGGCGATCACGCTGATCGTTCCCTTCCCGCCGGGCGGGGTTACCGATCCATTTGCGCGCTACGTCGGCCCCAAGGTCACCGAGTCCATCGGCCAACAGATTGTGATCGAGAACAAACCCGGCGCGGCCGGTATCATCGCCGCCGAGCTGGTCAAGAACGCGGCACCAGATGGCTACACCCTGTTGATGGGCCATGGCGGTACCCATGCGGTGAATTCAAGTCTGTATTCCAAGCTGCCCTACGATCCGGTCAAGGATTTTGCGCCGATCACCGCCATGATTTCCACCAAGCACATGCTGGTGGTGCCCGCCGACAGCCCGGCGCGCACGGTGACCGAGTTGGTGGCGCATGCAAAAACCAAGAAGCTCAGCTACGCCTCGCAGAGCGTGGGCGCGGGCGGCCACCTGCTGGGCGAGATGCTCAAGGCGAGAACCGGTATCGACATGACGCATGTGCCCTATAAGGGCTCGGCGCCTGCCTTACAGGATCTTCTCGCCGGTCGAATCGATCTTTTCTTCGATGCGCCGATTTCTTCGGGTCCGCACGTTCGCTCGGGAAAGCTGCGCGCCCTGGCTATGGCCTCGCCCAAGCGTGCAACGCAGTTCGCCGACGTTGCCACCATGGCCGAAGCCGGATTCGCCGGTATCGAACTCGATTTCTGGTTTGCCCTGTACGCGCCTGGCGCGACGCCTGTGGCAATTGTCAACCGGCTCAATACGGAATTCGTCAAGGCAATGCAAAGCGCCGATGTATCCAAGCGCTTCGGCGATCTGGGCCTGGACGTATTCACCAGCACCCCCGCCGAGTTGGCGAAGCTCGCGCAGGATGACACCGCGCGTCTGGGCAAGGTGGTACGCGATGCCGGCGTGAAGGCGGACTGATTTACCGCTACGTTAAGCCGGGCTGAATGATTTGTACGCTAAGCCGCGACGAGAATATTCGGCCCAGGCGATTCGGCGTACAGCGATTCGACCAGATCCGCGCGGCAAGTGAGCACCGCGCGCTGGTTGATAGAGCCTTTGTCGGTTATTTCTCCGCGATCGATAGAAGGCGGTGATTCCATCAGCAGGGCTTTTGCGATCCGGGTCGAGCTGCCTGTGCTTGTGGCGGCAAGCTCTGTCAACACGTCGCGAAAGCGTTCGCGCACTGCGTGGTGCTTGAGCACCTGGTCGATGCCTGCATCGACCGGCAGATCCACGCAAAGTTCGCGGCATGCGTTGATGTGGGGAAAAACCATCGCGGCGATGAAATCGCGATCATGCCCGGTGATTACCACGTCCTGAATCAGCGGCGCCCCTTTCAGGATGAGTCTGGAACGAAGGCTTGCCACATCCACCCAGGTGGCGCTCGCCAGTTTGAAATCCTCGGCAACGCGGCCATCGAAAATCAGACCTTGCTCTGGATCGGCCGGGTCGACGAATTTCACTGCGTCGCCGATTTTGTAAAAACCTTCCTCGTCGAATGCGGCCCTTGTGAGATCGTCCTGGCGCCAGTAGCCGGGGGTGATGCTCGGCCCACGAAAGCGGATCTCCAACTTTCCGGCATTGGGAACGAGTTTCACTTCCACCCCTGGCAACGGCAGTCCGACCACGCCGGTTTGCCCGGCATCCCAGTTTCCGTATAAGGCCGATGGCGCCGTCTCTGTGGAACCCAGGCCCGAGATGATCAAGATGCGCTCCCCGCAGGTATCTCGGGCAATCTGCGCCAGGCCGGTCCAGATATGTTGTGACATGCCGGCGCCGGCATACAGCATGGCGCTGAGACGGCTGAAAAAATTCTCCCGCAATCGCGGCTCGCGCCGCAGCCAGGGGAGCAGTTCCTCGAAACCCTTGGGTACGTTGAAATAGAAGGTCGGCGCGATTTCTCGCAGATTGCGCACGGTTTTCTCGATCAGGCCGGGCATCGGCCTGCCGTCGTCGATGTAGTAGGAGCCGCCGTTATAGAGCACCAGGCCAAACTGGTGATTTCCTGCCGCAGTGTGATGCCAGGGCGACCATTCGATCAATACTGGCGGGGTCTCGCCCAGAAACGGCAGGGCCTGCAGAATCATCTGCTGATTGCAGCAGAGCATGCGCTGGGTGTTGATCACCGCCTTGGGCATTCCGGTGGAGCCGGAGGTGAAAAGAAATTTCGCCACTGTGTCGGGGCCAATTGCCGCATGCGAGCGCGCCACATCGTCACAGGGCTCGCGTTCAAGCATCTTGAATGCCGTCGCTTGGCGGTCCATTGGCGGGTTCTGCGCAACCACCAGCTCGCAATCAGGCGGTAGCGCCGCAGCGATTGCCTTGGCATAGCGGTCACCGTCAAGGGCGAATACCAGCCTGGGCCTGAGCAGCGACAAGGCGAATTTGAGCTTGCCGAAGTCAGCCGATACCAGCGAATACGCGGGTGAGATCGGTGCATAGGCAATGCCCGCATGCATGGCAGCCAGACCGAGCAAGGCGTGCTCGATGCTGTTCTCCGAGAGGATCGCTACTGGCCGATCGATCGACAATCCGCGATCGAGCAGCCCCTGGGCGATGCGGCAAACGCGGGCGTAGGCATCGCCATAGCGAAGTTCGCGCCAGGAATCGTCACGGTCGCGCTCGGCGATAAAAATCCGATCAGGCGCGACCCGCGCCCAGTGTGCCAGACGCTCGGTAATCGCCCTCGGGTAAGGCGCGAGGGACTGCGGCGAGGATAGATAGACAAGCCCCGAGTCTTCGTGCCGCACCAGCGTTTCTCGGGCAGGAAGAGAGATCTGCCGCATTTGGATGGATTGTTGAACCAGCGGGGATTCGCCGTGTTGTGGGATTGCGCCAGCTTGTTTTGATTCGTTTGCACTCATGCATTCATTCTACAATCGCGCAGATTATTTAAAAATAGCGGCCTGCTGTCTTATGAATACTGAAATCGCACCTGGGGCCATCAATTCCAGAGCCATCAATTTCGGCGCGAAGCAATGAGCGAATATCGCGCGCCACTTGCCGATATGCGTTTCGTTCTTCGCCATCTGGCGGGGATGGAGCACTTATCGAAGCTCACCGCTTACACCGATTTCAACGCCGAGCTTGCCGACTCGGTTCTTGATGAAGCGGCGAAATTCGCGGGCGAGGTGCTTGCGCCACTGAATTCCATCGGCGACCGCCTGGGCGCGCGCTTCGAGGCGGGCAAAGTCCTAAGCTCGCCAGGTTTCAAAGAGGCCTATGCGCAACTTGTAGAAGGGGGATGGGTAGGATTGGAATGCGATCGGGCCTGGGGAGGGCAGGGCTTGCCCAAGACACTCGGCGCTGCGGTGTCCGAGATGTGGGCGTCGGCGAACATCGCTTTCACCATGTCCTACGCGCTCAACGAAGGTGCAATTCAGGCGTTGTTGCTGGCAGGCTCAGATTCTTTGAAGCACGTGTACTTGCCCAAACTGGTCAGTGGTGAATGGAGCGGCACCATGAACCTCACCGAGCCCCAGGCGGGATCGGATCTTTCGGCGATTCGCACGCGCGCCAAGCCCCATCCCGATGGCAGTTACCGGATTTGCGGTAGCAAAATGTTCATCAGTTTCGGTGAGCACGACATGTCGGCCAATATCGTGCATCTGATACTCGCTCGCATCGAAGGCGCGCCCGCCGGCACCAAGGGCTTGTCCTTGTTTCTTGCGCCCAAATTCCTGCCTGACGCCGATGGCCAGCCCGGTGAGCAAAACGATATCCGCTGCGCTTCAATTGAACACAAGATGGGCCTGCATGCCAGCCCGACCTGTGTGATGGCATGGGGCGACAAAGGCGGCGCTACCGCTTATCTTATTGGTGAGGCCAATCGCGGTCTGGAAATCATGTTCCATATGATGAACGCGGCGCGTTTTTCCTGTGCCTTGCAGGGGCCGGCCCTGGCCGAACGTGCCTTTCAGCGGGCATTGGCTTATGCAAAGCATCGCGTTCAGGGTCGCGACGTGGCCGGTGGCGCGGCAAGCGTCGCTATCATTTCCCATGGCGATGTGCGGCGCATGTTGATGATGATGAAAGCCAGGACCGAGGCGATGCGCGCGTTCTGCTATGCGCTGGCGGCGATGCAGGACAACGCCGTCACGCATTGCGATGACAAGGAGCGTGCACGCGCGCAACGTCGCGTCGACTTGCTCATTCCCGTGGCGAAGGCCTGGTGTACCGAGGGCGGGATCGATGTGGCGTCGATGGGCATTCAGATACATGGCGGCGTGGGCTATATCGAGGAAACCGGCGCTGCGCAGGATTTACGCGATGCGCGCGTCACCAGCATCTATGAGGGCACCACCGGAATCCAGGCTGCTGACCTGGTGGGGCGCAAGATCGCGCGCGACGGCGGCGCGGCCTTGATCGAGCTAATCGCCGAGATTGAATCGTGTCAGCGAGAGATTTCGAAAATTCGTGGCGAGGATTTTGCGCTTGTAGCTCGCATGCTCGCAGAAGGCATCGAAGCCCTGCGCAAGACCGGCGTTTATATCGCCGCCAACTTCGCTCGGCACCCCAAACAAGTGCTCGCGGGGTCCGTGCCTTTCCTGGAATTGATGGGGCGTGTGTGTGGCGGCTGGCAGATGGCAAGAGCGGCCATCGCCGCGCGCGCCTGCCTTGATCGAGGTGAAGGTGATTTGCGCTTCATGCGCGCTAAGATTGTGACGGCACGTTTCTTTGCCGACCAGGTGCTATGCGTGGCGGCAAGCCTTGCGCACGTAGCGTGCGAAGGCAGCGCAGCCACCCTGACACTGGATGATGATCAGTTCTGAATCGCGCTGAATTGAACGACGGAGCAGCGGGTTGCGAGGTACCATTTGAAGTCCCTATTTTCGGGGGCATACATGCCGATTCAAAAATCGCCCTCGGGCGCACGGCACAATCAGGAGATAAAAACAATGCTCATTAATTGGGACGAAATCAAGGTCGATGTACCCGAGAAAAATTACGATAAACTGGCCTCTCCGGTGGCAACGCTGGTGATGATTACCACGGTAGACACGGCGGGGCGCATCAACGGGGCATCATTCGCCACATGCCTGCGCAATAATCACATTCCCACCTGCTACGAATTCTCGGTGGACATGCACAAGGACACCGCGGCCAATGTTCTTGCCACCGGTGAATTCGTAGTGAACATTCCGCCTTTCGAGCGCAGCGTGCTGGAGAAGGTGTGCATATTGGGATTGCCGTTCGCACCGGGTGTGAATGAACTGGAAAAGGCGGGGCTCACCGCTATTGCCTCGCGCGTTGTACGTCCGCCACGAATCGCGGAATGCGGCAGCCACTTTGAGTGCCGCGTGGAATGGACCAAACAGTGGCTTGAGACGCGACTCACTGTAGTGGGCCGCGTGGTGGCGGCTTCGGTCAATCGCGATTGTATCGACGCCGAAGGCTATGTCATTCACGATAAACTGCGGCCTGCGCATTACTGTGGCCATGCCTACATGAAAACCGGCGCATCCAAGTTCGTCGCTGCCTACGAGGTGATGGAAGTGCCGATGGTGTATCAAGGTCCCGAAGCCGGGATGGTCACGGCAGTGGGAGAGCCGCCGCCGAAACGCAGTTGAGAATCATGACTGATAATCATCGCTTGGCGCGAAAGATTTTTGCTTGAGATAAATTATTTGCCGGAGAAAACCTATGAAACGACCTGTTACCCCTACCTTGTGTCCCATTAGATCGTCTATGCAAATATTACTTGCGGTGGCGGCATGCTTTGCCAGCGCCGCCTCGATCGCGCAGGAATATCCGACACGTGAAATCCGCTCGCTGTGTAATTTCGCCGCGGGCACCGGCGCTGACGTGCTGGTGCGTTACTACAGCGATCAATTGGGCAAGTTGGTCAATCGCCCGGTGATCGTGGAAAACCGCCCCGGCGCCAACGGCAATCTGGCCACCGACGCACTGGCGAAGTCCAAGCCCGATGGCTACACCATCATGATTACGCCGGCCAGTTCCACCATTGCGGCGGCGCAACACCTGACCCGGAAGCTGCCCTTTGATCCGATCAAGGACATCACACCGGTTACCACCCTGCTGCGCCTTTCTTTTACGGTGGCGGTGAGTGCGGCGGCGCCTTACAACAATGTGCGTGAACTCGCGGATGCGCTGAAAAAGAAACCCGGCAATGGCACTTTCGGTTCGAGCAATAATACCGGTCTGGTCGGTGGCGAGTTGTACAAGCAAATGACGGGATTGCAAACCACCTCGGTTCCCTATAAATCGACACCGCAGGGGGTGATCGATTTGCTCAGCGGGCAACTGGATTTCCTGATGGCCGATGGCACCTTCATGGCGGGCCAGATCAAGGGCGGCAAAATGAAGCTATTGGCCGTCACCACCGGCGCCCGCACCTCGGCGTTTCCGGCTGTGCCCACCATGGCGGAATCCGGATTCCCGGGCTACGACCTCGGGGCCTGGTGGGGCGTTGTGGTGTCGGGGGGTACCCCGCAGCCGCTGGTCGATCGTCTCGCGGGATTGTTCAATCAGATCTCATCCTCCGAGGAGACCAGGAAATTCCTCGCCACCACCGCGGCCTCCGATCCGCTGCCGGGCAATCAGGCGCAGATGGCGGCCATGATCAAGACAGACATGGAACGCTGGGGCGGCTATGTGAAGCTCGCCAATATCGAGCCGCAGTAGCAGTATTTCATTAAATTAACACGTGTTATACAAGCTTCTACGAGCCTATTTCGATGAAATGAATTTCATAAACGATATATAAAAAGATCAGCTTTCGAGCAATAGACAATTCTGCGGTACTTGACTCAATAGCGGGGGCGAGGAGCATGGCCAGAAAAGTTTTTAGTTCTAAGTTATTCGCATCGATGAGATTCGCATCGATGAGATTCGCATCGATGAGATACGCATCGGTGAGATTCGCATCGGTGAGATTCGCATCGTTGAGATTCACATCGGTGACATTCGCCTCGGCGGCATTTGTTGTGCCGCCGGTCGCCGCTCAGTCCTACCCCGTCAAGCCGGTGCGCATCGTGGTTCCGGCACTCACCGGTGGCCCCACCGATATCCCGGCGCGCATTCTCGCCGAAGGATTATCCAACCTCCTGAATCAGCGCTTCATCATCGACAATCGCGGCGGGGCGGGTGGCATCATCGGCGCGGAGGTGGTGGCGCGATCCGCAGCCGACGGTTACACGCTTCTTTATGCCAATACCAGTGTATTGGCGGTCAATCCGGCCACGCACGCGAAGCTGCCCTACGATCCGGTGACGCAGTTTGTCCCGATCGGATTTGTCTCGAACGCGCCCCAGGCTTTGGTGGCGAATCCCAAACTGCCGTTCAGGAACATCGCGGAGCTGCTCAGTTTTTCCAAGGCCAATCCGGGTCGGCTCAATTTCGCTGCGAGTGGGCCTGGATCTCTGCCGCATCTCACCTTTGAATTGCTGAAAATGGAAACCGGCCTTCGCGCCGAGTTGATCGTCTACAACGGCGGCGGACCGGCGTTGACGGCGGTAGGCGCGGGACAATCGGACCTGCTGTTCGACATAGTCGGTGCGCGCGTTCGCTCGGGTGAGGTGCGCGCCATTGCGGTGACGGGAACGGCACGCCACCCGGAAGCCCCCGAGGTGCAAACCATGATCGAGCAAGGCGCGCCTGGGGTGACCGCCACCACCGGCAACGGGCTAGTGGGCCCCACAGGCATTGCACGCGAAATCGTGGTGTTGCTCAACACGCGTATGAACGAGGTTCTCAAAATGCCGGATACCCAGCAAAAGATGAAGTCCCTGGGTCTGATGCCTGCTGGCGGTTCTCCCGAGGAATTTGGCGCCTGGGCGAACGATCAGCGGCAGAAATGGGTGCGCGTGGTCAAGCTGGCCGGGATCAAGCAGGAGTAGCAGCGAGATTCGGTGCGCCATACCAGGCTTGAGTTGCTGGATTTCAAGTCGGTAGGCAGCTCGCCGCAGGAATTCCCCGTGGCAATCGACAATCAGATGAAGGCGCTCAAAGAAATTGCTCAACGCCGCGCGGATTAAGCCGCAGTAAATTGCCGGGACTGGCCAACATCGGCATCGAGGGAGAATTCAATCGGAGAGTGCCTCAAGCTTTGCTATAATTCGCCCCCTCGACGCGCCCGTAGCTCATCTGGATAGAGTACTTGGCTACGAACCAAGGGGTAGGGAGTTCGAATCTCTCCGGGCGCACCAATAGAATCAACGGACTAGCCGACTCTCACCAGTCGGCTTTTTAGTTTCTGTGGCCAAGTGTTGAAATGGCCCCCACAATGGCCCCCACAGATTGGAAGACTACCCGCTGCGGTTTTCTTGTTTGTGAAACTGGGCGGCAGGGAATAACAAACACACCATCAAGCCTATTTCCTCCCACGCTTAACGGGTTTTATCTCGTTAAGAATCCGCTCAAGTAGTAGTTCCGCAGTCCTTGGCATCGACCGATGCATCTTCGATGTGGTGGGCGCAATCCAACTCCTGACGGTCGGCAACGATACCCCCAGCAATTCGGCCAGTTCTTCGCT
>CAMDFL010000158.1 GCA_945897475.1 Bordetella parapertussis
GACCACGCCACGAGGCATTCGTCGACTACCTTCTGGCGAAAAAACCCAGGATCTGCGTGAACATGGAGCCGCTTGTCGATTTGTACGACGAAACCAAGCTGGCCGATTACCTCGCGGCCCGCTACCACCGCAAACGTGGCTACCTCGATGGCTTCCTGCCCCACCTCAAAAACCTGGCCGCCCGGGGCCGAATAGAGATACTCGACGCCCGACGGTTCTATTTCGGCAGCCTGTTCCACGAAGGGTATTCGTACGTTGCCTGGCGGCCAGTCTGAATATCGCCACGGAACGTTGACAAAACACCCACCCACTCCCTGGAGACCGTACGTGATTCAAGTGACCAAGACCAAGATGGACGGCGTACTGCTGATTAAACCCGAAGTATTCGAGGATTTTCGCGGCCAGTATGTCGAGACCTACAACGAAGATCTCTACAACAAGAACGGCATCGATGTGAAATTCGTGCAGGACGATATTTCGGTGTCCTCGCGCAATGTGCTGCGCGGGATTCACGGCGATGCTGAAACCTGGAAGCTGATTTCCTGCCACTACGGCAAGTTCTACCTGATGGTGGTCAACGGCGATCGCGAGTCCAAGGAATTCGGCAAGTGGCAGTCATTCGTCTTGTCGGACGCCAATCGCCATCAGGTATTGATCCCGCCCAAGCATGGAAACGGTCATCTGGTGCTCTCCGATCTGGCGATTTTTCATTACAAACAAAACACCTACTACAACCCCAAGGGCCAGTTCACTTTTCTGTGGAACGATGCGCAACTGAAAATGTGGTGGCCTACCGATAAACCCATTCTGTCGCAGCGAGATCAGCTCGGCCGCTTCGTGGATTGATGGCCAATCGCGCATGATTATCAGCCGCACGCCCTTCCGTATCTCCTTTTTTGGCGGCGGCACGGATTACCCCGCCTGGTATCGCGAGAATGGCGGCGCGGTGCTCTCCACCACCATCAATAAATACTGTTACCTCACCTGCCGCTATTTGCCGCCGTTTCACCAATTCAAGCATCTGATCCGCTATTACAAGCGCGAGGAGGCGCAATCGGTGGACGATATCCAGCACCCCTCGGTACGCGAATGTCTGAAGTTTCTGGAGGTCGAAGAGGGCATTGACCTGGTGCACCACGCGGACCTGCCGGCACGTTCCGGCCTCGGATCCAGTTCCACATTTACCGTGGGCCTCTTGCATGCGCTGTATGCGTTGAAGCACGAAATGCCAACAAAGCGGAAACTTGCGATCAACGCGATCAATATCGAGCAGGATCGTATCGGCGAACATGTCGGTTCGCAGGATCAGGCGGCGGCGGCATTTGGGGGGCTGAATAGAATCGAGTTTGGTGGCCCTCACGAAATCAATGTGCGTCCGCTGATCATGCGACCGGAGCGTTTCGAATCTTTGCAGCAGTATATGATGCTGTTTTTCACCGGCTATTCGAGAATCGCGTCAGAAGTCGCCGCCGACCAAATCGCGCAGATTCCCAGTAACAGGGAGAATCTGCTGCAAATGATGCAATTGGTCGATGAGGCCGAATCGCTGCTGCTCTCAAAAGAAGACCGGCTGAACGAATTCGGCAAACTGCTTCACGACCAGTGGATGCTCAAGCGCGAGATGTCCTCCCGTGTCTCCACGCCCGAAATCGACCGAATTTACGAAACCGGCATGAAGGCCGGCGCGCTCGGCGGCAAGTTGCTGGGCGCGGGAAGCGGTGGCTTCATGATGATGTTCGTAGAACCGGACAAACAAGAAGCGGTCAAAAAGGCCCTGGGCACGCTACTCCATGTGCCGTTCCACTTCGACACGCTCGGTAGCCAGATCATTTACTACTCGCAGCATGATCAGTATTAATCAATCACCGCGCTCTACTCTAAATAAGCTATTGAATTTGCTATAATTTGTTCTTAATTCTCGACTAAATCACTTTTACATGCGCTGCGCGGGACAATAAGTGAGCGCCGTCTGTATGCAAACCCGGCTCGGGCGGAACTTCGGAATGAGTTTTTAAATGAGCAATATTCAAAACCTGAACAAAAAACTTGCCGAACAGGGGCTGGGCCGCCTGCAACCTGCCGGCGCGGCCAAGACCGAGGTGGACAATACCAGTCCGCTTAAAGTCGGATTGGTGCAAATCAATAACAGCTTCTCCGGACAAAACTACCTGCCCTATGCGGCGGGACTATTGCAGTCCTATGCGCAAAAGCACGCCAGGCACCCGGAACGTTATTCCTTTCAACTTCCCGTCTACTCGCGCATACCAGTACAAACCGCGGTTGATCGCCTGCTTGGGGCAGACGTTATCGGTTTTTCCGCCTACGTCTGGAATATCCGTATATCCCTGGAGATTGCGCGACGCATCAAAGAACAACACCCCGAGACCCTGATTGTTTTCGGCGGCCCGCAGGTGCCCGATCGTGCCGAGGAGTTCCTGCGCCAGAACCCTTTTATCGACATCGCTTGCCACGGCGAGGGCGAGCAGATTTTCCTCTCCATCATGGAAAACTTTCCTTCCGCGACCTGGGAAAATGTGCAATCAGTCAGTTATCTCGCCAAGGGGGCGTTTATCAATAACCCCCGCGCCGAGCGCATGCGCGACATCACCATGGTGCCCTCGCCCTATCTATCGAAAATTTTCGAACCACTGATGCAGGCCAACCCCAATGAGCGTTGGTTGATTCTCTGGGAGACCAACCGCGGCTGCCCGTTTCAATGCACATTCTGCGACTGGGGGTCGGCAACCGCCGCAAAGGTGAGTCAGTTCGATCTTGAGCGCCTGCTGCGCGAGGTGGATTGGTTCGCTGAGAAGAAAATCGAATTCATCTTCACCTGCGACGCCAACTACGGCATGCTTGCCCGCGATTACGACATCACCCAGTATGTCGTCGATACCAAGAAGCGTGTCGGCTACCCGCAGGCGCTTTCGGTGCAGAACACCAAAAACGGAACCGAGCGCGCCTACAAGGTGCAGAAACTGCTATCCGACGCGGGACTCAACAAGGGTGTAGCGCTTTCGCTGCAGTCGGTTGACCCCGGCACGCTGAAGGCCATCAAGCGCGACAACATTTCCACGAAATCCTATCAAGAGCTTCAGCGCCGCTTTACGCGTGACCGCGTTGAAACCTATTCCGACCTGATCCTCGGCCTGCCCGGAGAGACCTACGACTCCTTCGCCGAGGGCATCTCCAGTGTCATGGAAAACGGCCAGCACAATCGGATTCAATTCAACAATCTGTCGATCCTGCCCAACGCCGAAATGGGCGATCCCGAGTATCAGAAGAAGTACGGGATGGAAATTATCGAGACCGAGATCATCAATATTCACGGATCCTTATCGGAGACACGCGAGGAAATTCTCGAGATGCAGCAACTGGTGATCGCCACCGCATCGATGCCGCGCGAAGATTGGGCCAGGACGCGCTCCCTGTGCTGGATGACCGCCTTTCTGCATTTCGACAAAGTACTGCAGATCCCGCTGATTCTCGCCCATGAAACCAGTTCCATCAGCTACCGCGATCTCCTCGAAGCATTCATGAAAGCCGATGAAGCGCGCTTCCCGATCATTACGCAAATCAGGAATTTCTTCATCGACAAGGCGCGCGATATACAAAACGGCGGCGCCGAGTACTGCCATTCCACGGAGTGGCTGGACATTTTCTGGCCCGCCGATGAGTACATCCTGATCAAGCTTTGCAAAGAAGAAAGATTGCGCGGCTTCTACCAGGAAGCCGAGCAACTGCTCGCGGACTTCATGAAATCAAAATTCGCCGATTTGCCGCGCGCGCTGTTGCACGAAGCGGTCGAACTCAATTGCCATTTGATCAAGCTGCCGTTTCAGACGCAGGATCTTGAATTCGAGACCGCGCACAACCTCTGGGAGCACTATCAGCTTGCCTTGGTCGGGGAAACGGTTCCACTGCAGGAAAAACCCGTCATCAATCGCATCAACCGAACCAAGCATGTGTACAACTCCTGGGACGACTGGTGCCGCGAAGTCATCTGGTATGGCAACAAGAAAGGCGCTTACCTCTACGGCAATGAACTGGCCGAGCGCGAGATCGCCGGCCATTACTAATCAGAAAAGCGCCAAGCCAGTGCCAAATCAAGGACGAACCTTTACTCGTTTCCCCCTGAAGTGGGGGATATACAAGGGGGCGTGGCCCTCTTGTTCAATACATCTCTAGCATTAATGCAATACAGACCACTGGGCGCGAGCGGGCTTCGCGTATCGGAAATCGGGTTCGGCGCATGGGGAATCGGTGGTAACGCCAAGGGCGCCGTCGCCTACGGGCCGACCGACGACAGCGAATCGAAACGGGCGCTTCTCCACGCCTTCGATGCCGGTGTCACCTTCTTTGATACCGCGGATTTTTACGGTTTCGGACACAGTGAAGAAGTCCTCGGAGCAGGTCTTGCCGCGGTTCGCTCTAAAGTCATCATTGCCACAAAAGTAGGCATGCTCGACGCTGCGGGCGCCCAGGATTTCTCGACGGTCCACATGCGGCGCTCACTCGAGCAAAGCCTGCAACGCCTAGGCACCGACTACATCGACTTGTACCAATTGCACAGTCCCCCCATCGGATTGATTGGCGCCGATGGCGAAATCCTGGCCTGCCTCGAGGATATGCAACGCGAAGGCAAGATACGCGCCTTCGGAATTTCGGTTCGCTCCCCGGAAGAGGGGATTGCCGCGGCGCGGCTCGGCTTTGGATGCCTGCAGGTTAATTTCAATCTTCTCGATCAACGCGCGGCTGAAAACGGGCTGTTTGATTTGTGTTTGGAGCGTGGCGTCGGCGTAATCGGCAGGACCCCGCTGTGCTTTGGTTTTCTGACCGGGCAATATTCCTCGCGCGATAAATTCGCCGCGGAGGACCACCGCAATCGCTGGAAGCCCGAGCAACGTGACAAATGGGCGGGCGCCTACCCTTTATTTCAATCGGCGCTGCAAAACCCGGGCGGACAGACTCCGGCGCAATTCGCGCTGCGTTTTTGCCTATCGTTCCCGGCGATATCCAGCGTCATTCCCGGTATGCTGACGGCCGCCCACGTTGACGACAATACGCGCGCGAGTGAGCTCGGTGTCCTGGCTGCGTCCGAACTCTCAGGCATCATGGGGATATACCGTGAGCACGATTTTTTTCTGAAGCAGTGACAGTCCGGTGACCCACACACCGTTACGCGGAGACCCATAGTTCATGTTATTCAAAGACACCAAGGTCCTGGTCGCCGGCGCCACCGGGCTTATCGGCAGCAACCTGTTGAAGCGACTCCTCGACGAGGGCGCCAGCGTTCGCGCCACGGTATACAAGCGCGTGCCGGTGGACGCCGACCCGCGCGTCGAATTCGTGCATTGCGATTTAAGGCTCGCTGAGGACTGCGCCCGGGCCGTGGCGGGGATGCAGCACGTGCATCTGTGCGCCGCGACCACCTCAGGCGCGGCGGCAATCGCGGCGACACCGATGATTCACGTCACCCCCAATGTCCTCATCAATTCGCAGATGCTGGAGGCGGCCTATCTGGCCGGCGTCGATAAGTTCATCTGGCTGGGCAGCACGGTTGCCTACCCCATGAGCGACCAGCCGATGCTTGAGGACCAGCTCATGACGGGAGAACCGTTCGAAAAATATTTCTTTGCCGGCTGGGCAAAGCGCTTCATGGAAGTACTTTGCCAAATGTACGGTGAGCGGCTGGTCAAGAAAATGACCACTATCGTTCTACGGCCCACCAATGTCTACGGACCCAATGACGATTTCGAGTTCGCCACCTCGCACGTCATTCCGGCGCTTATCCGAAAAGTCATCGAGCGATGGGACCCGATCGAGGTTTGGGGAGATGGCAGCGAGGTGAGAGATGCCATCTACGTTGACGACATGGTCGAGGCGATGGTGCTGGCTGCGAGCCGGCTAGAGTCCTATTCGGCCATCAATATCGGCCTTGGCAAGGGCTATTCCGTTCGGGAGATTCTAAAAATTGTTCTTGATGCCGATGGGTATGCGCAGGCCAAAATCATGTTCGATCCGTCCAAGCCGACCATGATTCCGATTCGCCTTATTAATACCGGCAAAGCCGAATCCGAGCTCGGATTCAAGGCTAAAGTGGATTTGCAGGAAGGCGTGCGAAAGACTATCAATTGGTACCGCGGTACACGCGGCCTGCCTCACCCCGCGGCGCGCTGATCCATCGTGGCTCAGAGAAATCGGAAGATGGCAAAATGACCGAGCCCAATCTTGCGATGGTGGATACCGTCATCCTGTGCGGCGGATTGGGCACGCGCCTGCAGTCCGTGGTTGGCGACCGCCCCAAGGCCCTCGCTCCGGTGCAAGGCAGGCCCTTCATCGACCTTCTGCTCGATGAGATGATCGGACAGGGACTGCGGCGCTTCATCCTGTGCGTGGGCCACATGCAGGAGCAAATCACAGGGCACCTCGCACAGCGACACGATGCCGTGTTTCAGTTTTCGATTGAGGCCCGGCCCCTGGGAACGGGGGGCGCGATCCACAATGCGCTGCCACTGGTGACAAGCGATCCGTTCATGGTGCAGAACGGCGATTCAATGTGCCGTGTCGACCTTGCGGGGATGTTGCGCTTTCACCGCCAGAACGGCGCGGCACTGACCCTCGCAGCGGCGCCAAAGGGCGAGCGAAGCGATGCAGGCACATTGCAGATTGCTTCTAACGGCCAGTTGCTCGCCTTTCAGGAAAAAGCCGGATTAGGGGACAGCATCAACGCCGGAATTTACCTCATGACCCGCGGCAGCACATCCAATTGGCCAAGGGTCTACCCGTTTTCGCTGGAGCGTGAAGTGATACCGAATTTGATTGGAAGACAGCCTTGTTTCACGTTCAAGACGCAGGGCGAAGTTCACGACATCGGCACGCCGGATCGATATCAGAGCGCGCAAAACGGCCTGCCCTAGCCGATACGACCTGCCAGATGACCAGCCCGGATATAAGCGCCGACACAACAGCGCCACCCAATCGGCGCGTACCGGTCAGTGTCGTTATTCCCTGCTATCGCTGTCGCGACACCATAGAGCGCGCGCTCGCCTCGATAGAAGCACAAACACAACAACCCCTTGAAGTTCTGCTGGTGGATGACTGCAGCGGCGATGGCACCCTGGAATTGCTGCATGAACTTTCGCGCCGACATGAACGCTTAGAAACGTTCCATGAAAGCTTAGAAACGTTTCATGACTCCGACTGGATCAGGGTCATTGCGTTGCCCGGAAATGTCGGTCCCGCCAGTGCGCGCAACATAGGCTGGGACATGGCGGCAGGGGAATTCATCGCTTTTCTCGATGCCGATGACCACTGGCATCCGCAAAAACTTCAATGGCAATACCGGCACATGCAACAGCATCCCCAGACCGCCCTTTGCGGCCATGCGTTAGCGCGCACATCCGCCGAAACTCACCAGGAAATCGGCGAGGTTTCAATGCGACCGATTTCAGCCCGACAACTGCTTTTTGGCAATCCTATCGCGCCGACCTCCGCCATGCTCAGAAAAGAATTGCCATTGCGGTTCCGCGAAGGGCATCGGCATATGGAGGACCATTTACTTTGGATGGAAATCGCTCTGCGCGACTACTCGGTGACCTGCCTTGGCGGGCGCCTTGCCTATCAGCATAAGGCGCCGTTTGGACAAGGCGGGTTGAGCGCACAACTCTGGTCCATGGAACGGGCCGATTTAAATAATTATTTGCTGCTGCATCAATCGGGCAAACTCCGTATTCCATGGCTGCTCGTTCTGTGGCTCTGGTCCCTGATTAAATTTGCAAGGCGCCTCGTTATAGCCTGCGTACCGTTCCTGCTGTCCAAACAGATGCCACGATAATTTCGCCCTGGTCGATGTCAACAAACCTCACTCTCTCTGTCGTCAGTCATGGCCATGGCGCCCTGATCGCGGAACTGCTCGACGATATTGCGCGTTTTGTTCCCACACCGCTTCGCCTTGTTTTGACCCTTAACCGGCCTGATCCCGAACAAGCCTGGGAGAACCTCCACTATCCATTCGAGATCGAGACCATTCGAAATGCGTCACCCAAGGGTTTCGGGGCAAACCACAATGCCGCGCTTGGTCGTACACGAAGCGATTTTTTCTGCGTACTGAATCCGGACATACGCCTGACTTCGGACCCCTTTCCCACCCTGGCATCGCAACTGTCAGATCATGGAACCGGCGTTGTCGCGCCTATGGTCGTTGCGCCCGATTTATCCCACGAAGATCATGCACGCGACTTTCCGAGCATTTTTTCCCTTGCGGCGAAGGCTCTGGGCAGCCGCCCTGCCACCCCCACCCCGAATGACAAATCAATCTATCACCCCGATTGGATCGCCGGCATGTTCATGATGTTTAACAGTGAAACGCTGCGCTCGGTGGGCGGATTTGACGACCGCTATTTCCTCTACTACGAGGACGTCGATCTTTGCGCACGCCTGCGAGAGCGCGGTTTGCAGGTCACGGTCTGTCCGGCTGCCTCGGTGATTCACGCCGCGCGCCGCGAAAGCCGAAGAAACCTTCAATTCGCGTTTTGGCATCTGCGCAGCGCCTTGCGTTACCTGGCAACGCATCCACGCATGGCCTTGGGCATGCATCAAAGTCACCGATGAAATTTCCGGTCTACCGGGTAGAATCCACGCTGCCTTCACCATCTGATTGATATGGAAATAAAAGGGCGCGTTCTGGTTACCGGCGCGACCGGATTTGCCGGGGCCAACATTATCCCCATGCTGATATCAGCTGGATGGCAGGTGCGGGCCTGCGGACGAAATTCGATGCATAAATCCGGCAACTGCGAGTTCGTCGCAATGGACCTGGCCCAGGAGTCGAACCTGGACGCTCTGGTTGCCGACACGGATGCCATTTTGCATCTCGCGGCACGCACGCATGTGATGCGAGAAGTGGCGAGCGACCCCCTTGCAGAATATAGACGCTCAAATGTCGCCCCCACGGCTCGACTGGTGGAAGCCGCGGCCAGAAACAAAGTAAAACATTTCATATTTGCGAGTTCCCTGAAGGTGCATGGCGAGACCAGCGGGAATCGGCCCATTAGAGAGGACGACCCGTTGCGGGCGCAGGATCCCTATGGCGTAACGAAAATCGAAGCGGAGCGCCTGGTGATTGAAAAATCCGCGGACAGCGGCATGAGCGCAAGCATCCTGCGGCTGCCGCTCATGGTCGGTCCAGGCGTGAAAGGCAATCTGCTGCGATTGGCGAAGCTGGTAGCAAGCGGCGTGCCGTTGCCGTTCGCTGCCATCAGCAATCGGCGCAGCCTGTTAAATGTTGACAACTTGGGCGCCGCAATTTTTGCTCTACTGGAGAAGCCCGTGGCCGGCCATAGAACTTATCTAATATCAGACGGTCATGACGTTTCCACCGCCGATCTCCTGCGTAGTATGGCCGCGGTCCTGGGCCGCCCGGCGCGTTTGTTTCCGTTTCCGCAGGGCCTGCTGCGCCTGGCCGCCACGGCGACAGGATTCGGCGCTGAGATTGGAAGACTGACCGACTCGCTTCAAGTTGATATCAGCCATATTCGCGACACCCTGAATTGGACGCCGCCATTTTCCTTCGATGAAGGTATTGCAAAAACCATCCATGCGATGGTCCGACCGACCGCAGCGAATTGATAAAAATGAATTCAGCGTATCAAATCTTTTTCACCCCCCTTGCAGCCGCCGGCATCAGCACTGGAATATTGATTGTATTGCTGCGTTGTCCCGGCCTTCTGGTCGATCATCCTAACCAGCGCTCCCTGCACCTCACACCGGTGCCCCGAAC
>CAMDFL010000159.1 GCA_945897475.1 Bordetella parapertussis
GCGGTATAGGCCGCCGCATTGACAATGATTTCCGGCTTGAGTTCGCGCAAGCGTTTCGTGAACTGATCTGGCCGGGTCAGGTCGAACCCCGCATGATCAAACGCGGTCAGGGTCCCCAGGGCGGCAAGACTGCTTTTCAGTTCCCAGCCAAGCTGGCCGTTTGCGCCAATCAGCAGAATTTTCAAGCTAATGGCTCGTCAGGGCCTCGCCATTATTTCAGCGGACAGTCCTTCGCATACGCATCCGCATGGCCGGTGAATATCGTGCCAATAGTCTTATTGACGATCCGCCCCTTGGCATCCTTGCCGATTACCCGCAGATAATAGTTCTGCACCGGGTAGCCATTGTTGTTAATCCGGTATGCGCCGCGCACCGATTTGGCTTTCACCGATTTCAGCGCCTTCATCACCGCATCGCGGTCTTCGACCTTGCCCTTTACCGCGCGCACCGCCGCATCGATTAAAAGCGCCGTGTCATAACCCTGCGCAGCATATACCGAGGGAATGCGTTTGTATTCGGTTTCGTAATCGGCGACAAAACGCTTATTTTCGGCATTATCCAAATCCAGCGCCCAGTGCGCGGTGCTCATCAGACCCAGCATCGAATCACCAACTGCCGGGATAATGTCCTGATCCGCCGAAAAACCCGGAAGCAGAAGGGTGATGTCCTTTGACAGTCCGGCTGCCACGAACTGTTTGATAAAGTTAATTCCCATTCCACCGGGGAAAAATACGAACACCGCCTCCGGCTTCGCAGCACGCAGTTGTGCCAGTTCCGCGGCGAAATCAAGCTGCCCCAGCTTGACGTACGCCTCCTGATTGATCTTGCCCTTGTAGAAGCGCTTGAACCCGTTGAGCGCATCCTGGCCGGCGGGGTAATTGGGCGCCATCAGGTACACATTGTTCAGCCCCTTTGTCGTTGCGTGCTGGCCGGCAGCCTCGTGAAAAGCATCGTTCTGCCACGCAGCTGAGACGAAGTAAGGGCTGCAGCCTTTGCCCGCATATTGAGAGGGGCCGGCATTGGCGCTGACATAGGGAGTCTTCGAATCGAAGGCCGTCGGCGCGGCGGCCAACAGAATATTTGAATAGATAATGCCGGTGACGAAATCAACGCGATCGCGTTTGACGTAGCGATCGACGATCTGCTTTCCGGTTTCCGGATTGAACTGGTCGTCACTGGCGGTGATTTCGGTGGTGAGGCCGCCTAGTTTTCCACCGAGGTGTTTGATCGCGAGGTTGAACCCGTCGCGCATGTCGACACCGAGGGCGCCGGCGGGGCCGGAGAGGGTAGAGACCAGGCCGACTTTGACTTTGTCGGCGGCATGCAATGGTAAGGCGAGGATCAGGGCCGCAGCCAGTGTCATGGTCAGGGCGATGCCGGTGCGCATGGAGTGAGCGTTCATTGTTTTCTCCTGGGAGATTGAAATTCGAAGATCAGCGATGGATGATTATAGCCATGCAGGTTCGGATACGGTTGGCTTCCGTGCACAACCGAACTTCAGGCCAGCCGTGTCAGAAAAAATTTCGCTGCCCGGTTAATCCTCAGGTTGAGCAGGCTCTCCGCGTGAAATGCCTTGAATGAATGCAAGTCGCATCAGCAGCGCTTTCATGCCTTCGACATCCAGGCGGGTGGCGTCGTGCGAGCGGTAATCCAGCGCCTCTGAAATGCGGATTTCTCCTTCTTCCACGTATTTAGTCCGACCCAGCGTGCCGATGGTGGCGGCCGGTGCTTTCCGCACGAAAGTGTCACCGGGTTTGCCGTGGTTGAAGGCATACACCACCAGGTCGACGGCATCCTCCAGCGTCATCATGAAGCGAGTCATGTTCGGGTCGGCGATGGTAATGGGTTGCTCTGCGCGAATTTGGTCAATAAAAAGCGGCACCACCGACCCTCGCGAAGCCAGCACGTTGCCGTACCGGGTAATGCACAACACGGTCGAATTGCTGCTGCGCGACTTGGCGACGATCACTTTTTTCATCATCGCCTCGAGCACATTCTCCGTGCCCAGCACATTGGTTTTCAAGGCCTCCATCGGATGAAATTCGCAGTAAGGCACTTGCTTTAGCGCCGCAGCATGGAAAATATAATCCACCTCCCGCACCGCATTCAATACCGAGTGGTAAATCGCGCACATCGCCGATGTAAAACTTCAACTTGCGGCTGTTGTACCGCCGGCGCATGTCGTCCTGCTTCTTTTCATCACGGCTCAGAACACGGATTTCGCCGATGTCAGAATCGATAAACCGGCGCAGCACAGCATTACCGAAAGAGCCGGTGCCGCCGGTGATAAGCAGGACTTTGTCTTTGAACATGGGGGTCGACATTTAAGCCTGGTCAGTTGCGCGAATAGCGATCCTCAAACCGCACGATGTCATCTTCGCCCAGATAATCCCCCGACTGCACCTCGATCACAAACAGCGGCTCCGTGCCGGAGTTTTCCAACCGATGCTTTGTGCCCAAAGGAATGTAGGTGGATTGGTTGGCCACCAGATTGAGCGTGTCTTCATCACGCGTCACGCGCGCCTTGCCCGATACCACCACCCAGTGCTCGGCGCGGCGATGGTGCAGCTGCAAAGACAGTATTTCGCCGGGCTTGATCATCAGGCGCTTGACCTGAAAGCGCGCCCCCGCATCGATGCTCTCGTAATAGCCCCAGGGGCGATAGACGCGCCGGTGGCTCAGGTGCTCGGTGCGATTGTCACTATTCAGCCGCGACACCACATCCTTGACGCCTTGCGCCTTGTCGCGGTGGGTAATCAGCACCGCATCGCTGGTCTCCACCACCACCACGTCGTCCACACCGCTCACCGACACCAGCCGGCTCTCGGCGCGCACATAGCTGTTGCGCGTGTCGTGAAGATCCACGTCACCGCGAATGACGTTGCCGTGCGCATCTTTATCCGCCGTCTCCCACAACATGGTCCACGAGCCGACATCACTCCAGCCGATGTCGGCGGGTAACACCGCGGCGTTGTCGGTGCGCTCCGTGACGGCGTAATCGATCGAATCGGCGGGGCAGGCAGAAAAAGCTTTGGCCTCCAGACGGCAGAAATCCACATCCAGTTTGCACGCTTCCCACGCCTCCTTGGCCGCTTCAAGAATATCCGGCCGGTATTTGGCGAGCTCCGCCAGATAGCGTTCCGCGGTCATTAAAAACATGCCGCTATTCCAGAAATAACGGCCCGATTCCACGAATTGACTGGCGCGCGCCGCATCGGGTTTTTCCACAAAGCGGGCCACGCGGTGCAAACCCTGGCCAAGCGTTTCGTCGCCGCGCTCGATTTAGCCGTAACCGGTCTCCGGGCCTTGCGGCACGATGCCAAAAGTTACCAGCGAACCGGCCAGCGCGACCGAAGCTCCCTTCGACACCGCATCGCCGAATGCGGCGACATCCGAGATCAGGTGGTCGGCCGGCAACACCAGCATTACGGCGCCCGGATTGGTCGCCGCGATGCTCAACGCAGCTACCGCCAAGGCCGGCGCCGTATTTCTGGCCACCGGCTCGAGCATGATCTGAACCGGTGCGATATCGATTTCGCGCATTTGTTCGGCCGCAAGAAAGCGGTGCTCCTCGCTGCAAACAATCATCGGCCGGCCGGCGCCCGGCAGCGCCGCCGCGCGAAGCGCCGTTTCCTGCAGCATCGAGCGCTCGGTAATCAGCGGCAGAAACTGTTTGGGCAGCAGTTTGCGCGACATCGGCCACAGGCGTGTGCCCGCCCCGCCGCAAAGAATAATCGGGATTATTTTATTTGACATAATGACAGCCTAAAAATACCGTCATTCCGGCGAAAGCCGGAATCCATAGATTAACGTGGACACTGGCTTTCGCCAGTGCGACGACTTTGGATAATTGGATTTCAGTGATACATTTTAAGACGAGCCAACAAAAATCGGTCGCCAGATAAATTCACTAAATCTTGAATTCCTCGCGCTTCTGGCCTTCGGCCTCCCGCTCTGCCAGCCAGCGCGGCGTTTTGCCGCGGCCTGACCAGGTATTGCCCGTTGCCGCATCGCGGTATTTGGCGGCCACCGGCTGGCGCCGCGCCGCGCCAGTACTCTTGGGTTTGGCTGGGGCTTTCCCGGCCGATGCCGCCGTTTTGCGATCCGTGATGTCGGCGACATCAACCCCGTGCTTTTTCATTAATTTCAAAACACGGGCAATAGCTGCATTTTTATTCTTCGATTCTGCAGCCAGTATTTTTTGCGCCTTTTTCTGCAGCTGGGAGATCTGACTTTGCAATGATTTATATGTCGGGTTGACCATGGATGCACCTCGCGGTGGTGATTTGGTGATTATACGTGTGATTATACGTCTGATTATATTGTGTCGGTTTATTCTACCAATGTCCACATAATGGAATTAATCGCCAGATAATGCCTCAATACGCCGATTACGGGCAATATTTATCGACGATTTTACGAAGCCAGGCGAGTTGTAATGAAAGGCGCGCGTGCTGATAATGACGATGAAACGCAAGGCCGCTTGCGCCACCAGTGACTTTTCGAAATCCCGCCAGGTGATCAAGGAAGTCGTTTCGCAGATTTTCGGCGTAAATTCAACGGTGCGTGTTTTCGGCTCGCGAATCAACGACGAAGTGCGCGGCGGCGATATCGATTTGCTGGTCGAATGAATCAAATCCATCAAACACTGAGCCGGCTATCGAAAGACGGCCGCGTTCGCCTGGATCAGCAGGAGATCGACGCCCTGGCCTATGCGCTCGAGGGCCTGACGCCCGCGCGCATGGCCCTGTTCGGGTCGCGGGTCGAACCCGACAGGCGTGGCGGGGATGTCGACTTGCTGATCCTCAGCGACGAACCAGCCTATGAGTTGTCAAAACGGGTCGCAACGCGCTTTTTCAGCCGCTGCGAAGAAAAGATCGATGTCGTCGTCATGCCTGCCCATGGCGCGACGGCGGGGCAGAAGGCCTTTCTCGATTCCATCAAAGGCATTGACCTCTCGTGACCGAATCAGTCCTGCTTGTCGCGTCACAGTAAATCTAAATAGCCGGCCGCCGTAGCGTCAGTGTTTGGCGCGTTTTGTCTGTCACGTCAGTGATCTTTGACCGAGTTCTCCACCACCAGGCCAGCGTAGTTCGAAAAATCCGCCTCGTTGTTGGTCGCCAGCGTTACCCTGAATTTCCGGGCGTGTTCTTGTTCTTCGTCACGTCCCCACCAGAATCCTCCCGAAAAGCGCCTTCAATCGCCTGCAGGATCGCATTCCAGACTCCCGATTTCAAAAGCATCGGCATTTCACTGGCCAGCATATTGGAGAGTTTTCCCTGGTTGGCCCCGGCAGAGCGAATCACTTTGTCAATCTGCATGTCGGGCATTTCGACGATGTCTTTGATCGCCGCTCAGCCTGGTTGCTCGCAATTAAAGATGAAACAGGCAGCACCATTGGGTCTTGCACAGTGCCGTCGCGTCGCAAAATATCGTTGATGAGAAAGCGATGGACACGCCCGTTTCCATCGGCCAGCGGATGGATATACACAAAGCCGAAGGCCGCCACGGCGCTGCGCATCACTGTAGGCTGCCCTTGCGTGCGCAGCATTCAGTCGCTGTTGCACTCTGTTGAGAGAGGCGCCACCGGAACGACTCTCAGCCCTCGAGCCCCTTGAGATCGCGGTAGAAGTTTTCGTGCGGCCCGACCATCAGCAGTTTGAGGGTGTTTTCGTCCAGAACCCGGTAGGCCAGAAGGCACAATAAATCGCCCATACGGAATTTGTAGACATGGACGCCCGCAAGGTCCCCGACTTTGGTTTCACCGGTTTCCGGCCGGCTGGCGATGACGCGCACAGCCTCATCAAGCACAGCCTTTTGCTCGTGGTGCAGTTTCTTGACTCTGCGCGCAAAGGTGGGGGTAACGAGAATGCGCATCAGCCGAACTGGTACTCACCCACGGGTTCTTCCTGATCGGCAATCAGGATGTCGCGAATCACGCTGAATGGCAGATCGGGGTTTTCGGCGGCAATCTTGCCGATCTGTGACCAGTATTCGATTTGCTTGGGCACCGAGCGATGCTCAATGTTGCCGTAGCGCTTGGCGCTCTCCACAAGGGCTTCGGGCAGTTTGACGTTGATGGCCATGGGAACCTCCATTGAAGGGGCTATATTAGTCCGCTATGGACCAAAATGGAACCTGCTATGTTTTGGCGGAAGCGTCAGAAAGCCAAGGTTTCGCCCATGATGGCCTTACGTGTCTTGCCGCCTCACGCATGCGCCAGCGCATATTCCCGTGCCGTCGGCAAACCGCGCGGCAGGGTCTTGGGCTGCGGTCTGGTCGCCTCCCAGCCCAGACAGGCCAGCCAGATTGCGCGAGGAATAGTTTTGTGTGCCGTGCGGTAGTAGCTCACCATCCGCCGGCTGATACCCAGCGCCTCGGCTGCCGTGTTGAGCGACAGGCCGTTGCGGTGCATCCAGGTACCGAACATCTCATGGCTGACCTCACCGGCTTGCTCCTTGGCCAAGGCATAGACGTTGTCGGCGCCCAGTTCCGCATCGAACCATTCAATTCCATTGCCCCACTCTGACAAGTGAACTTTGGCGAAAACCGCCGGCTCGAGCAATTTGAACAACGGTTCAATCTCGCGCAGTACCGGCCCCACATCCACCTCCAGCACTTCCCCCGTACTCCAGGTCGTGCGCAGACGGTAAGGCTGCAGGGCCTCAACGGCTTCCAGTTTTGGGTGAAAAAACTCGCTCATGGGTTGTATCTCCGCCATTCGCCGTGCAACCAGGCACGGTGTGATTCGATCCACTGCAACGCTTCCCGGATCTCCCGAGCCGCAACGCGCCCGGCGATTGCCAGGCCATCCAACTCCACGGTGCACTCGCGTCCATCTCGCAAAAGGACGTGGACGTGAGGCGGGAGGTGGTCACCGGCATACATCACAACGCGCGATGCCGCCAATTTGCTTAGGACCGGCATGAACCGAGGATAGTGCAACTATTGCACTATGTCAAAGACTTGTCCTATGGCCTCACGTGTCTTGCGATCTCACGGTTCGCCAGCGCATTTCTTGGGCCATCGGCAAACAGCGCCAAAAGGTTTTTGGCAATCGTGCCGGAAACATGATTTCAGTGAAGCGCCGCCAGCGCTGCCTCAGGGGCCTTGTCCAATACCTTTAAAAGCGCCTTCGCCGCACCAGTCGGGCACCTTTTTCCCTGCTCCCAGTTGCGTATGGTGTCCAGAGACACTTCAATACGTTCAGCGAATTCAGACTGGCTGAACCCGAGGCGCCTGCGTACACGCCGCGCAAACTTCGCGGCATCCTGCATCGCCCCCGCGTCGTCGGCCCTCTTATGGCGGGCAATATCCTTTTCAGTTGTGCCGTCTATGCGGGCACTATCGATACGACCGCCCGCCAAAGAAGCGGCATCCGTCGGATCAATCGTCATTCGAACGGTTTTCATATTGCGTCACCTCACGTTGATTGGCTTTGCGGGCCGAAATGATACGTATTGCATTGTGTCGAGGGGTATAGACCACCACAAAAAGGCGTCCCTCGATATTGCCGGTTAATTGATAGCGCTCCTCGCCATAGTTGTAACGAGAGTCTTTTCGAACCTGACGATCAAGGTCGAAAAAGGCGCGAACAGCATAGGCGAAGTCGAAACCGCGCTCGCGAAAACAGGCATCACTCTTGGCCTCGTCCCAATCGAACTTCATGCGGCAAGTGTAGGCCATTGGGCCACCCCTGACAAGCAGCACGGACTGGGTCGCTACACCGAAGGCGCAAAGCAGGCAAGGATGCAGCCAGAGTCACAGCCAGAGTCACAGCCAGACTCACAGCCAGACTCACAACCAGACTCACAACCAGATTCATCCTTGTCGCTTGAAGCCCGAGTCCTGCGGTTGCTGGCTTCGGCGCCTATGGGCAAGCGTGAAATCTCTGTCGCGCTGGAGCAAAAGGAAGTATCGGGCCAACTTAACAAGGTCATTCGTGCCCTGCAGGCCGCAGGCCTGATCGAACCAACCATTCCTGACAAGTCAAGGAGTCGCTTCCAGCGATACCGACTTGCTTCTTAAAGCATTCCCCCATACTCAAATAGAGGCAATTCAACAAAGCAAAGAATTTGAGCACCACGAGGTGGTTGGCTACGCTGGGTTGCTAAAGCCAGCGCTTGGGAGTTGAATGCCCCCGGATTTGGCTACCTTGCGCCTTACCAGGCAGCCAGTCACGCTATGCGCCGCACCCCAAAAAAAGCTATGATCCTGTCCGCTAGTAAACCGTACCTTCCCGGATAACCCACAGCATGTCTTTGACCCAGCGTTTTCTATTGGTTTTATTGAGCCTGCTGCCCTTGGCCACCCAGGCGCAGTTCAGCCAGGGCCCTGCGTCCTCGAACTCCGCCAACGGCACGCGAGATTCGCAACAGAGGGATGGCTCCTTTGGCGTAAGCCCTTCTAGTCAGAGCCGCCAGACTCAACGCCCGACGGACCAGGCAGATCGCCCAACGGGGCAGATTCAACGCTCAACGGGCCAGACTCAACGCCAAACAGGCCAGAGTCAACGCGCAACGGGCCAGGCAGATCGCCCGATGGGGCCGACAGATAATGCCGAACCACCGGAAGAGGATCCCAGCGAATTCCAGATCTTCGTTGAGCAATCTACCGGGCGCCTGCTGCCACGCTACGGGTTCAACCTCTTTACTCGTGCACCTTCGACATTTGCTCCGGTCGATAACATCCCTGTGACCATGGACTACGCCATCGGGCCGGGCGACGAAATACTCATCAGCGTTTGGGGGCAGATTGACGGCGAGCACCGTGTCGAGGTGGACCGCAATGGCAGTATTAATATCCCGAAAGTCGGCACCATCAACGTGGCCGGCATCAAGATCCAAGACCTGCAAGGCGTCGTGCGCAACGCCATCGCCCGCAATTTCCGTAACTTCGACCTCAGCGTGAGCCTCGGGCAATTGCGCTCCATCCAGGTATTTATTGTCGGACAGGCGCGCCGGCCTGGGAGCTATACCGTCAGTTCTTTATCCACACTGGTAAGCGCACTGTTCGCCTCAGGTGGTCCCTCAGGCACCGGCTCCATGCGCCGCATTCAACTTAAGCGCGGCAGCACAACGGTCAGCGAGTTCGACGTCTATGACTTCCTCGCCAGAGGCGATAAATCCAAGGATGTGCGCCTGCTACCAGGGGATGTCATCTTCATCCCGCCTGAAGGGGAACTGGTGGCGGTTTCCGGCAGCGTCAAAGTTCCTGGGATCTTTGAATTGAAGGACAAAGCGTCACGGGCTGAAGTCATCGAGCTGGCGGGCGGGTTGACCGCCACCGCGGCCGGGCAGAAGGTAATGCTCGAGCGCATCGAGGACCGCAGGGTCCGGCGCGTCGATGAGTTTTCCCTCGACAAGGCTGGCCTTTCCCGTGCCGCTAAAGATGGCGACTTGATAACGATACTTCCCATCTTGCCCAAATTCGACAATGCCGTCACCCTGCGCGGCAATGTGGCAATGCCGCTGCGCTACGCCTATCGCGAGGGCATGCGGATCACCGATCTGATCCCCGAAAAGGATGCGCTGATCGTCGCCGATTACTACGTCCGTAGAAACCTGGCCACGCGCATAGCAACCAGAACAGAGGAGCAGACCCGAGACGATAACAAGCGCGCGGGGGCTGAAGCCGC
>CAMDFL010000160.1 GCA_945897475.1 Bordetella parapertussis
CAGTGCGCGCCTACACCAGCATGCTGGCCAAGCGCCAATGCGTGGGCTTGTTTTACTTTGCCGGGCACGGCGCGCAGCTTGCGTGGCGAAATTACCTCTTGCCGGTGGACGCGGTGATCGATGGCATCGAGGATATCCCCAAGCAATGCATCGATCTGGAAATTCTGATCCGCGGCGTGAGAGACGCCTCCAATCCGATGAACATCATCATCCTGGACGCTTGCCGCGACAACCCTTTCGGGCGCGACTTTCGCGTCAATGAAAAGGGCCTCTCGCAGATGGACGCGCCCAATTCGACGTTACTGGCCTACGCCACCTCGCCGGGCAATTACGCCAGCGACGGCGATGGGGTCAATGGCCTATATACCGAGAACCTGCTGCGCGAATTGAAGGTCCCCGATGCCAAGATAGAGGATGTGTTCAAACGCGTCCGGCTGCACGTGCGGCGCACGAGCATGGGACAGCAGATTCCCTGGGAGAGCACCTCTCTTGAGGAGGATTTCTATTTCGTCCCGCCAAGAGCGCTGGCCACGCAGGCAGGGCTAGAAGCTGATCGTGAACGCAAAGAGGAGGATGCCTTGCGCGAGAAGCGGCGCATCGCGGCGGAGGCCGAGCTCAAGCGCAAACAGGAGGAGGCGGCGCGCGAGGCCAGGCTTGCGGCCGAGGAAGCCGAGCGCAAGCGAGCGCAGGAACTGGCGCTCATTGAGAAGCGGCGCATCGAGGAGGAGGTTGAACGCCGGAGAAAGAACGAGTTCGCGTTGAAAGAGGCGCAGCGCGTGGCCGAAGCCACGGAACGTAAGCGGCGCGAGGAGCAGGCGTTGCGCGAGGCGCGGATTGCCGACGAAGAGGCGGCGCGCAAATACAAGGAGGAACTCGCGCTACAGGAAAAACGCCGCGTGGCGCAGGAGGCCGAGCGCCGCCGCCGCGAGGCGCAGGCGCAGCGCGAGATCCAGCTTGCCGAGGAAGCGGCCGCGCGCAAACGCGAGGATGAGCAGGTGCTGCGCGACAAGCAGCGCGCCGCGCAGGAGGCCGATCTGCAACGCAAGCAAGTTGTGGCGCAAATCCAGAAGCCCACCGATGAACAAATAACCCGCCTGTTCGAGGAGGAGCTGGTGATCTGGGAGAAGATCAAGGCATCAAAAACGCCTGAGCCGCTGGAGGCCTACCTGCTGCGCTATCCGAGCGGACGCTTCTCCGAATTGGCGCAACTGCGGCTCGATCTGGTACTTGCCCGACTGGGTGAGAAGAAAATCCAGATCGTCTCCGATGAGAAGAACCCCTATAGCAGGGGCAGCGCTACGCAAAACACCCGCTACAAGGTCGGTGACAGCTATAGCTACCGTTCGCTCGATCTATTCAGCAAAGTCGTGCAGGCAACTTATATCAATACGATCATTGATATTTCCGACACGGAGGTGATTTACGCCGGCGGTTTTGTGACAAATTTGCTAGGTGATAGGGTGCGCGCGCGCGACGGCAGACGATTCACGGATAGTCAGATCACGCCTTTGGAATACGCGATCGGCAGGCGATGGTCGTCGCGTTTTTATGTAACAAACACCCAGGGCCAACGCGGCGTCGTTGAGTTGGAGTTTCGCATGGTCAAACGCGAGCTGGTTACGGTGCCGGCCGGAACCTTCAATGCTTTTCTGGTTGAAGGCAGGGGCTGGTCTACTGGCGCAAGCCCAGTCCCAGTGCAGCTAACACATAATCTCTGGTACGCCCCCGATAAAATCCGCCGCCCTATCGTCAATGAGACGCTGCGCCGGATGGGACCCAAAATGATAGAGGCAGTTCGGGAGGAGCTGGTTGCATTCAAAGAGTCCTGACTGTTATTCAGTCAAGTTCCCGCGGGCCGTGCCCGGATGATGCTCATTGAAGCTTGACCGCGCCGCTATCCATCATCTTTTTGTTGGATTCCAGTTCCGAACGCAACCATGTTGAGAATTGCTGGGGCGTTGAGGCGACAACCGGGAATCCCAAGCTCGATAACGACTCCCTGACTTTGGGAACACGCAGGGCCTGGAGCAAAGCGCCTTGGAGCGTCGCAGCGGCATCCTGCGGAATACCCGCCGCCGCGATAAAACCCACCCATTGCTTGTACCCCTCATAGCCTTTGAGCGCTGGGATACCCGATTCACTGTAGATGGGCACTTGGGGAAATTCCTCGGAGCGTTTTGTTCCGCTGCTTGCCAGCGCGTGTAATTTTCCGGCAAGGACGTGGGCTTTTGCGGTGCCGACATCAGGCATCAAGAGATGGATTTCCCCGCCGAGCAGGCCCTGGAGTGCAGGCGCGCTCGACTTGTACGGCACATGCAGCGCGCTAATGCCAAGTAAGCTCAATAGTGCTTCGGTCCCGAAATGCAGACTGGTGCCAGAGCCGCCGCTGCCATAGGCAAGCTTGCCTGGATTGGCCTTGGTGTGGGCAAGCAGTTCGCCCAACGAGCGTGCGGGTAAGGACGGATTGACAACCAGCACAGTGGGAATTTCGATGGCATAGGTGAGCAGCGCAAAGTCCTTCAGCGGGTCGTAGCCGATCGCGCTATCGACCAGAGGATTAATGGTCAGCGCGGCCCCCGAGGCCGCGGCAAATGTATAGCCATCATTTGGGGCGCGCAGCAGCCCCTGTATGCCGATCTTCTGGGCGGCGCCGGGGCGATTGTCGACGACGATGCGCTGTTTGAGAATGGTCGACATCTCCGTGGCGACCACTCGCGAGGTGACGTCCACCGGCCCACCCGGCGCAGTCGGCACGATCAAAGTAATCGGCTTGTTGGGGTAGGTTTGCGCGCTGGCGCAAAGCGGAATCGCAACACAGCCGGCAATCGCTGCAATGCCGGAAATAAAAGCTAAGTTGAAATCGTATTTGAATTTGTTTGGCATGATGTCCCCCTGATAAGTGGAATCTTATTCCAAGTGCTACGATTCGCACTGATCAATTTGACGCCATCGATTTTCCGCCCTTCAGGCCAGAGGAGAGAACATGCCACGCAAAGCCAGCATCATCAGTACCGCCGATATCGTCGCCGAGGAGCAGAACCTCGGGCGTGAGGGCCAGATCATCACCAAGACATTTCCGCTCGACACCGGCGTCGCGGGTGTAGATATGGATTACGCCTGGATTTCCTATTCCAAGGGCTATGGCACGCCGCGCCATCGGCATACCTTCGATCAGTTTCGCTACACCTTGTCAGGTGTTCGCCAGCAGGACGATTTGGAAATGCACGAGGGCGAGTGCGGCTATTTTGGTGAAGGAGTGGCCTACGGCCCGCAGCTGCAGGACCAGCCCTGCGTCGGTCTGCTGCTGCAATTCCAGGGGCCAAGCGGTATTCCCTATCTCACCCATGCGGCACTGGATGCGGCGCGCCAGCGGCTCAGCGCTGAAGGCGGCAGTTTCGCCAAGGGCGTCTACACCCGCATTGCGCCCGATGGCACGAAAATCAATCTCGATTCGCATGCCGCCTGTTTCGAGGCCATCACCGGCAAGAAAATAGCTTTCCCCAAAGCGCGTTATGACAGGCCGGTCATCATGCGAGCGCAGCATTCCCGCTGGGTGCTCGACCGCAATCATGCGGGCGTCGAGCATAAACATCTGGGCAGCTTCGGCGAATACCGCTCCAGTGTGCGTCTCACGCGGCTTTTGCCTGGCGCCAGAATTCCTGCGCAAATTCGGGAAGATGCCGAGGTCTGCTATTTGGTTGAGGGCAGTATCAACTATGGCGGAAAAAACTGGCTAGGCGGCAAGACACGTGACCAAGGCACTTATATGTACGTCCCACACGGCGGTGAGATAGATGAGATGTCCTCGGAGACGGGGGGGCTGTTTTTCGTGATCAGCTTGCCGATGCTGGCACAGATCGAGGCGGAGCGGCGTGGGCTGGCGCAAGCGGCTTAATTATCGCAGGCGGTTTAAAGATTATTGTCCCTTACCCGCCTGGCGGGGGAGCGGATTTTCTGGCGCAGCTGTTGGCGGAAAAGGCGCAAGCCCGATGGGCCCAGAGCATGATCGTTGAAAACCGGTCGGGCACCTGCGGCAATGTGGGCACCGAATTTGTGTTTCGAGCCTCGCCAGATGGTTACGCCATGTTGATTACGGCACAGCCGCCAGTGGTGGCCAAATAATAGGAAAAGGCATGGTGAGTGCAGTTGAGGACAGGATCAGTGTTGCTGGTAATTTCGCGGAAATACGGGATGTCGAGTCGCGCGCGCGGCGCTTCGAGACGCCCTGCGGGGATGGCCACATCGTGTGGCGCCAATGGGGTGAGGGCAGGCCGGTGCTTATGTTGCACGGCGGGTCCGGTTCGTGGTTGCACTGGCTGCGGCAAATCCCATTCCTCGAATCGAATCGCTCGGTATGGGTGCCCGACCTTCCTGGCATGGGTGAGTCGCATATGCCGCCCGAGCCCTACGAGGCGAACCCTTACGCAGATATCGTGATGTCTGGTTTCGATAAGTTGACATCGGGCGCCGGGACTATCGAT
This sequence comes from Bordetella parapertussis, assembly GCA_945897475.1. Classification (GTDB taxonomy): domain Bacteria; phylum Pseudomonadota; class Gammaproteobacteria; order Burkholderiales; family SG8-39; genus 2-02-FULL-62-17. The sequence goes on from CAMDFL010000160.1 coordinate 4,482, forward strand.
CTGCTTGGTTTTTCTTTTGGAGCGGGGCTGTCGGGTCGAATCGCTTGCCGCATGCCCGGGCGCATTCGCCACCTGGTGTTGTCCGGCGCCAATTTTTTCGAACCACAACCGATGCGACGCCGGGCCAATTTGCTGAGCCTGAAGCGGATCGTTGACCCTGCCGAGCGTCTGCGTGCGGTGAGAAACAATTTGCAGGTGATGATGCTGCGGCATGATAAGAATATCGACGATCTCGCCATCCACCTGTATGACACCGATACGGCGCGGCGTCGCCTGCCTCGGGTGTCGTTCAGCGGATTTCCCACTTTGCGAGCTGACATTGGGCAATTCAAAATTCAGGGTCGCCTCACCGCGATTTCTGGCGCGGACGACCAGGTCATCGGCCATGACCCGGATGGTCAACGCGCGCAGTTTCTCTCGATCATTCCAGAGGCGCGCTACCACGGCATTGCCGGGGCCGGGCACTGGGTAATGTATGAAGGCACCGAGGGTTATAACGCCGCTCTGGTGCAAGCTCTTGCTGATTGATTTTTGGTAAATCAGAAAAAAGGACGTCCAGAATGAGCGATTTACCTAGAAATCCCAGAGTACGATTTGGCATGTTCATGGGGCCCTTCCATGCTACCAATCTTGACCCCAGCTATGCGATGGAGCGCGATCTGCAATTGATGGTGCGCCTCGATCAACTCGGGTTCGATGAAGCGTGGATAGGCGAGCACCACTCGGGCGGATTCGAGATCATTGCCGCGCCCGAAGTATTCATTGCCGCCGCGGCCGAGCGCACCAAGAATATTCGCCTGGGCACGGGGGTGAAATCTCTCCCCTACCATCATCCCTTCGTGGTGGCCGAAACCATGGCGCAGCTCGATCACATGACTCGCGGTCGGGTGATGTTTGGCGCGGGGCCGGGAGCGCTTCCCTCGGACGCGGTCATGATCGGCCTGGAGCCGGTGAAGATGCGCCCGCGCATGGACGAGGCGCTGGATTGCATCGTGCGCCTGTTGCGCGGCGAAACGGTGACCCATAAAACCGACTGGTTTGAATTGGTCGATGCGCGCCTCTCCGTGGGTTGCTATACCCAGCCCACCATGGAAATCGCGCTGGCGTCGATTCGCTCGCCCTCGGGCGCTGTTGCGGCCGGCAGACATGGCGCGGGAATGCTGGTGCTCTCCGGCGTGGATGACGATTCGCTGAAACACCATATGTCCAATTGGAAGATTTATGAGGACACCTGCGCCGAATACGGCCACACGCCGGATCGCTCGCGCTGGCAGTTCGCGATTCAAATACATCTGGCCGAGACGCGCGAACAGGCCTGGACGGACGTGCAATACGGCCTGGAAAAATGGATCTGTTATGCGAACGACATCGTGCCCGCGCCCAATCCGCCGCCGCGCGGCCTGCCCGATCCGGTCGCCTGGATGATAGCGAACCAGCGCGCCATCATCGGCACGCCCGACGACGCGGTTCGGGAGATCGAGCGCATGCTCGAATTCACCGGCGGCTTTGGCGGCATCCTGGTGTTCGCTCAGGACTGGGCCAACTGGCAGGCCACGCAACGCAGCCTGGAGTTGATCGCCGAAGAAGTGCGCCCGCGCATCAATCGCACTAACCGAATGCGCCAGGCTAGCTACGACCGCAACGCGCCGATACAAGAGGCCAACCGTGCCCTTGCTCGCGCCGGCACTGCCGAGGCGCAGGCGAGATTCGATGCAAAAATTCGCGAGGGCAGAAAAACCGTGGGCCAATAATTGGCGCTGCTACCCGTGTCACAGCCGGATGGCTGGGCCACGGTGCGCTTTGCGTGTCTGGCGGTGTGCTGTAGCGTAAAAAAACCTGGCTGTCCTTGCGCTTACACCGGCTGAGGGAACTATTCTGGCTGCTCGCGCAAAAACCCCAGGGCTTCCTGCGCAGCCCGGTCGCTGTAGCTAAACAGGATGCTCTCTCCGGGGGAATCGAAGCGGCACGGCTCCCAGGGTGGCACCACAAACACGTCGTGCGGTTCGAATTCGAATTTCGTCTCGCCGATTCTGACGCTACCGCGACCTTCGACAACGTTGTAGACCGCGCTCTCGGTGCTGCGCGCGGCTTTTCCAGAGAAACCTGCCGGGAGTATTTGCATGCACACCGCCATGGTCGGGAAGGGGTGTCCACCTGTTCCGGGATGGGCATAACGCAGCTTATATCCATGCACCGGATCGGGGTCTGCGCTTTTGGATAATTTCATCAGCGCCTCGCGCGTTCGTGCGTATGGATAGATCAGCATCGGTGTTGAACCGCCTGCCGAGTTGCTTCGGTAATTCACCGGCAGCATGCTGTTGCCGAAGCGCGCAAGTGCGTCGCCATCCTTGCGAGTCAGGGGATGGGTGTCGCTGGGATGGTCTTCGCGGAACATCGCGCCGAAGATCGCTGCAAGCGGCGTATCCAGGCCATCCATCCACACCACAGGCGATGATCCCAGATTGCCATGGTCGTGCCAGGTCCAGTTGGGCGTGACCACAAAATCGCCGGGATACATCATGGTGCGCTCGCCCTCAACCGCGGTGTAGGCGCCCGCACCCTCGACGATGAAACGCAAGGCGCTGGGCGAATGGCGGTGCGAGGGCGCGATTTCACCGGGAAGAATAATTTGCAGTCCCGCGAACAGGGAGTTGCTGATGAAGGTAGTGCCGCGTAGTTTGGGGTTTTCCAGCATTAGCACACGCCGCTCTGCCTGTTTTTTGGTGATCAGTTCGGTGGCGCGCATCAACAGTGGCCGCACTTGCTCGTATTTCCAAATCGCGGGCGCCGCAGGTGATCCCGGCGTCATCCGCGCGGTGCGCTCCCACAGGGGCATGAGGTCCAGTTTGGATATCTCGTGCGAGAATTCCGCGAGTGCCGGTCCGAAATCTATAGCTTGGTTCATGTCGGGCTACCTTGCTCAATAGCGATATCAGATATAGAGAATGCGGGGGTGAAACTGGGCGCTCATTGTTGCATAAGCCTGTCAGGCCGGGTCGATGAAGCTCAATGCGCGGCTGACAATCTCCTCGGCGGTCGCTGAATCCAGTGATTCCACGTAGCGCGCGCCACCCGATTTAATTCGCGCTTCGATGTCGAAACTGCGCACCTGGTTACATACGGCGAATCCCAGGGTGTCATGTCCACTAATTGAAACGGCGATGCCGGTGGTACGGGCAAAAGCGGCGCTGGACGATACCGGTACGGTCATCGCTACGCCCAGTCTATTTATCTGCTCCGGCGTAATAACGACAAAGCGGTGCAGGTCCTTCATCTCGCGTCCTGCTACCGGGTTGGGATTGATCCAGTAGACGTCGCCGCGCTTGGGTACGTGGCGGGTGCTCATGCGAGCTCGCGCCCGGCCACTCGTCCGTCACGCGCCCACGCGGTTTCATCCAACATGGCTTTGGCACGTTTGGTTGTGGTCCCGCGAAGCAGTTCGTCCGTGGTATAGCGCTTGCGATGGGTGGCCACGGCGGGCGTCATGACCAACTGACCATCGCGAACTTCCATCGAAACGGGTTCACCGATTTTTAGCTTCAGCGATTTGAGTGCCCAACTGGGGATGGTGACGATGGCTGCGCCACCTTGTTTGCGAACCGGCATCGAAAACATGGCGATCTCCAACAGAAACATCGACAAACAATAGTAGCATATTGTGCTACATGAATACTTCATGCCGCTGCCAATGCAACTGCCCTTGGCGCCACAAGACTCGACATTTGCTGGATGGTATCGAGCCGGCGGGCTTAGAATGTCTTTTGTCGATCTTAAAATCCGTTCCCTGGAGACCCACACTATGCCAGCCGCTCTATTCCGTCCCGCAGGCGTTATTCCCGCCGTCCTGCTTCCTTTCAAGGAAGACTTATCCATTGACGTGGCCGGATTCAAGCGTCACTTGCTTGAGGTGGCGGACGTTGAGGGTGTTACGGCCATCACCTTGAACGCCCATTCCTCGGAAGTGGCTTCATGTACGTTCGAAGAGCAACGGCAGGTACTTGAAATTGCCAGTGACACGCTCGGCGATAAAATGCCAATAGTCAATGGCGTGTACGCGGATGGAAGCCTGGAGGCCCAACGCATCACGCGCATGGCGACACAAGGCGGCGCGTCCGCACTGCTGGTGTTCCCGCCCAATATATTTCGCTATGGAAATACACCCGCCATGGCGGTGGAGCATTTTCGCCGTATCGCCGATGGCACCGATCTGCCGCTCATCGCGTTTCAGTACCCACTCACCGGCGGGCAGGGTTATCGGCTGGAGACCCTGCTGAAAATTATCGAGGCGGTGCCCACGGTGGTGGCGATCAAGGACGGCTGCGCCAGCCCGGAGCAGCACGAACTGCACATTCGCACGCTGCATGCGCTGCCTAAACCCGTTAGCGTTTTGTCCACCCACAGCTCCTGGCTTTACAGTTCTTTGGTCATGGGGTGCGACGGCCTCTTGTCGGGCAGCGGCAGCGTCATCGCTGATCTGCATGTGCAACTGTTTCGTGCGGTGCAGGCAAAAAACATGGTCGCCGCCGAAGATCTGAACACCCGCATCCGCGCTACCTCGACGGTGTTCTACGCCGAGCCGCGCACCGACATGCACAACCGCATGAAAGAAGCGCTGGTGCTGTTGGCCAAGCTCGACTGTGCGGCGGTGCGACCACCTTTGGTGAAACTGGGTGCGGAGGAAATCCGACGTATCAGGCACTGTCTGGTTGCGGCCGGGTTGCTGGCCGAAGTCTTGGTCGAGGACAAGGTGACGCGCAAGGTCGCTTGAAAAGTCGTTATTGATCATTCCCGAAAACATGCCAGCCTCGCAAGAGGCATGTTTTTGTCATGAGTTATGAACTTCCCGGTAACTGCTTCGATGAGAAGATCGACTGGCGGACATTTCAAGCCGATGGTGTTGCTTAACTGGCAACACCGCTAGTGGCGCTGTGACTGTAATTAGCCCGCGAGTCGCGGAAATAACTTCAACGCATTGT
>CAMDFL010000161.1 GCA_945897475.1 Bordetella parapertussis
CCATGTGGCGCACGGGTGTCAACAATGCCCTTATAAATCAGCGTGTCCTTGCCAGAGACTTCAACGAATCCACCATCGCCGGAATTCGCACCGCCGCGCGCGCTGATGATCCCGTAATAACGCGTGGTGTCGTTAGCCCATACCACTACCTTGCCGCCTTCCCCCGATGATAGCGCATCCGCGCGAATTTCGGCATCAGGGCCGATGAATGTTTGTTGGGCGTTTTGTACGTCTGGATTCTTGCCTTGATAATCCCCACCCACCAGCACCACCCCACCACCAGTCTCACCCGAGGCATCGACGCGCGAGCGCTGCAGTATCCCCACGCGCTGGCCAGTGAGGGTGATGCGCCCCCCAGGCCCATCACTGCCACGCGCCTCCACTAAGCCGCCCGCCAGCAATGTTCCAGCAGCGGTACCAGCCTCGACGTTGCCGCCTTCCACGCCATTGGCGGAGATCTGCGTGTCGGCGGCGAGCGTGATCTGGTCTTGCGCCATCAACACCACTTTGCCCGCTCGGGGCCCATCAGCGCTGATTTTCGCTCCCGCTTCAACGCTAAGCGATTCACTGGCCTTCAACTCAATCGTGCCCGCAGTCTGTGTCGCATCCGGCGCAACGCCCATGCGCTTGAAAACGACGCGACCGTCCACAACCACCGCCGCATTCGCGCTGATCTGCCCGGAGTTGCGAACCATTCGCCCATACATGCCAACGGTGCCAGACTTCGCGATCAACTGGCCAATGTTCAAGGCTTCATCGGCCGGCGCTTCGACATGAACTCGCACCGAGGAGTTTCTGGGATCGGTGATCTCCACGCTCTTGCCTGCGGCAAGAATGATTTCACCGGTCGGCGTGGTGATTAGGCCGCTGTTCTCCACCTTGGGCGCGATCAACCATACCGTGCCGCCTTCAGGGGTCTTGATCTGCCCGTGGTTGACGACCTTACCCGCTGAATCAGAACCAATAAATTTGAACCGACCGTTGGTGAAATCGGCATCGGACAAATGCAGTGACGAGGCAACCAGACCCGCGACATCAATCTGCGCGCCCGCGCCAAAGGTGATGCCGTTGGGATTGATCAGGAAGACGCGGCCATTGGACTGCAACTGCCCGAGGATGCTCGAAGGATCACCGCCGGTCACACGATTGAGAACCGCGCTTGCGGCGGACTGTTGAATGAATCGGGTGGCCTCGCCCTGACCGATCGAGAACCCTTGCCAATTGATGATCGAGCCGGGTGTGTTGGTGACAGTAAGCTTGCTGCCGTTTTGCAAAAAGCTCACCGAACCTGCCGCCACCGTGGGCGCAACAGGCAACGCGTGGACCCCACCTGCGAAGCAGGAGGACACGGCAAGAGCAATTATCTTTCGATCAAATTTCACCGTTCGTCCAACAAGCTATGGTGTAGTAGGGTCCTTTTCTTAGATACGCAAGGGCGTTTTCTACGCAGGAACCGCTGCCGACATTATTCGCCTAGAGAAATCGGACGGTAGTGATGAAATGCACTAAATTGATTGATTTAACTCGATATTTCACGTTTTATCCGAAAAATACATCGGAAAAACGAAAGGTATTGGCCTCCTGGTCATCAGGGAATTAACTCCCATCTATAAGAGAGTTATTGCCTGTTAATTAACGTATTAATACGCGATCACTTTCTGAGGAGAAAATGAGTTGCCTGGTGCTGTAGCACGTAATGTGTCCGGTTTTTGGGCTGGAACGTCAAACGTTTCCACACTGGGTACGGCCACGATCACGGCGGAATACGCAGATGCTTTGGGTGAAGAACGTACAGCAGGAGAACAAGCTCGCGGTACGCTCCAAGATGCGCGGCAAATACCCCAAGATGCGCGAGCGCGAAGCCGCTGCGGGGGACGATAGGTGACGGTTTGGTATAGGCTTGAGGTCCGGCTTTACTCAGAACGCGCAGGGACCAGAATTTCACGGTTGCCATTGGATTGCATGGATGAAACCAATCCAGCTTGTTCCATTTGCTCAATGAGCCTTGCCGCTCGGTTGTATCCGATGCGCAGATGGCGTTGCACCAGCGATATAGAGGGGCGGCGTGTTTGCAAAACTATTTGCACGGCTTGATCGTAGAGCGCATCGGCCTCGCCGCCACCACCCGCTTCGACACCGCCAAATACCAGATCGCCCCCGTTGCCTGTGTCCGCTGCATCCAGCAGTCCTTCGACGTAATCCGGTTCGCCCTGCGCTTTGAGGTAATTCACAACCGCGTGCACTTCATCATCGGCGACATACGCGCCATGGACCCGCTGCGGCAAGCCAGTACCCGGGGGCAGGTAGAGCATGTCGCCCATGCCCAATAGCGCCTCAGCGCCTCCCTGGTCGAGGATGGTGCGCGAATCCACCTTGGAGGACACCTGGAACGATACGCGCGTTGGAATGTTCGCCTTGATCAATCCGGTGATGACATCCACCGAGGGCCGTTGCGTGGCGAGAATCAAGTGGATGCCCGCAGCACGCGCCTTTTGCGCCAGGCGTGCAATCAACTCCTCGACTTTTTTGCCAGTGACCATCATGAGATCGGCGAGTTCGTCGATCAACACCACGATATGTGGCAGCTTGGTGAGCGGTACAAGCTCACCGGTATCGATGGTGCTGGGGTCGTGCAGGAGCGTTCCCGATTTCTCCGCGTCGGCGACCTTGTGGTTGTAACCCGAGAGATTACGCACGCCCACCCACGACATCAGCTTATAGCGGCGCTCCATTTCACCCACGCACCACATCAAAGCGCTTCCGGCCTGTTTCATATCGGTGACCACTGGCGCGAGTAAATGTGGGATATCCGCGTATACGGATAATTCCAGCATTTTCGGATCGACCATGATCAGGCGCACGTCGCGCGGTTCAGCCTTGTAGAGCAGCGAGAGAATCATCGCATTGATGGCCACCGATTTTCCGGAGCCGGTGGTTCCTGCGACCAGCAAGTGCGGCATCTTCGCAAGATCCGCGACCACTGGATTGCCTGAGATGTCCTTGCCCAACACCAGGGTCAGTGGCGAGGTCATATCGTGATAGGCCTTCGAGGAAAGGATTTCCGACAAGCGCACAATCTGTCGATGCGGATTGGGAATCTCCAGGCCCATGCACGACTTTCCCGGAATGGTTTCGACCACTCGAATGCTGATTACCGTCAGTGCCCTAGCCAGATCCTTGGCAAGGTTCGTGATCTGGCTGCCTTTGACCCCCGTGGCCGGCTCGATTTCGTAGCGCGTGATCACAGGACCTGGATAAGCGGCAAGCACCTTCACCTGAACGCCGAAATCCGAGAGTTTTTTCTCAATCAGACGCGAGGTGTATTCGAGTGTTTCGGCGGATAAAGTCTCGATGTCGGCGCTGGCTTCATCCAATAGTTTCAATGGGGGCAGCGCCGTGTCGGGAAGGTCCTGAAACAACAAGGCCTGCTTTTCCTTTTGTACTCGCGGCGATTTGGGTATATCCACAACCGAGGGCGCAATCCGGATGGGCTCGTGCACTTCGAGCAGGTGCTCGCGCTTTTCCTCGACCACTGCGTCGCGCTTCTCCGCGGCGACTTCGCCTGCTTTGCGGTCCTGACGCGCACCCCACCGCTCACGTGCGCTTGCATACGCCCATTCCAAGCCCGCGCCGACAAGTTCGCTCGCAGTCAACCAGGAAACACCGGTGAACAGCGACACCCCAATTGCAAGCAGCGTCAATAACAGCAAGCTTGCCCCGGAAAACCCCAAACCCACGGTGACCCATTGCGACAATATGGACCCGACCATGCCACCCGGCGCCAGAGGCAGGGTTGCGCCGATGGAATGAAAGCGCAGCGCCTCAATCGCGCTTGAGGCCACAATGAGAACAGCGAATCCGCATAGGGCGATCAGAAACGGCCGGCGATCACCTATCGAACCCCCATCCAGGCGGCGATATCCCCATCGCACGGCATAAACGAGGAGCAAGACCCCCCAATAGGCGGAGACGCCAAACAGATACAGCAATACATCTGCGAGCCATGCGCCGATGCGACCGCCGGCGTTGTGAATCTGAGTGGCGGTCGTGGCATGCGACCAGCTCGGATCGCCACGATCAAACGTATACAGAATCAGCGCGAGATAGAAAGCGCCCGCAATCAGCAAGAACCAGCGCGATTCGCGCAACAGGGTTGCAATTTTTCCTGGCAAAGGTGCTTGATTTTCTTTCAATTTTCCCTTTATCCGCAGGCACTCCCTAATAGCGCTTCGGAATACGCCTTAATCGGGCTGGTGCTGTGTGGATTCTATCAGTCCGTGCGCGGCGTATATCCAGGCTCGAACACCTTGGCCCGCAGTGATCAAAAAAATCCCCGCACGCGACGGGGATCTTCTGGAAACGCTTGCGAACTAGCGGCGCACTACGCACTCCATACTCTTGCCAGAGTTCACGGCCGTTCCTCCGGTAATGCTTTGAATGAACGATGCCGGCGGCGTGAATTGCAGACCAGGATCGGTGGACAGGAATCGTGGCAATCGATCTCGACTTTCAATTGAACCAAATTGACCCGCAAGAAAGCTGACTGCTCCTGCGGCGTTACTCGCGACAATCTCGCCATCCGCCACCGAAACATAGACAGCATCCTGGAGATTGTCACACTTGGTGGTTGAGCAGTCATCCGCGCCAAAAGTGGTGCCTCGAATACCGATAGTTGCCGTGGCGGTGTTCATCTTGTAGGCGTCGGGATCGCCGCGCTTGCCCACCAAACCGGTAACCGCGCGCATCCCACCTTTTAGAAGACCAAATAGCATGCTGTCGGCCTTGGGTTCTGCCAGCGAGAAATTGAAGCTATCCAGCTTCACCGAGGTATTGGGTTTCAGTGTGATCTGTCCGCCATCGGGAAATTTTATCTGCGCGTAGCTGTCCCGTTGCGTATTGACGGTATCACCCGGCTGGATCTCGGATTTCTGCGACAGGATGCGCACCGTGCCATCGCCTTTTCTGACCGACAAGGTTCCCGACATTTGGGAAATTGTGCCGTTGGCAAGGACTAAGCCAGACAATAACGCCACACCGCCAGCAAGCACCGTCTGCGTCATTCGCTTGAGCACCTTCATGATGTCACTCCTTCTCGACTGGCCTTCTATAACGGCAATTTAAGCCCTATTTCCCCTGGTTTCCAGGGAAATTGTCACGCTTTCATTCCTTGAATTCATCCATTTCGTGAATTTTTCGGCGCCCAGCCCGAATTTTTCCTGCCGTGATCGCCGCCATCAGCCCACAGAAAGTATGTTCTCCCTTAAGAAAATTGATCTGCCGCGCACCTCGATATAGCCGCCGACCTGCAGATCCTTCATCACCCGGCTCACCATCTCGCGCGATGCACCGATCATCTTGGCAATGTCTTGCTTGGCCAGCTTCTTGATCACCACCTTCTGGCCATCGATAGTTTCAGACATCTCCAGAAGCAAACGCGCCACGCGTCCATAAACATCCATAAGGGCGAGGCTACCTATTTTTTCGTCTGCCTCGCGCAGGCGCTTGACCAGACCACGCATGACCGCCAGGGATAGTTCGAAATTTTCCGATAGGCATTTTTTGAACTCGCGCTTGGACAAAATCAGCAGCTCGCAGGCTTCAAGCGCAATAACCGACGCGGAACGCGGGCTGTCGTCCAGAAGCCCCATTTCTCCAAAAAAATCATTCGAGTCGAGAATCGCGAGAATGACTTCACGGCCTTCGTCATCGGACATCAACACCTTCAAGCGACCAGAAATGATGACGTAGAGCGAATCGGTCAACTCACCCGCAGTTATGATTTTTGAGTTTCGCGGATAACTTTTTCGCGATACCACACCGGTCAAAAGGCTGAGCTGCCCCTCGGGAAGCACCGAGAACAACGGCACGTTGCGCAACAACAACGTCGAAACATGAGCCTGCGTGGACATGTACTCCCCCTGTTACCCCTAGAGCTGGTTATGGTAACAGGTTCAAAACAAGCAGAGAATTCCAGCGGCAGCGGAGGGGCGAGTGCCATCTGCAGCGGCGGCAAGCTCAGACTGTATGCGAGCGTCACGCTGATGCGCGCATACGCGCCATCAGTTACAGGAAGGCGAATTCGAATCGTCCGAGGCGCCCAACCCGGCGCGAGTCCTCGCCGCTCGCGTTTCCTCGTTCGCCGCGTAAATAATGTAGCTGAGCAAACCGTCATACGAGCGCGGCGCATTTGCTGTGATGAAGGCCGACGATAACCCCGAATCCCCAATGCTTGTAAATCTTCCGCCTCCGCTGAAAGTCCCCTTGATCTCATCGCCAAAACCGATCGGAACGTTCCTCGCCCCGAATAGCCCCGATCCGGCGCCGCCGACAAGTATCAATCCGCCTGGGACAGTCACGGTTCTGCTTCCTGCGTTCGCCGTCGTGAAGGTAATGTCCTTTAATACGCTCCCGTCGCCGCCGATGAACAGCGATATATCGCCAGAATTGAGAATGTTTGCTGAACTATTCGTACCAGTCCCGGCAATCAAAACAATGTCCCCACCAGTGCGGATAATCAACTCATTCGGATCGATACTCGCGACCGCGCTGGATTGACCGGTCTTCGGTGTGGTGCCGCCCCGAAGCATCAGCGTCCCGCCAATGTCGATCTCTTTCTTCGAAATCGCGACAATGAAGGCGTCTGCCGATGCGATCGCGCCGCCGCCCCCGGTAGTATTGGTGGACGCCGTTCCTGCCTTGAGAATCAGATTGCTGGTGTTCTTGGCGCCGTCGATACCCATTCCCTTGAGAATAAATGTTTCACCGATGAGCGCGGTCACCGCCGTGGCTTTCAAAACCGAACCCACAGTCGTCGCCGACGCGTTACCGGCAGTCAATTCGATGTCGCCCGTGGTATAAATTTCCAGCGCGCCGGTGGCCTCGATCACCGCGTCGGCGCGTTGAGCCACGCCGGGCGTGGTTATTGCCTTCGGACCGGCCGCGCTCATCACCAGACCGGCAACCGGTTGCGCAACACCGCCCACCTTGGTACCGATGGTTATATTTTTTGCCTTTACCTCCAGCGGGAAGGAGGTTGCCAGGGCACCGGTGTAGAACGAGGTCGGTTGCGTCTCGAGCACCACCTTGCCGGTTCCGCCGCTACTCTGAGGCGTGGCATTGGGAGTGTTTGCATTGACTTCAGCCATGCTCGCATTGGCGCGCAGAGTGAGGTCCCCGGTCATATACACCCCACCCTTAATGACCACGTCGCCAGTGGCCACAATTTTAAAATCGTGATCGAATTTCTCGGCGGTCACCACGCCATCGGCGGAAACCGAAATAACTTTTCCGATGGAAACGCCGGACTTGGACGAGTCCTTAGGCGCGTTCAAATTGACATTGCCCGCCGCAATCAAATTCAAGGAACCACCCTTCAAACCGGCGTTGATGTCGGCACTGGAAATCTGCACGTTCAAATCGATGTTGCCGGCAGTGGCATGGAAAAATACATCCTTGCCATTCAAACTCGAACTGTTAATCGTTTGCGAAGGGGCGACGAAACTAATGGCCGCCGCCGTCCCCACGCCAAAGATGTTGGTTCCGTTAATACTCATGTACTTGATGTCGCTCTCAGAGTAGGGCGACGCAGGCGGCACCAACCCGGCTTGCATGCGCGTCTCGATAATCAACGGTCCGACGCAGTTACCGGTGCCCGAGACCGAGCCGCAATTGCCGAAAGACCCTGCGTCGGCGGTGGATGTTTTTTGATTCTCCAGGGTTATCGGCGCAGCTTGTTTGCCATTGTTGAACGTAATGGCGGTCAGCTTTCCTTCCTCCAAAGGCTTACTGTGGAAAGCTTGAATCCCCGCATCCGCAGTGCTGCTTTGCAAGATCGGCCCGGAGGAGAACAGCATGATATTGCCGTTCATCGATGTGTAACCCGAACGCAACGATCCGTTGATATTCATCGGCGAGACGACCTGAGTTCCGCCCCCCCATGTGCCCTCACCAAGGCTTACCCCATTCAGTGCGCCGCCCATTCCGGAAGCACGACCCGCCACCAGTTTGAGATTGCCTGAGGACGTATTGACCGCGTCGTTGATGGTGAGCGCCCCGTGTGAATGCAAATCAATATTGCCGGTCGACAACAGCCCGCCGCCACTGGCCGCCACAGTCAGCGTACCGGCCTGCGTCCGCAAATCGATCGTGCCATTGGCCGTGTCAACCGCCGTACCCGTACCAGCGCCTGCTGGGCCGCTACGAGTCAGGTTCAAATTGCCTGCGTCCATGTTCAAAGTAATGTTGCCGGCGCCGGAATTGTGTACTGCAACGTTCGCTGTGCCTGTGTTACCGAGAATATTGGTGTTGGCACCCGTTGTGGTGGAGATCGTCAGCAGATGATTGGCGGTGTTATGCGTGCCGATTCTGCCGGCGGAATTGGTCAAGGAAGCGGCGCGTATTTCGGCATTGGGGGTTGAGACCGCGAAGTCCACATTGCCGCCGACATTGACCGTATCGCCCTTGGTGGCATCACCGACATATAGCGTTCCGCTCGCAGCAGTGTTGATCCGGGCCAAATTATCGGTTCCAAGACCTGTGCCGCTCGCGACCAGATTAATGATCCCATTGGTCGAGTGCGCGATCGTTACGCTGCTGGTATTGGCATTTATAGATCCCGCCGCCGAGCCGATGAAATTCCAGTCCGTGCCGTTGAGGATGATCGCGTTGCTGTTCGAATTGATGCCGTTGGAAATGGTGATAAGGCCATTCGAACCACCTGCACCGGCATTGATGGTGAGCGGCTGACTACTGGTAATCGAATTGGCAAAGGTGACATTACCATTGGTCGCCGTGACCGTGCGCGTACCAGCGGTTCCGCCAACCATCACTGCACCGCCAGCCTGGGTGATAGTACCGGCCGCGGTAATGTTCTCGTTGAGATTGAGAGTTGACGCTGTCGTAATGTTCAAATCTCCAGCACCGCTGATTGCCAGTCCTGCGGTTACCCCTGGGAAATTCCCCGAAGCCGCCACATTGAAAAGGGTCAGGTCATCGGTGTCCTGGAAGGTGATTGAACCTGCCGACGTGATGGCGCCTAAAGTATTTATGTCGTTGGTGGCTGTGTTCACGGCGATTGCTCCACCGGCACTCATGCCAAGGACTCCACTGACAATTTTTGCACCACCGCCTTCGGTGATTCCGGCCTGCCCTTGCAGGTACACGTTGCCCGTGGTGCCGGTGGTCACGTCGTTGTTGATCGTCAGCGCCCCAGTGGTCAGCGCCACATCAATGGTCTTGCCCGCAGTGGTGCTCACCAGACCGTTGGTGGTGGTGGCGAAGTTGCCCGAGGCCGCCACCGTGGTCACCCCC
>CAMDFL010000162.1 GCA_945897475.1 Bordetella parapertussis
CGGCGGGGATATGGGGCTTTGGGACCCCAGGTAGGCCACCAGCACGTCGACATAGTGCTCGCCCCCCACCGCATCAGTGCCCTCATTGAAAACCGTGAAATTATCGCCTCCCGAAGCGAGAAAATCATTCGTGACGACACGATAGCGAACCGCGTCGAGCAGCGTTGCGCCGTTCAAGGTGATGCTGCCCACACGCTCACCCGCCGCTCGACGCAGGTCGTAGCTATAGCGAAAACCATTCGAAGGCAGCAATACACGTGGCGTGGCAACGGTGTTTGCACCGCTCGCCCATTGCTGTTCCAGCAACCTGCGGATTTGCGCGCCGGTAAATGACTTCACCACCAGATGATTGCCAAACGGCAGCACGCCGAATACCTGGCCATAACTCACCGCGCCGCCGGCCGCGAAATTCAAGTCGGCTCTCACCCCGCCAGGGTTCATGAACGCGATCTGTGCGGCGCCACGTTCAGGCGCGCGCGTGGCCGCAAGTTGGGAGTCCGCGATCAGATTGCCGAGTGCGTGTTCACGTGAGGGCGCTAAGCGACGAGAGATGGAACCGGTGATACGCCCCACCGTGCGATTGGCCAGGGGCGCTACCGCCTCTGCATATTTTGCGACCAGGCTTGCAACTGCGGGATGAGCAGTGAAAACCGGAAGGCTGGGACCCGGCGCATCCTTGCTCGCATCCTTGTTCGCGTCAGCCGATACGCCTCGTTCCCCCGAAGAAACCGGCGCATTCCGCACGATGACATTGTTCGCGCGCTTGTCTACGACGCGGCCTGCGCGGGCATCGATCTTCAGGTCGATGGCGGTGAGCAGAGTTCCATACTGGCCGGCGCTGGTGAGCAGGATCGGTTTGGCGGGATTGGTTTTGCCGTAATCGCAAACGTAGGCGCGGTGCGTATGGCCCGATATCACCACGTCCACCGAAGGATCGAGATTCTCCAATATGGATACGATGCCTCCGGTCATGGCGCGGCAGTCGTTGTCATTGATGCCGCCCGAGGGGTAGCCGCCTTCATGCACCACGACAACAATGGCTTGGGCACCCTCTTTTCGCAATGAAGGAATCAACGCATTCGCCGTTTGCGCTTCGTCCGTGAAAGTGAGCCCCGCCACGCCGGTAGGCGTAACACTGGCCGGCGTTCCTTTCAGGGTCATGCCGATGAATCCGACCTTGACTGTATGCGAGCCGCTTGAAAAACTTTTAATCGCTGTGGCGGGAAACAAAGTCTGCCCATCCGCTTTGCGCGTATTGGCCGCAAGAAATGTGAAATTCGCGCCGGCAAAACGCCTGCTGAGCTGGCAGGGTTCACGCGCCGTATTCTTTGCGCAGCCGCCCTGTTGCATTCGCATCAACTCCGACTGGCCGCTGTCAAACTCGTGATTGCCCACCGCATTGAAATCGATTCCCATGAGATTCATGGCCTCGATGGTGGGTTCGTCGAGAAACAAAGCCGAAGCCAGCGGCGAGGCGCCGATCAGGTCCCCGGCTGAAATTACCGCATGGTTAGGATTGCCCGCCTTCAATTCGGCGATGGCGGAAGCAAGAAATGCGGCGCCTCCCGCGGGAACCGCGACCGGCTTGCCATCCGCGCCTGGCACGTTAATCGATATGCCCGGTGGCTCGAGGTTCCCATGAAAATCATTGAACCCAATCAAACGCACAGAGACAATGGCAGGCTCGTCCGCGCGCCATGCATCGCCGATGCCGGGAACGCCGCAGGCCAATAAGGCGAGCGGCAGCGAAAGCAAGGTGATGCGAATTCCCAGATTCAGGATCCGCGTGTATTGCGACAATCTCATTTCAATCCCAATCTCATTTCACTCACCATCTCATATCAATATTGATGTCTCCCGCCGCGCGTACACCTGAGGCATCCACCAGGTTATAGCCTACGATGATGACATTTTGCACCGCGACGAATCGCGCGGCGCCTGCGGTCAAGGCGCCTCAAACAACTCCAGAGTCATGCGCACTCCATCTGTCTTGAAGAAAACTGAATCGCCGGATATCCCCTACAATCCCAAATTATTCTGGTTCCAAGCTGGGAATTCAATATGAATGCAGCAATATGAATGCAGCAATATGAACACAGCAGCCGCCACCGCCGGCGAAGCCGCCCCGGCAAGGTCCCTCAAAGAAGTCTGGATTGTGACCATCGGCCATGCGCTGACGCATTGGTATCCGGCGACCTTCTACATACTCCTGCCTTTGATCGGCAAGGAGCTTGGACTCACCTACACCCAGATCGGTCTGGTAATGACCTGCCAGGCGATCGCGGGCGCGGTCTCCAACATTCCCGGCGGCATGATCGTCGATACCGTGGGCAAAAAAGCGCTGCTGCTGGCGATCTCGCTGTTCTGGATAGGCGTGCCCTATTTTCTGATCGGCTTCACCCATAACTACTCGATGCTGCTCATCTGCGTGATGCTGGTGGGCATAGGCAACAATTTGTGGCACCCGGCGGCAATACCCACACTCGCGAGCCGTTATCCTGGGCGCAAGGGACTGGTGCTTTCGATACACGGCATGGGTGCCAACGTGGGCGATGCACTCGCGCCGCTGGTGATCGGCGCGCTCTTGTTGACGCTCACCTGGCGCGAAATCGTGATTATCAACGTCGTTCCCGGCGTGGTGATGGCGGTGATCATCCTCGCCTTCCTGGGGACGCTGCGAATCACCAAAGCCGCCTCGAAGAGCGACTTTGGCCAAGACGACTCGAACACGCAAAGTTTCGCCGTCTATGTACAAGGCTTAAAACGCCTGGTGACCGATCGCGGCGTCAACATGCTGTTGATCGGTTCGGCGTTCCGCAACATGACGCAGTCGGCCTTACTCACCTTTCTGCCGGTATACCTCGCCTATGAAATGGGCTATTCGCCGTGGCTCGTGGGTGTGTGGATGTTCGCCCTGCAGATTGCCGGCTTCACCGCCGCACCGATTGCCGGCCACCTCTCCGACAAGATCGGCCCGCGCAAAATCGTCATGACGAGTCTTGGAATGACCGGCGTGATCCTGTTGGCCATGGCCTTCGCCGGCAAGTCGCATGCCTTCGTGCTGCTGATCGCGGTCTTAGGCTTCTTCCTCTACGCGGTCCGTGCCGTGCTGCAAGCCTGGATGCTCGATAGCGCCCCCAAGAACATGGGTGGCACCGCCATCGGCGTGATGTTCGGCGTGCAATCCCTGGGCGCGGCCATAGCGCCAGGGGTGGGTGGCCTGCTCGCCGACGAGTACGGCCTCATCATGGCCTTCTACTTCATGGCCGCAACCATCATCATCGCCAATATTTTTGTGTTTCTGACACCTGCGCCGAAGCAAACGGCTTTGAGCTAATCACGCCGCCATTGCGCAGTGCCCTTTGGCCGCGATCTCGAATACCAGACTATTTATTATTAAAATCATATAGTTAAATTTTCTCCCTATTGAGTTGCTTAGCCTATTTTTGTAACTGGTCGAATAAAGTGTCGCCATCCGGCGGGACTTAACTTCGCTGATTGCTTCTCCTACGCCCTCGCCAAGGCCACGGGGCAGCCACTGCTTTTCAAGGGAAACGAGTTTTCCAAGACGGACGTCGTCCCGGCCCTCGTTCAAGCTCTATCTACGTAGCAACTATTTGGCATTCAAAAATTGGTAATAGTGTTGGGAATAAAGGCTTGGAGATAATTGGCAGGCCGTAGCAGATTAGAGCCACATACTTGATCCACTGTTACAATCTCGCGTGGTTCAGGTCCGCCGGTAAGTCTTCGCATTTAGCCGCTGGTTCCATCTCTTTTTTTACTTACCCTGGGCAACGCTCCGCCATCACACATGATTGTTGCCTCACCGGGTGCTGCCACAGTGCCTGCCTCATTTGAGATCAAAATTGCCAACCTGCCGTTGGTCGCCTTGCTGCTCAAGTCGACCAAGCTCGACATCCTGGCGAGCGAGCTCAAGACCCGCTTTGGTGACATTCCCGATTTCTTTGATCAAGACCCGCTGGTAATCGACCTCACTGAGCTGAATGCTGCTACAGCTCTCAATGGTGCCGAGGTCGACGCCATTGATTTCCCTGCTCTATTGAATCTGCTGCGCGAATACAGCGTGGTGCCGATTGCGATCAAAGGCGGCAACCCCGAGCAGATGGCCGGCGGATTGGCCGCCGGGCTATTGCCCGCGCCAGAGGACCGAGTAGCGGCCAGCAGTCCATTAACGCCTGCACCTGCACCTGCATCTGAACCCGAGCCCCAGATCGCTCTGTCAGCCAAAGCGACAACAGTCGTCGAGGCGCCGCCATCATCCGGCGAAGTACCAGCGCCCGACGCACCCTTGGGCGCACTCGTCATCGACAAGCCTCTGCGTTCGGGCCAGAAAATTTATGCCCGCGGCCGCGATGTGGTGATGCTGGCGATGGTCAACGCGGGAGCAGAGATCATTGCCGATGGCCACATCCATGTCTACGCCGCGTTACGCGGTAGAGCCATGGCCGGCGCCCGCGGCAATACCGACGCCCGCATCTTCGCCCTCAGCCTGGAAGCTGAACTCATCTCCATAGCCGGCGTTTATCGTACCAGCGAAAATCTCTTACCCGGCAATATTCAAGGAAAGCCCGCCCAGGTGCGACTGGTGTCGGGCCCTGATGGCGATAAATTAGTCATAGATGGGATGGGAAATTGAAGCTTTCTCTGGCTTTTCACTTCTACCGATCTTAAGAACCACCGTTTTTAATCAAAGGACTTTCAGTAATGGTCAAAATCATTGTGGTGACCTCCGGCAAGGGTGGCGTGGGAAAAACCACCACCAGTGCCAGCTTTGCAGCCGGCCTGGCCTTGCGCGGCCACAAAACAGCCGTTATCGATTTTGATATCGGCCTGCGTAACTTGGACCTCATCATGGGCTGCGAACGCCGCGTGGTGTATGACCTGATCAACGTCATTCAGGGCGAAGCCAATCTGAACCAGGCACTCATCAAAGACAAGCAGTGCGAGAACCTCTATGTGCTTGCCGCTTCGCAAACACGCGACAAAGACGCGCTGACCAAAGATGGCGTTGAAAAAATCCTTAATGACCTGTCGGCAATGGATTTCAAATACATCATCTGCGACTCCCCGGCCGGCATAGAAACCGGTGCTCTGATGGCCATGCACTTTGCCGACGAAGCCCTCATCGTCACCAATCCGGAAGTCTCGTCGGTGCGTGATTCAGACCGCATTCTGGGCATGCTCTCGAGCAAAACCAAGCGCGCGATAGAAGGTAGCGAGCCTATCAAGGAGCACCTGCTTATCACGCGTTACAACCCAAACCGCGTTGACCAGGGTCAAATGCTGTCGCTCGAAGACATCACCGACATCCTGCGTATCAAGCTGATCGGCGTCATCCCTGAGTCTGAGACCGTGCTGCAAGCTTCCAACCAAGGCATACCCGCGGTGCACATGACTGGCACCGACGTCTCTGAAGCCTACAAGGATGTCATCGACCGCTTCCTCGGCGAAGACAAGCCGCTGCGTTTCATCGACGCGCAAAAACCCAGCTTCCTCAAACGCCTCTTCGGAGCCACTTTTCCATGACATCTTTCCTTGCGTTCTTCCTCGGTGAGAAAAAGAAAACGGCCAATGTCGCTAAAGAGCGCCTGCAAATCATCCTGGCGCACGAGCGCTCAGGCGCTAACCACAAACCCGACTATTTGGCAGCGCTGCAGCGTGACCTGATTGTTGTTATTTCCAAGTACATCAACATCAATCCCAATGACATCAAGGTCAACCTTGAGCGTCAGGACGACTTAGATGTGCTGGAAGTCAAGATCGAGCTGCCAGAGGGCAAGGGTGAACGCCGTCATTAACGGCTTTTGCCCATGGCGGCCTGCTGGCCGCGATGGTTCAGCCATTACGTTCTGCCTTTACGTGTCACCTGGCAAGATCTCACTAGGCTGAAAACTATCGGCGCTCATGCGATGCCAGTATGTACTCAAGCGGATGTCGTCCACTGGCTTGCCTTCGATGAGGGCATTCGGAAAAACTTTTGGATAAATCTGGTCGGCCAGTTTGATATCACTCGCTGAAAGCCGGCGCACAATATGTCGACGCGTGAGCTTATTGGTGTGGTCAAGCCCCGTCGCACCCAGCATCTCGGCCACCGCATGCAGCGTATTTTGATGGAAATTGGCGACACGCTGCGCCTTGAGATCCACATCCAGCACGCGATAGCGTTTGGGGTCCATCGTGGCGATGCCCGTGGGGCAGCGTCCGGAGGAACAATTGCGCGCTTGTATGCAACCCAAGGCAAACATGAATGGACGCGCCATGTTGCACCAGTCGGCCCCCAGAGCGCACTGCCGCACTACGTCATAGGCGCTGACAATCTTCCCTGAGGCGCCAATCTTCACGCGCTTGCGCAGCCCCGATCCTGTCAGCGCGTTATCAACGAACACCAGCGCGTCATGCAAGGGCGAGCCGACGTGGTCGGTAAACTCGGCCGGCGCGGCACCGGTCCCCCCTTCGGAGCCGTCTACTGTGACGAAGTCAAGGTACAACCCGGTCTCAACCATCGCGCGCACGATCGCGATGAACTCCCAGGGATGTCCAATACACAGCTTTATTCCCACGGGCTTGCCACCCGAGAGCATTCGCAAGCGTTGTGCGAACTCGAGCAGACCTCTGGGCGTGGAGAACTCGCTGTGACTGGCGGGCGAGATGCAATCCTTACCAACCTCAACGCCGCGAATGTCGGCGATTTCCTGGGTGACCTTAGCCCCCATCAGGATGCCGCCGTGGCCTGGCTTGGCGCCCTGACTCAATTTGATCTCAATCATACGCACCTGGACGGTGCTCGATTTGATGCGGAACGCCTCTGGATCAAAACGCCCTTCCTTGGTACGACACCCAAAATACCCGCTGGCAACCTGCCAGACAACGTCACCGCCACCTGCCACATGGTGAGGCGAAAGCCCACCCTCGCCCGTGTTGTGCGCGCAACCGGCCAATCGGCCGCCGGTGTTCAAGGCCCGAATCGCTGGTGGGGACAAGGAACCGAACGACGTGCCGGAGATGTTGAGCACTGACATCGAATAGGCGCGCTCGCCCTCTCCCACCTGCGTCCTGAAATCGGAATGATCGAGGTGCAGGGGTTGCATTGAGTGATTCAACCACTCATGGTCTTCTTGATACATGTTGACCACGGAACCAAATGGCCTGACCGCCACATGTTGCTTGGCGCGCTGGTAGACCATCGCGCGCTGCTCGCGCGAATACGGAAGCTGATCACTGTCCGACTCAAAAAAATACTGCCGAATCTCGGGGCGTATGCTTTCGAATAAATAGCGAAAATTACCAAGCAACGGGTAGTTGGCAAGCACCGGATGCTGCGTCTGTCGATAGTCACGTATGCCTATCAGTGTCAGCACCAAACACAGCGCGAACACTCCCCATATCGCTGGCGTATGGAATGCAAAGCCCGCGGCAAGCAGCGCGCCGCAGGCCGAGTAGAACAGCGCACTGAAGCGGCCATATAAAAGATCCATACCCCCCCTTTGATCACCAACACATCAAATTAAAAAAACATTTACGCCTCAAAACGTACGGCAATCAGCATTCTATCTTTGCCGAGTCGAACCTGAAACCGTGAAAAAGTTATGCAGATTTGGCCACAGTAATTTGGCGCACCATCCACCAGCAATTCGGCTGGCCGTGACGCTAGCGCGTATGCCGGCATGTGCGCTAGCAAATTCTCCTGGTGATCAGGCTTGCGAGGCGCAATCAAGCTGCCTTCGCCTCCCAGCCGCGCGCAGTGTCCTCGAACACAAGCCGTGAATCTTCGCGCGTGTCCGAGTCGTTAAGGCTCTCGATCAATTCGGCAATTTTGACGTTGCCCTTTTCACATCCAGGTATTAGGCGCGGATGCCAGCGCTTATGTTGTCTAACTCCTTGAGTTTTTGGTAGGCCGTGCCAGATTCGAACTGGCGACCAACGGATTAAGAGTCGCGGGAGGGGGTAAATCAACAATCATCGGCAACAATCAAGCACAATTGAATCAGTTAGTTACTGTTTTCAGTTGCCCTCAGTTTCTCTCGAGTTTTTCCTGTCAATGTCCCGCCAGTGTCCCACGACTTTGAGAGCTAAGGGGGGGATAGGGCCTTGAACCTTCAGCAATGGTTCGGACAATACCCGTGCAGGATTTTTAATTTTTTAGTGATCTTCGCCGCATCCTTCGTCTGCCAATCAGCCCCAGTAGTCTCGCATCCCCGAACGGACCCCGGCCACAGCAAACGCAATAACGGGGGTAGCCGCAAGTAATAACAGCAGAATTTTCCCCTTTTTCATACTTGGGGCTATTGCTACCGGCCCCAACAATTGCTGAAACAAAAGTGGCGCGCTTAGCCAAGCGAAAGCAAACCAAGGCGGAGACCAAAGACTATGAAGGGATATCTTATATAGATTTGCCGTCTCTGATCCCAAAACAAATGCGATAGGCAAATAGATGCCACCCCCAGCGACAAGCATGCCAAGCCACAAAAGGATATTCATCGCAAGCCTCGGATACGAGGCTACGGTGAGTCTGATATCTAACTTAAGCAACCAGTTAAACCATAAAAGCGTAAATGCAAAGAGATATGGAAGCAGATATTTCCAAAAAGGTAACTCTGCTTCTTGCTGCGATTTGGGCCAGCAAAAATCAAATCCAAGATGGGTATATTTTTCAATACAACTCTTTAGAAACTCATCCTGGGCGGCCTTAAACTCGCTACCAACCCAAAACGGGAAAACGTAAAGGCACACCATAGCCATAACTACCGCTGAAAGGTAAACCCGCAGCTTTAAGTCGTCGTGCATAAATGCCCCTATCTATGTCGCCATCCCCCCGGCGGCATAGGCTCAGTATCCGCCCATAGCCCTAGCTTTCCAAGTCTGGCATCGCGTTCTAGCGCATACAGAAGCGAAACCTTCGGTGCGTACCTGACGTAGCGGATGAATTTCCGCGATACCTTTGCTGTGAACCTATTTCTGCCGTTTGAGTTCGTTGCAGGACATATGCGATATGCGTACTTCATCTACATAAATATGCACTTGCAATCCGCGTCGGAACGTTTCGTCAAATATGAAAGTCTTGAGCCCTGAACTGAAGCGCCGCTGCTCCATCTGCTGCACCTTGTTGTAAAGGTACTCGCTCCTGTCAGGTGACGAAAGAAACAGGCTACTGCTGTTGAACCTATAAAGCGTTCGCAATTCAGTTATTTCATTGGTTCGCAGCGTAACTGGATCAACAAGTGCCGCCTTTAGCTCCTGACAGAGCAAATCAGGTAAAACTGCGTTCACGGT
>CAMDFL010000163.1 GCA_945897475.1 Bordetella parapertussis
GGTGCGGGTGCGAAGGGAACCCGGCGATGTAATCGTCAGGATTTTCGGATGAAAACTCATCCAACATGAGAAACGGGTCGAGACGCGCGTGTTGCGAACTGCCCAGGCTGCGGCGCAGTTTTACGCCCGCGCCGTCGGAGGTGGGCAGGGCCTCGATGATTCTCTGGATCGCTCGTATGCTCATGTTTTTTGGCCGCAAGGGTGTTGGATTGAGTCAGTTTAGCGGGATTTTAAAGCGGTCGGCTGCGAGAAGGCCGCCCTCGGGATACGATACCTGTCCCAGCGATACCTGTCCCAGCGATACTTGTCCCAGCTTGGTTTGCTCGTCCGATTGGATTACGCTTGTGTTTTCCGTTCTTGCTGCCTATCCGAAAGCTTAAAAAAATGCCGTCAATCAACAACTGGCACGCAATTGCTCTGGTCGCCCCGGTGGCCCTGGTCGGCCTGACAGCTGCGTCCTTATCGAGCCAGCTTGCCATGGCTCAATCCTGGCCTGTAAAGCCGGTGCGCGTGATCGTGCCGTTCGGCCCCGGTGGCTCGGCGGACACCTTGGGTCGCCTGGTCTCGAATAAAGTCAGTGAGTATCTTGGGCAGTCCTTCGTGATCGAAAATCGTCCCGGCGCGGGCGGTGTCATCGGCTCGGATCAAGTCGCCAAGTCCGCGCCGGACGGATATACCTACGTCGTGTCAGGCGTCGCTACGCATGCCGTCGCTCCGGCGCTCCTCGCAAAGTCGCCATTCGATCCAGTGAAAGATTTTTCGCACGTCGCCTTGTTTGGCGGCCCGCCCCTGGTATTTGCCGTTACCTTGAGCGTGCCGGCGAAATCGATGAAAGAGTTTATTACGCTGGCCAAGGCCAAGCCCAATGTCTTCAGCTACGGCTCACCCGGGGTAGGCACGCATGGACATCTGTTTGGCGAACTGTTGAAGCAGATCAACGGCATCGACATGACGCATGTGCCTTACAAAGGCGCGGCCGGTGCGGTGGCGGATCTTGCTGCGGGGCATTTGCCCGCGATATCCAGCACGCTCACCACCGCTGGCGCACAAATCCGCGCCAACAAAGTTCGCGCCCTGGGCATCAGTTCCACCGCGCGTCTGGCCGATTACGCAGAGGTGCCGACGTTTCGTGAAATTGGATTTCCCGATCTGGTCGCTGTGACCTGGTTTTCGCTGTCGGGCCCTGCGGGCGTGCCTGCGGATATCGTCACTCGCCTGAACACCGAAGTGCGGCGTGCCTTGCAGGCTCCCGAGGTGCGCGAAAAACTGCGCCCGGAAGGCATCGAACCGGGAACATTGACGCCTAAAGAATTTACCGACTTCGTTGCGGCTGAGTACAAACGCTGGGCGCCGGTGGTGCGCGCCTCGGGAGCAAAAGCGGATTGACTCCCGCCCGGTGGCGATAACGGCTGTCGGATAATTTTGGCCTTCCTGGTGGCGATGGTTTCTGTGTGCAATGCGTACCCCTATGGGGAACGCTGTTTCTTTATTGCGAACCCGAACGGTTAGACCCTATAATTCCTCTGCGGTCATTAAAAGGCTTCAATCGACGGCCTGACCGCTCAAGACCAAACTCAGTCAAAGGAGCGGGGGCCATGAAATGCGAGCGCACGCGTAATGCTATTTCCGTGGTCGCGGGGATTGCGGTCACCCTGTTTTGCCTCGGTGCCGCCCTGGCGCAGACTGTCCCTGAGCGCAACGCTGCAGTCTATATGTACAAAGGCGCCGACCGCGACCAGCGCCTGCTCGAACGCGCCCGCAAGGAGGGCACGCTCACCTTTTATACCTCGCTTGCCACAACCGAGTCGATTCCGTTGACCCAGGCCTTCGAGAAGAAAACCGGCGTAAAAGTGCAATTGTGGCGCGCTTTAAGTGAAGAGGTGATTCAGCGCACCTTGAACGAGGCGCGAGCGCGGCGTCATGTCGTGGATGTGATCGAAACCAATGGCCCGGAAGTCGAGGTGCTGGCGAGGGAACAGATCACCGCCGAATTTTATACGCCGCATACCGCCAAATATCCGCCTTGGGCGATTCCATCGCACCGCCTGTGGGTAAGTGATCGCATGGATTTTTTCGTCGTCGCCTACAACACCAACAAAGTTAAACGCGAAGAACTGCCCACAACTTATGAGGGTTTCGTCGAACCCAAATGGAAAGGGCGGCTGGGAATTGAGGCCACCGATCAGGAATGGCTGGCAAGTGTGGTCAAGCAATGGGGCAGCGAGCGCGGTTTGGGATTTTTTCGCAAGCTGGTGGCCATGCGCCCGGATGTGAGAAAGGGCCACATTCTGCTTGCGCAACTGATCGCGGCCGGCGAAATTCAGGTCGGACTGACTGCGTACGCGTCGAACGCGGAATCCACTAAACGCACCGGCGCGCCGATTGACTGGGTGGCCCTCGAACCCGTGGTGGTGCGTCCGCAAGGTCTGGCGGTGTCTCGAAACGCCCCCAACCCCAACGCCGCGTTGTTGTTCGCCGACTACCTGCTTTCCCCCGAAGGCCAGCAGTTCTACGAATCGGTCGGGCGCTTTCCCTCCAGTCGTGGCGTGCGCGGCGCAGGCGATCCTTCCAAAGTTGTCATGGTCGACTCGCAAGCCGCCGCGGATGAAGCCGAAAAGTGGCAAAAAATCTGGGGTGAGTTGTTGAAGCGATGATTCGAAAATTTGGGTCAGAGTCACATTAATTAAAGTGACTCTGACCCCCAAAGGAAAATATGGGTGAGATTCAAGGTGCTTGGATGTTGATCCTGGTGGTGTTCGCGCTGGGCGCGAAGCATGGCATGGACCCAGACCATCTGGCCACCATCAATGGGTTGACGCGCTACAACGCTGGACGGCGCCCGCGCCTCGCGCGCTGGTCGGGGTGTTTATTTTCCCTGGGTCATGGCGTGGTGGTAACCCTGCTTGCCGGATTGGTCGCATCGTTATCCGGCGCGTTCGAGGCGCCGCTATGGTTGGAGCATCTGGGCGCCTGGGTATCGATCCTGTTTCTCGCGGTGCTTGGCGCCTGCAATATTGCCGCAGTGTTTCGCGCGCCGCGCGACCAGGTGGTGACTAGCGTGGGCCTGCGCGCGCGCTTGCTTGGCCGCTTTGCAAACACCGATCATCCAATGGTGATCGCTTCGGTGGGCGCTGCGTTTGCCTTGTCTTTCGACACATGGAGTCAGACGGCTTTGTTCTCTATTGCCGCGCAACAAATGCACGGATGGATTTTTTCGGTGGTGTCAGGCTTGGTATTTATGGCAGGCATGATGGCCGCCGACGGCTTGAATGGTCTGTGGGTCGCGCGCATGCTGGCCCGGGCCGACCGTCGCGCCCTGATTGCCTCGCGCGTGATGAGTCTGGTGATCGGTATGCTCGGACTCTCCATTGCCGGTTTGGGTTTGGCGCGCTATTTCGCACCCTCGGTGGGCGAGATCGTTGCAGCGTCCGGCGCGACTGTCGCGCTGGCGATCTTTGCGCTGATTCTGGGCAGTTTCGTTGTTGCCATGCGAATCACGGCCCGTGTTTCGACTAAGCCCGGATGGGCGCCTTGATCAATCCCGGATGGGCGCCTTGAGTACCATAGCGCCGCGTGTTGTGCGCGCCGTGGGCAATCGCACCCGGCTGTCCTCGGTCACCAATGCCTTGCGACTGCTCAAAGTTTTCTCCGACCAGGAGTCGGAGATCGGTATCAGCGATCTTGCGCGCCGTATCGGCCTCGCCAAGAGTACGGTGCATCGGCTGGCATCGTCGCTGGTCGAGGAGGGCATGCTTGAGCAGGCCGAGCGCGAGGGCAAGTACCGATTGGGCCTGGCATTGTTCGAACTGGGTGCGTTGGTACGACGGAAAATGGATGTGACCGCCGAGGCGCGCCATCATCTGAAAGCACTCTCGGAGCGGAGCGGCGAAACCGTTCAGCTTGCGGTGCTGGAGCAGACCGCCGCGCTATATATCAATGTCATTGAGAGTCAAAGGGCGCTGCGAATGAGTTATCAAGTCGGCACGCGCGCACCCTTGCATTGCACCGCGGTGGGAAAGGTATTGCTGGCCCATGCAGACCCACAACTTTTTGAGTTGACTGTAAAAAATGGTTTGGCGCCACTGACGCCTCTTTCCATCACACTAGCCCCCGATCTGCGCCGGGAATTGATCGCAATTGTTGATAGAGGTTATGCGTTCGAGGAAGAGGAATCGGAGCCGGGCTTGCGCGGCGTTGCGGCGCCTGTCCGGGATTTCTCAGGAGAGGTTGTAGCGGCCATCGGTCTATCGGGTCCGACGCATCGTATGTCGAAAAAGGTGCTGCTAGGCCATGCGCGTGATCTGATCGAGGTCTGCGGCGCGGTGTCGCATCGCCTCGGGTTTCAGGCGCCGCTTCTGGCGCGGCGCGCTTGAACTGCGTTCCTTAACGCCAACAGCGCGCTGAGCCGCTTTGATACCTACCTAGACCGCTTTGATACTCACCTAGACCGCTTTGAAACTTATTTAGACCGATCTGATAACCACTATGGCGCAACCGCAAGTCCCCGAATCCCCGAGCGCTCACAGCATCGCCGATCACCAATACGGCGAGGGCCTGGCTCACACTCACGATGGCGTGGATGCCGATCACGATCACGATAACTTCGATGGCGACGGTCCGCTTGAGGAAAACCCCATCTGGATTGCCGATCATGTGACCCTCACCAGCGTGGGCATGGATATCGGCTCCTCGGGTACCCAGGTCATTTTTTCGAAAATGAATCTACGCCGTTTTGGCGAGGATTTGTCCAGTCGTTATTACGTGGTGTCGCGCGAGACGCTTTATCAGTCGCCGGTGTCGCTTACGCCTTATCGCAATGAACAATTGATCGACGACGCAGAGCTCGGCGCCATCATCGACCGCGCCTATGCGGCGGCGGGCCTGCATCCGGATGCCATTGATACCGGCGTGGTGATATTGACCGGCGAGGCCTTGCGTCGGGAGAATGCACAAGCCATTGCCGGAATTCTGGCCGAGCAGGGGGGCGAGTTTGTATGCGCGACCGCGGGTCATCATATGGAGGCCATGCTGGCCGCCTACGGTTCGGGTGCGGCGCGCGCATCGCACGACACCGGCAAGCGGATTCTCAATATTGATATAGGTGGTGGCACCACCAAGCTGGCCTTGGTCGATGCGGGAAAAGTGCTGGCTACCGCGGCGGTCCATATCGGCGGGCGGCTGCAAGTGGTGGATGCGGATCATCAAATCACCCGTCTCGATCCGGCGGGAAAATACCATGCGAGCCGTGCCGGATTCGCCTGGGAGCGGGGCGATATCGCGAGCGAATCCGATATGGATCAGCTTGCACAATCCATGGCCGATACCCTGGTGGCGGCTCTTGGCGTGGCTATTTCGAATCAAACGCTCCCCCATGATATTGAACATCTTTACCTGACCGAGCCGATACGGGAATGGGGAGTTATCGAAGGCGTGATGTTCTCAGGCGGTGTCGGCGAATATGTCTATCAGCGTGAATCGCGCGATTTCGGCGACATGGGGCGGCGCCTTGGAATGGCGGTGCGCGATCGTGTCGATTCGGGTGCCTTGCCATGGCCATTGATGCCTGCCGGCGAATGCATGCGCGCGACTGCCCTGGGCGCATCCGAATACAGCGTGCAACTCAGCGGCAACACCACCTACATCTCCAGCCCTGCACAGTTGCTGCCCAGGCGCAATCTTCAAGTGCTGTTGCCGTCCTTCGAGTTTGGCGAGCGTATCAATGCGGATGCGGTCGCCAGTGCTATTCGGGAACACTTCACCGCATTCGATCGCGTTGAAGGCGAGGGTGAAGTGGCGTTGGCGTTTCGCTGGATGGGCGCGCCTTCGTATGAGCGCATAGCAGCATTGGCGAAAGGCATTACGCTGGGTTTGCCCGGGACGATCGCCGGCGGCGCGCCGATATTCATCATGCTCGATGGCGATATTGCGCAGACCCTGGGCGCGATTTTGCGCGAGGAACTGGGAATTACCAACGAAATCCTGGTCATCGATGGCGTTACGCTGCAGGATTTCGATTACATCGATCTGGGCAGAGTGCGCCTACCCTCGCAAACCGTTCCGGTGACCATCAAGTCGCTGGTGTTCAGCGAAGACCCGCGTGCGCCGGATGGTCGGCAGCACCTGGAGCATGTGCACCAACCGGCTGACTCGCAATCCCATTCCCATGGCCACGGGCATCCTCATGATCACACGCACGCTCACGATCACTCGCATTCCCACGGAACCAGTGATTCCCATGAGCATGGCCACGCTCATTCCCACGGCGGCGGCGGTCATGGACATTCCCAAGACGGTGGCGGCGCAAGCAGTGATTCATCGGCGCCTGGATTCTGGCAAGGCTTCGATCCCAAGTGGCTGATCTTCGGTGCCTGCGTGGTGTTTGTCGCCTGGCTTGCCCTGGTGCCGCTGGGTTTTCTGGTGTGGCAGAGTTTTTTTACCCCGGAAACCGCTTCTGTCCCGGCGGTATTCACGCTTGATAATTACAAGGTGGCGTACTCCAGCATGGAGACCTTCCATCTGTTTCTCAACTCGACGCGGTTCGCGGCAGGCGCGGCGGTGTTCGCCTTTCTGATTGGGACATTTCTTGCCTGGGTGAATGAGCGCACCAACACGCCGTTCAAATCATTGTTTTTCGGCTTGTCCATAGTTCCGCTGGTAATTCCAAGCATTTTGTTCACAGTTGCGTGGATACTCCTTGCCAGCCCGAAGATTGGCATCCTCAATCAAGTATTGCAGGAGACCTTTGGAACCGATCAGGTGTTTTTCAATATCTATTCCATGACCGGCATGATCTGGGTCGATGGCCTGCACTATTCGCCCATCGCGTTTCTGTTGATGACCGCGGCGTTTCGTTCCATGGACCCTTCTCTGGAGGAATCGGCTCTGATGAGCGGTGCCTCGGTATTGCAGATTGCGCGCCGCATCACGCTCAAACTCGCCTGGCCCGCCGCCCTGGCGTCTTTGCTGATACTTTTCGTTCGCGCCATCGAATCCTTCGAAGTGCCGGCGCTGCTCGGACTTCCTGTGGGGATCCATGTCTATACCTCGGCAATCTTCGAGGCGATACGCCAATACCCAAGCAAGGTCGGGTTGGCCGCGGCCTATGGGATTACGCTGCTGCTCATTGCAGGATTGGGTCTGTATTTTCAATCGCGCTTGTCGATGCATGGCAGCCGCTATTCCACTGTGACCGGAAAGGGATTTCGTCCGCGTCCCATGGATCTGGGGCGATGGCGCTACCTCACGGCGGGAATTTTCATCGCCTATCTGATGGTAGTAGTGGTGCTGCCTTTTCTGGTGCTGGTATGGTCTTCGTTGCACAAGTACTACAGCATGCCCTCGATGGAGGCATTGAAGACGTTGACGCTCGATCCCTATCGGCGCGTGTTCGAGTTTCCGTCTTTTTGGGGGGCCGTATGGAACAGCCTGGTGCTCTCCCTGGGCGCTGCCACGGTCATTATGCTGGTGACATCGGTGATTTGCTGGATCGTGGTAAAAAGCAAACTGCGCGGCCGAATCTGGTTGGATAACCTCACCTCGCTGCCCCTGGTATTTCCAGGAATTGTGCTGGGCTTGTCGATCATGATTTTTTACCTGCACGTTGATATCGGCGTGTATGGCACTTTCTGGATCATGTTCATTGCCTACGTCACGCGCTTCATGCCCTATGGCTTGCGTTACAACATGACCTCCATGCTGCAGATTCATAAAGAGCTGGAGGAGTCGGCCGCCATGTCCGGGGCGAGTTGGGGCTCAACGTTCTGGCGCATCGTGTTGCCGCTGCTCAAACCCGGTCTGATCGCCGGATGGATTTATGTGGTGATCGTGTCGATTCGCGAGCTCTCAAGTTCCATCCTGCTGTATGGGCCCGGCAAGGAAGTGATATCTATTGTTATCTGGGAGTTCTGGCAGAACGGCCAGTATGTTGAGCTCTCTGCACTGGGGGTGATGATGATCGTGTCGCTATTTTGCTTCGTGATGCTGGCGCAATTTGCCAGCCGCAAGCTCGGTATCAAGGAAGCCTAGTCGTATGGCCTATAGGATTCATCCATGTTGAACGTCAAAGGTCTTTTCACCGAATATCCCAACGACCGCGGCCAGACTGTGAAAGCCGCCCAGGACGTTGGCTTCGAGGTGCCCGAGGGCAAGTTGTTCACACTGCTCGGTCCCAGCGGCTGTGGAAAAACCACCACCTTGCGTTCGATCGCCGGCCTGGAGCGGCCGGTGGCGGGCGAAATTTCTATCGAAGGCCAGGTGATGTATTCATCGGCCAACAATACTTTCATCGCGCCAAATAAACGCCACTTCGGCATGGTGTTCCAGTCCTACGCGATCTGGCCGCATATGAATGTGTTTCAAAACGCGGCCTTTCCGCTTGAGGTGCGCGCCAACCGGCCCAGCGACAGGCAAATTCGCGACAAGGTGATGCGGGTGCTGGCCGCGGTGGGCTTGGAGGAATTGGCCGAGCGCGACGCCACGCGTTTGTCGGGCGGGCAGCAACAGCGTCTGGCCCTGGCGAGGGCCATTGCCATGGAACCCCGATTGTTGTTGCTCGATGAACCGCTATCCAATCTGGATGCCAAGCTGCGCGAGAAGATGCGCTTCGAATTGAAGCGACTGCAAAGCGAATTCAAGCTGACCACGGTGTATGTGACGCACGACCAGAGCGAAGCACTGGCCCTGTCCCATCAGATCGCCGTGATGAACGAAGGGCGAATTGTGCAGATTGGCACGCCCAGGGAGATCTATGAGACCCCGCGTAATCAGTTCGTGGCGGACTTTGTCGGCACCAGCAATTTTATCGATGCCACGGTGCATTCCTCGCAGCCTGAGCGTGGCCACTACCGCATGAGCACAGCGATTGGAGAGCTGGATTCGAGGTCGGTGGATTCGTTGTCAAACGGTGACAAGGCGGTAATCGCCGTTCGTCCTGAGGATGTGTCCTTGTCGGAACATCCGCTTGCCAACGGCCAGAATGCCTGCCAGGGCAAAGTAGAGGCCAAAGTGTTTCTTGGCGAATGCGTGGATTTTCAGGTGCGGGTGGGCCAGACCTTGCTGCTGGCGCGTACCCATCCATCCTTGCGCACGCCGGTCGGCGAGAACCTTTACATCACCATGAATCCAGAAAAATG
>CAMDFL010000164.1 GCA_945897475.1 Bordetella parapertussis
CCGGTGCGCGAGCCCATGCTGGCGCAAGGCAAAGTCGATGCCATCACCGGATTCTGGTTTTCCTCGTTCATGAACCTGAAGGCGAGCGGCGTGCCGCATGACGATATCGTGGTCATCATGATGCGCGATCTCGGCGTCGATCTCTACGGCAATGCCATTATTGCCAATCCCGATTTCATGCGCTTCAATCCCAAGGCCTTGGCCGGATTCGTCAAGGCGACCATCAAAGGCGTGCAGGAAACGATACGCAACCCGGAATCAGCCATCGATTCGCTGATGAAACGCAATCCCATCGCCAAGCGCGATATCGAACTTGAGCGGCTGAAGATGGCCATTGCGCGCAATTTCATTTCACCCGATGTGGAAAAAAATGGTTTGGGCGCGGTCGATCAGAAGCGTCTTGATCGCTCGCTCGATCAGATCGGGCTTACTTTCAAATACACCAACAAGCCCAAGGGCTCGGATATTTTCACGGCGCAATTCCTGCCACCGAGGAACGAGCGCGGTATCGGCAAGTAGCGCCCGTCTCACCGGGCATTTCTGTTCGATCAATTGCCATTGGCATCGCGGGCCCGATGATCGGGTCCGTGGCTCCTGTTCACGAGAAATAATCCCATGTCCGCATTGGTTCACCTTGACCGCGTTTCCATGGCTTATGGCCGGGGCGATTCGTCTGTTCGCGCCATAGAGGGGGTGAGTCTCGATATTGCAAAAGGCGAATTTATCGCCGTGGTCGGGCCTTCGGGTTGCGGTAAAAGTTCCTTGATGAGGCTGATCTCCGGCCTGCACCCGCCGCTGTCAGGCACGCTCACGGTGGAGGACAAGCCGGTCATTGGCCCGCTGAAGTCGGTGGGCATGGCGTTTCAAAATTCCAATTTGCTGCCCTGGCGAAATGCGCTTGAAAACGTATTGCTGCCCCTTGAGATCGTCGAGCCTCACCGCAGCCGTATCCGTTCCGAGAAAAAGCAATATCGCGAAAAGGCGGCCAAGCTGCTGGAGTCGGTTGGGCTGGCGGGCTTTACCGAGAAACACCCCTGGGAATTGTCCGGAGGCATGCAACAGCGAACCTCGATCTGCCGTGCGCTGATTCATGAACCGGAAATATTGATGCTCGATGAACCCTTCGGCGCGTTGGATGCATTTACTCGGGAAGAACTATGGTGCGTGTTGCGGGATATACAAGCTGCGCGCGGCGTCACGGTAATGCTGGTCACGCATGATCTTCGCGAGGCGGTGTTTCTCGCCGACACCGTCTATGTGATGTCCAGCCGACCGGGACGCATCGTCAAGCGCTGCGAAGTGGGTCTGGCCCGTCCACGCGATCTTGAGGTGACCTACACACCGGAATTCCAGGCGATCGTGCATGATTTGCGCCAGCAGATCGGCCGAAGCGGAACGGGGGCGCACTGATGGACCGCCGCGAATTCGCCATCAAGGTAATTTCCCCCACGGTGTTCACTATCGGGATATTTGTTTTCTGGGAGCTGGTTTGCCGGATATTCAAAATTCCGCTCACCATCCTGCCGGCGGCCTCCGAAGTGTTCGGCGCCCTGTGGCAGTACCGTGATCCCATCATGGACAATTCCTTCGTTACGCTCTGGACTACGCTTGCCGGCTTTGCAATCGCGACGGTATTTGGATTGCTGCTGGGAATTGCCGTGGGTTGGCACCGCGCGATTTATGCCGGTATCTACCCGGTGCTGGTGGGTTTTAATTCGATTCCCAAAGTGGCCGTGGTGCCGGTGCTTATATTGTGGTTCGGCATCGGCGAAGTGCCCGCGGTGATGACGGCATTCCTTATT
This sequence comes from Bordetella parapertussis, assembly GCA_945897475.1. Taxonomy (GTDB): domain Bacteria; phylum Pseudomonadota; class Gammaproteobacteria; order Burkholderiales; family SG8-39; genus 2-02-FULL-62-17. The sequence continues at coordinate 1,803 of CAMDFL010000164.1, forward strand.
TCATTTTTCCCCATCGTGGTCAATGTTGCCACGGGCCTTGCCACCACCGAGCCAGAACTCGAGGACGTATTGCGCGCCTTGGGGGCATCGAAATTGGACATCATGAAAAAAGTCGGCATACCGCGCTCCCTGCCGTATTTTTTTGGCTCCTTGAAAGTTGCAATAACACTCGCGTTTGTTGGCACGGTGGTGTCGGAAACCGTGGGCGCCAACAAGGGCATCGGTAAATTGATGCTGGACGCGCAGTCCGCGTTCCAGGTGCCGATTGTTTTTGCCGGGCTCTTGGTGTTGGCGTTTCTGGGTATCGTGCTCTACGCGATGACGGCGATTATCGAAGATCGCTTTACCGGATGGGCGTTTCGCGGGCAGGCCAATCGCTGAGTTCGCCCTTCTTTTTGGAACCCAGGCTTCGCTGTAGAATTTCCTTTTTCCATTCACGGTGATTGGCATGACGCGCAATCCCTACCAAGACGATATCGTTATTTCATGGGCGGAGCTGCATCGTGACGCGCGCTTCCTGTGTCACGAGTTGCTTGACCGGGGGCCCTGGAAGGGCATCATCGCCATCACGCGCGGCGGATTGATTCCTGCTGCCTTGGTTGCGCGGGAGCTCGATATCCATCTGGTGGACACCATTTGTGTCACCAGTTACGACGCCGGCGCGGCTGATCAGGCTGCCCAGGTTCGGGGCAGCGTCCGGATTCTCAAAGGTGTTGAAGGCGACGGTGAGGGCTATCTTCTGGTGGATGACCTGGTCGATACCGGCGGCACCGCACGCGCGGTGCGCAGCCTTTTGCCCAAGGCATTTTTTGTCACCCTGTATGCGAAACCCGCGGGGCGGGATGTGGTCGATTTGTTCGTCAAGGAATTCAAACAAAACAAATGGATACACTTTCCCTGGGACATTGAATACAAGTTCGCCACGCCCATTAAGGATGGCGGACGAGCGGTTTCCGGGCCCGACTAGAACGTCTCTTTAGGTGCGATCTGCGGCGCCGTAGTGGGCGGCGCCGTGCAAACTGCGGCCAGGCTTATTTTCAATTGCATGATGTCCGCAGGGCGCCATGGAGGATAATCGGCTGGTAGTCGAATCCCGCTGCGATCGCGCTAGGAGTTCGAGATAGAATTTGAAAAGGAAGCAATATGGAAGCGCAATGGTGGGGACATAGCAAGGAACACGGTTGGGTGGTGTTGGATCGCACCATCGAGAGCAACGAACCTGGGCACAAGGACAACCTTATGTTCTTCCGCTGCCGGGATTCGACCACGTATATCGAGAAGCGAAAAAACTGGAATCCACCTTCGTACAGTTTCGCACCTAACTATATAAAAGGACTGGCGCCCGAAATGGCCGCCGAAGCAACTGCGGCCTTCGAAGCAGTCCAGTCGCATTGGCCCGAGTATCAGGCGCAAATGCAAAAAGAAATTCAGGCCGTGGAAGATCGTGCCACGGCTGAGCGCGACGAAACGGAAAAGCTGCAAAAAGAAGCGGCCAAGGAAGTCGCGAAAGAGAAAAAGAAACTTGCCGCAGCGGCCAAGGCAGAAAAACCTGACGACTGATTCCGTGGCAGTGGTTCATGAGCGGGTCATGCGCGCGTACGCACGAAAATCATCGCGGTATGCACGGCCTCCTTAGCGCGCCACGCGATTGACCATTTTGTCTAAGTCCCCGGCGAGAAAGCATTTCATGTTGTGTGCCAACGCGGGCATGGTGTGGCGAGAGGAATCGTGGCTGAGACCGCCCAGATGCGGCGTGATGATCACGTTCTTCATTGCCCAGAAGCGGTGATCGGCCGGTAGGGGTTCCTTGGCAAATACATCCAGCGCCGCGCCTGCGATCAGGCCGTTGTTGAGCGCTTCAATCAAGGCGTCTTCGTCCACCACGCCGCCACGCGCGAGGTTGATGATGAAGCTGCCCGGTTTCATGGCAGAGAGCAGCTTCGCGTTGATGATGTGATGAGTCTGCGCGGTATGGGGGGTAAGTAGAATCAAGTGGTCCAGGTCGCGAACCGCGTTGATCAAATCGTCGCGACTGCGCATTTCATCAAAGCTGGGAATGCTGCGCGGTGTGGAACTGATGCCTACCACCCTCATCCCCATTGCCTTGAGTCGGGGCGCCAGAGCTTGGGCGATCGCTCCTACGCCGAAGATCCCAGCGGTACGACCATCCAGTAAGGCACAGGGAAAGCGATCCCAGTGATTCTGATCCTGGTTGCGAATCAGGCGCGGAATCTCGCGGGCAAGGCACAACATTGCCGCCATGCATGCCTCGGACATCGGTGTGCCGTGTATGCCATGAATATTGGTGACGACTACATCTTTTCTCAACGTGGGAATCTCTGCGATGTTGTCCACGCCGGTACCCAGGGCCTGCACCCATTTGAGCCGGGTGGCGCTGCGAAAAACATGTTCGGCGCGGTCCAGCAGGTGAGGGCCGAAAGTCACCAACACATCCATGTCGGGAAAATACGGCTCGGCCTTGGACACATGGTCCACGGGAATGAAATTGAGCGACGGAAAATCACGCCGCAACTCGGTGTTATAGAACTCGCGGAATTTTTCTGGCAGTGCGAGGAGCAATAGAACGTTAGTCATTTTTGTTTGTCAATTCGTGAGGCAAATAATCAGGGACTGTTGCAGAATCCGCGTATTGAGGAAGGGCTTTGCCTTGTATAGCCCCCAATTTTAAGGAAATCTACTTAACATATTGCCATGAATCAACACTGGTTCAGCAATTTCACAGTGTCTTAACCCCAGTTTTGCAGCATGTGATAGCGCTGCGCGATTACCCCCGGAGAGAAACCCACATGCCCTACGCAACGCTTGACGGAATCAAGACCCATTACATGACCCAGGGAAGCGGCCCGCATCTATTGATGATGGCACCGCGCGGATTCAATTCGAGAATTCAAAGCTGGGACGGTGGCAAGTGGAAGGAAATGGACGTATTCAACGCCTTGTCCAAACATTTCACCATCGTTGCCTACGACCGTCGCGAGGCAGGTCTCTCGGGGGGCCGCGTCGAGGTCCTAAACTGGGATGTGTTCGCACAACACGGCAAATTGCTCCTCGATCACCTGGGTGTGGAGAAAGCCTGGGTCATCGGCCCCTGCATGGGTGTTGCCGTGGCGGCGCAGTTCGGCGTGCGTTATCCGGACAGCTGTATCGGCATTATGCTGCCCCAACCCGTGGGCGGGCATCGTTGGTTCACCCGTCTGCGCGGTTTTTTCGACATACACACGGCCTTCGTGCGCGAACACGGCCTCTCAGGCGTGGTTCAAAAAGTCAGCGGCAAGAGCTTTCAGGATGAGCCCGAATGCGGCCCCTGGGCTTCGTGCATACACAACGACGGTGACTTCGCCGCGCGCTATGTGGGGCAGGATGTCGAGCGCTATCTGGGCATCGTCGCAGCAAGCCGCGATGCCATGTTCGCGTCATCGGATGTCTCCGGTCCGCCCGCCGGGGATTTGATGAAGCTGGATATCCCTTGTCTAGTATGGTCGGGCGACGACCCGTCGCACGCCACATCGGCCGCCCACCAGCTTCGCGAGTTGCTGCCTTGCGTTGAGTACTGGGATGTGAATGTGGCCAACCAGACGCATCAAGGGCAACTGGAACAAATTTTAAAATTCAAGGTGGCGGTAGAGTCTGGCGCGGTGGTAAAAAAGGCCGCTTGAATTCTTTATTGCAAAGCTTGGCGAGCTGGCGAGGAGGCGGCGTACCGGGAAAAGCATGCGCGTTATCTTGAGATGCACTGAAAATGTCCGAATGACCGCGATTTAATAGGCCGGTTGCCGCAGAGGCAATAGAGACGGGCTTCTTCGAGCATTCAGCCGTTTCAAGCGTGACTCAACCCGCGTCGCGAGTAGGCTGCAATCCGCGCAGATTCGGCGCGACCTGCTCCATGAATAGCCTCATGGAGAATGTTTTTGGTCACCGACGCCGCGCGGCACATCAGCAGTTCGGGGAACGGCAGGGTATCGACCTTGTTGATATAGATCGGCTCGCCATGCTGCTCGGAAATCCACACGCCGCGAAATCCCAGTTGATCGGCGAGGATAATCTCAGCCAGGTCCTCGTCATAGGTTTGCGCGGGGCTGGCGATAGGGCGAAAACCGTTCTGAAACAGGCCGAACGACGTGGAAAATCCTTTCGATGCAGGGGAGAGTAGGGAGGGCAATTCAGGAAAGGGCGACAATGTAACCGTTGCTGGATTTGCTCGCAATTGTTGTAACGCATCGTGTAATCTGAATTTCAGTGCTAGTTGAAACTATTGAAGGGGTGTGTGATGGCAAACGAGAAACTCGTGCGAGTGCGCATGATGATGGGTCCTGGTACTTTGCCCAGTCGCGGCCACGACCGCATGGATATGACACGTTATCGCATCAGTGGCAATCCGCAGATGACCGGCAGCGAAATGCTCGCCGAAATTCCGGAAATCGAGACGGTAGCCGAGGTGACGGTAGATGCTGGGAACCCCTACAACATCGCCTGCGTCGATGATCTTTGCAAGTTATCGATGGCGATGCAAAGGGTGTTGGATGATGCGGCAGTCGAGGGCGTGGTGTTCGTGCAGGGCACCAACAGCATTGAGGAGACCGCTTATTTTTTGCACCTTACCTTGAACAGTGCCAAGCCCATCGTGGTTACCGGGGCGCAGCGGCCCTTTACCGCTTTGAGCACCGATGCTCATTTGAATCTCTACGATGCTCACCGCGTGGCGGCCTGCGCACAGACCTCTGGCAGGGGCGTGGTGGTGGTGACCAATGGCGAGATCAATGGCGCGCGCGATGTGACTAAGACAAATAGCTATCGGCTGCAGACATTTCGCGGGCGCGATATGGGTTTGTTGGGCTATGCGGATGCCGATGCCATTGTGTATTACCACTTACCCGCCAAGCGTCATACCGTGCACAGTGAGTTCGCCGCGCAAGCGGCAGCTTCCTTGCCACGAGTGGAAATCATTTACGTGGGTGTCACCAGTCAGCCGGGCCTCGCGCGCGCGGCGGTGCAGGCGGGTGCAAAGGGGCTGGTCATTGCAGGCACCGGCGCGGGTTCTCTAGGGAATTTGGATGCAGAGTTGACGCAGATTGCGACGCAGGGCATCGTGGTGGTGCGTAGTGCTCGCGTTGGCGAGGGTCGAATCATTCGGGATGACAATTGGCAGCGGCCAGGCATGGTGGCCGCGGACAATCTGTCTCCCCAGAAGGCTGCGCTGCTGCTCGCCCTGGCGATGCACGCGACGCGCGATGTTGAGGATATACAGCGCATGTTCGATCAATACTAATTAACAAAAAAGTAAGCTACTGGCTCATGGAATACCTACATTAGTGGGCAATGCTAATCCCATAATGTTTTTTGGAACGATCAACAGGAAAGCAAGAACCATGACCACTTACAAATTCGAACGGCCCGTCGGCGCGAAAATGCGCTTGGGGATGTTCATCAATGGCGAAGGGCACCATATCTCCGGCTGGCGGCATCCGGACTCTAAGGCAGGTGCGGGACAGGCCATCCAGCACTACGTGGAGATGGCGCACCTCGCTGAACGCGGCAAGTTCGACATGTTGTTCAAGGCGGACTCGCAGTCCACCTTCGGCCCGGACGACATCAACAGCTGGAAACGCACTACCTCGGCCAGCCAGTTCGAGCCCATCACCATGTTTGCGGCTCTGGCTATGGTGACGAAAAACATCGGCCTGGTAGCCACCTCCAGTACCACCTACAACGATCCGTTTCACGTTGCGCGTTTTTTTGCCTCTCTTGACTTGATGAGCGGCGGGCGCGCGGGCTGGAACCTGGTGACTTCCTCGGCGGCCTCCGAGGCCTACAACTTCAGCTATGACGCGCATGTGCCTCACGAGCAGCGCTACGAACGCGCGCGCGAATTCGTTCAGGTGGTGATGGGGCTGTGGGAGTGCTGGGAGCCCGATGCCTACCTTGGCAACAAGGAGGAGGGTCTTTATTTCGATCCAGCAAAGTTGCATTTCTTAAATCACAAGGGTAAACACTTCAAGGTGCGCGGGCCGCTCACCGTGATGCCTTCGCCGCAACGGCGTCCGGTGGTGGTGCAGGCAGGGCAGTCTGAGGACGGGCGCGATCTCGCCGCGGAAACCGCGGAGGTGCTGTTCGCCGTGCAGCAGAAGATCGAATCTGCGCGCGATGCCTACAACAACATCAAGGGCCGTATGGCCGCCAAGGGCCGCCGGCCCGAATCCCTGCTCATCATGCCCGGCGTGATGCCGGTGATCGGCAGGACGCGCGAGGAAGCTGAGGCGAAGTTCGAGGAACTCAACAAACTCATCCTCCCCGAGCAGGGCGTACCGGTGCTCTCCGACATGGTTGGCACCGATCTCTCGAAGTACCCGCTGGATGGCCCGCTGCCTCCCAAGCCTCCGATCAACACCCAGCAGGGACGTCAGGCGGTGGTCTACGAAATGGCCGAACGCGAAAAACTCACCATCCGCCAGCTCTATCAGAAACTCACCGGCCAACGCGCGCATCGAGTCGTCTGCGGCACCGCGCAATCGATTGCCGACGACCTTGAGCTATGGTTCAAAACCGGAGGCGCCGACGGCTTCAACCTGATGCCGCTCACAGCTCTGCATGGCCTTGCGGACATCGTTGACCAGTTGATCCCGGAACTGCAGCGACGCGGTCTGTTCCGCACCGAGTACGAAGCGACGACCTTGCGCGGGAATCTTGGGATACCGGAGCCTGTGGCTAGGAAGAAGGAGTAGGCGGTGGCGCTGGGGTAGGGCGTGCGCACCTCGCGTGGGCTTCGCGGTCAACGTCGTGCCCTGGAAACCTCGAAATAAACGGCGGGTCGTTGAAGACGAGGCTGGTGGTGTGGTGCTGATAGAGGAGTGACTCGACTCCGAACTTCGGGCTGAACTCACCAAAATTAAAATCGTCGACACCCCAAATCCATCAAAACGAGCTTCAGTATTGGCCTTCCAGCCAATACTCCTCAATTGAATCGGACATTGCTGAATTAGTAGACACAAAAAAAACGGGCCCTGCGGCCCGCTTTAGGCTTAAAGCTCTGCGACTCTAATGAGATACCTTGTCGGCTTGCGGGTGCATGCGCAGCGCGTCGCGGCGAAGGCTTTGATAGAGCTGTGATTGTTGCGACTTGAGATATTCGATGATTTCGAAATCCTCTTTTTGTACCTTGGAGAGGTCGATTTGTTCAACGTGAACCAAGCGCAGCAGCTCTCGGACCGGTTTGGGCATACTGCGACCGCCTTCATAGCGCGAGCCACCGCTTTGCGTCACGCCAACCTGAGTCCAGAACTGTTGCTGATTCATCCCTAAGCGTTGCCGAAT
>CAMDFL010000165.1 GCA_945897475.1 Bordetella parapertussis
AACACCACCATAGCCGGCGTGCAGAACGTCATCACCTATACCCTGGACGTCGGCCCAGCTGGGGCCAGCTCCGGCCAGGGCCCTGGATGGACGGCCCTGCTAAAAAGCATGGCCACCCAGGGCAAGGGAAAATATTTTCCAATTAATAACAACGACGCGGGCACGGCCTCGGCCATCGCCAGCGCCCTGAACACCATTTTTACCGAAGTACAGGCGGTCAACAGCGTGTTCGCCTCCACCACTCTTCCGGTAAGCGTAAACGTTCGTGGCACCAACCTGAACCAGGTTTATATCGGTGTGTTTCGCCCCGATGCGAACAAGGCGCCGCGCTGGTTGGGCAATTTAAAAATGTACAAATTGGCCGCCGCCAATAGCGTGGTTTTTCTTGCCGACGCCAACAACGTCAAGGCGGAAAATTCCGACACCGGCTTTATCACCAACACCGCGACCAGTTTCTGGACCGCGGAATCCTGCTTTTGGTCTTATCTGGGCGCCGACCCCAATGGCAACGCACCCGCCGTGGGCGATACGCCGTGCACGGTGCCCACGGCCTACACATACTGGTCAGACAAACCCGATGGCGATAAGGTTGAAAAAGGCGGCGCAGCGCAGCGCCTGAGAACAAATTTCTTGTCCTCGCAAGCCACACGCAAGGTCTACACCTGCACCAGCGCGGCCGCCAATGGCATCTGCGCCTCGGGCGCGACACTCTCGGCCACGCCATTCAGCGCCGGCGGCACCGGCTATCCGGCGGACAATACGCATATCACCGCGCTCGACATGCTCGCCTATACGACCTACAGCATTTCCGACCTGACGAATTCGGGTTCCATGGTCACCGCGCAGCTTGCCGCCCCTTATCCTTCGCCTTATTTTGCCGTCGGCGAATCGGTAAGAATCGAAGGCGCCTCCCCTGTCGATTTCAACGGCGATTACAGCATTACAGCCATCGACGCCACCGCCGGCACGTTTCAATACGTGTTTGGTGCCTCTTTTGGCGGCAGAACCGCGATCGTCACCGCGGCCAACCACAAGCTCAACAATAGCGACAGGGTCTTACCCACCGCATCTAGCGGTGCGCCCTCTGAATACAACCAGACCAACCATTGCGATGCCACCACGCCCTATACGATCACGCTCCTAAGCACCAGTCAGTTCACCTATCGCCTGTGCAATTCGGCCGCCACCAGCGCAACCACCATCCCAACCCTGGTTGCCTATAAATCGGGCACCGCGCTATCGGGGGCAGGCACCGCCGCAACGCTGTCGCTGCCCGGCCACGGCTTTACCGGCACTACCGTCGCGCTGTCGATCGACACCAACGGCGGCAATACTTCTTTCAATGCCGGCAGCCCCACCACCGAGATCACCGCCAATATCGTCAATACCGATACCCTGACCTACACCACGCCCACCACAATTAGCGGCGCCGCCACCACGGCCAAGGTAACGCTCACCGCGCACAGTCTCAAGGTCGGCGACATGCTGACCATTACCGGCGCATCCGAAGGCTATAACTGCGCGGGTACCTGCCCGGTGGTTTCGGTGATCGATGCCAACACCTTCACCTATACGCCTCTCGCCGCGATATCGGCGGCGGCAACCGGCACCATAAGTATTTCCGCGACGCGCTCATTCATCACCACGCTGACCTTGGCCAACGGCTCCGGCGGATCGAGGAACCTGGTCACCGCCACCGCGCCCGCGGGCACCACACTGGACGTAAGCACCACCGCCTGGACAGCAACCGTGGCAGGCGCATCGAATACCAATTTCAATGTAAGCCTTGCCACCATTACCGATGCCTCCAGCACCACCATCGCCAAATTCAACGTTGCCTCGCCTGGGCCGACAGCCAGCACTACGCTGACCCCGGCCAGCAGCGGCACCGTGACCTTTACGCGCAACGCTCTGACCCCCGGCGCGGGCGCCATGGCTCCGGTGGTCTCCTACACCGGCACCATCAATGTGAAAAAGACCTTGACGGGGATCACCTCTGTATCGGTGCGCAATAACGCCACCGGTGTGATGACGGCGGGCAAGACCTCGACCGGCGATGCCACGCTACGCGCGAAGATCATGAACTGGGTGCTGGGCCGCGACAACGCCGAAGGCGAGGCCCCGCCCGGATCGACGCCGGCCGCTGTCAGCGACACCGACATACGCCCTTCGGTGCATGGCGATGTGCTGCATTCGCGTCCGGCGGTGGTCAATTACAACCGCTTTAGCGCCCATCCGGACGACGATATTTATATTTTTTATGGCGGCAATGACGGCATGCTGCGCGCGGTGAAAGGCGGCGCTGCCAGCGATGAAGTCGGCGTCAATCCCGGCGATGAACGCTGGTCGTTCATCCCGCGCGAGTTTTTCTCGAAATTCAAGCGCCTGCGCAACAACTCCCCCGCAATCAGTTCGACGGTGCCGCGCGATTATCTGGGTGATGGTCCGATCTCGGTCTACGTATCGGATGCGGTCAAGGCCGATAATACGGCGGGATCTGACGGCAAGATCAGCGCCGGCGTAACCGGCCCCGGCGGCGAGGTCGACAAGGTGCATATTTTCTACGGCTTTCGCCGTGGCGGTCGATTCATCTACGCGATGGACGTGACCGACCCCGCCACGCCCAAATTCCTGTGGCGTAAAACCAGTGCCGATGCGGGTTTTTCGGAATTGGGATTCACCTGGTCTGAACCCAAGGTGGCGAAGCTGCGCATTTTGAACACCTCGACCAGCGCGATCGAGAGCAAGCCGGTATTGATATTCGGCGGCGGCTACGACCCACAGATCGATGACGTGAACCCGTGTTTGTTGTCGGCCTCAAACACTGGCCTGCCCGTCGGCGCCGACAGCGGCAGCAAAATCACCCTGAAAGCCGTTGGCAGTGGCACGGTCACCTACACCGCCGCCGGGTCATGCACCATCACTGGCGCCACCGGCGGAACCACGGATCGCACGCGTTCCATGGGCCGCGCTATTTTTGTCCTGGATGCCGCCACCGGCGCGATCATCTGGCATGCGGGGTCGACCGCCACCACTGGGGGCGCCTGGGTCAGCGGGACCACCCAGGGTCGGAACGTAGCGGCCATGACCTGTGCGATTCCCTCGGATATCGCGGTGATCGACATTGACCGCGAGGGCCACGCCGACCGCGGCTATGTGGGGGACACCTGCGGCAAGATGTGGCGTATCAATCTCACCGACACCAGCCCGGCTAACTGGCAGGTGCTGCAGGTTGCCGATGTTTCATCGACCAACACGACTGACATCGCCAACAAGCGCAGATTCCTGTTCCCGCCGGACGTGGTGCTCTCCTCCGACACCACCGGCGACTACGCGGCGGTGCTCATCGGCAGCGGCGACCGCGAGCATCCGTTCTCGACCGATACCACCGACCGCTTCTATATGTTCAAGGACCGCACCACGGGCACCGTATTCAATACTGATGCGAGTTGCAACGCGGCGGCCGTGGCGACCAGCCCGATCGAGGAAGCCAAGTTGAGCAACTCCACCGACCAGGTGGCGAATAAGAACGACAAATGCGGTTTTCAGATCACGTTCGCGGTTGGCGAGAAAAACGTCGGGTCGGCGGTGACCATCGCGGGCAGCACCTTCTTCAATACCAATCAGCCCAGCTCGTCGGCGGGCGGCGGCGCCTGCGGCAGCAATCTGGGCATCGCGCGGCAATACGTCATCGGATTCGAGGACGCCAGCGCGACCATAGACCAAAGCGGCAGCGGCGGCGTCACATTAAGCGATCGATCCGCTACGTATGGCCAGGGCGGCTTTCTGCCTTCGCCGGTGCCCGCCATCGTCGATATCGATGGCAAAAGGTATCAGGTCGTGATCTCGGGAACCTCGGTGAGAACGCCTGAAGCCGCGTCCCTCGATTCCAGATCGCGCACCTACTGGTACAAGGATTTCGACTGATCGGGCCGCCCGAGGCGGCGCGATCACCGCTGCGCGAGGATCCAGTTACAGAATGACCCGAACGGTCTCCAACATAGGAAAGGTTAAGGTAAGCACCCCCATCATTTTGAATTCGGTTCTAAGCCTTTTCTCACGCGCCATGGGATTCGACGCCAAAAGTGCAAATAACGCCGAGAGCGGCAAACGCCTGGCACTGGCGTTACTTGCTTCTGTTTTCGTTCATGGCGCGTTGATTTCAGGGATCGGCATCGCACCAACGCCAAGAGCGGCCGCCCAGAACAATTTGCGCGCCAGCATCATTCCTCTATCCGTGGCCAATGCCGTGCGCATCGACCAAGCGCAAAGCGTGGAAGCGGCGCGCGAACTCAACACCTCGCGAGATATTTCCCCCAGGGATGCACGCCAATCGGCTGATCGGCGCAACGACCTGGCTCAAGACCCAGATAGAAAATTGGAAACCACGCCGGGCATCGCCGCGGAACTGCCCATTTATTATCGAAATGACGAAGTGGACGTGCGCGCCACGCCCCGCGAGGTGGGTTCGTCCTCAACGAACGCGGGCAACCTGATGCTTGGCCGGATAATCAAGGTCAAGGTCCGTCTTTTCATCGGCGACACCGGACAGGTCGAGCGTTATGAAATCATGGAATCCGAAGGCCTGACTGACTCGGTGTCTTTGGATGATTTGTCCGATATCCCTTTCCACCCCGCGCAACGCAAAGGCCGGTCGGTACGCAGCCAAAAGATAGTGGAGCTTCGGTTTGCACCTTAACAGGCGGTTCCAGGGCAAGAAGGGAAATGAAATTGATCAGGGAAATTTTATTCGTTGTTGCCGGCTTCCTTTTGATTTCAAAAACCCAGGCGCGGACCGAGGTATTGATCAACATCGATCGCGGCAGAAGCGCAGGCGGCACCCAGGTATTTCAGCGAGCGATATTATCGAAGTCAAACCTGCCCACTCGAACGGTCCTGCTGATGTTTCGCGGCATACCCGAGGGCGGCCCCCTGCGGCGGGGGGGCATCTGCATTCGCACCAGCAGGGGGGCGAAAAAGTGGTGGCCAAGGCCATCATCGCCTGGATCAAAACGAAGAAGGTGGAAACGCTGATCAGAGAGTAAGTTGTACGAAACGCGCGCGCAACGATTCTTTACCGATTCGCGCCTTCGAGAATTTTGAAGGCGCTCGATGCTGCAAGAATCCCATCCCGAACCGCGCCGGCTGCGCTGCGCGGCGACGCTCGGCGAATATCGCCTGCGGCCCAGATACCCTCGGCATCGGTCGCGCCAGTGTCATCGGCCACAATAAATCCGGAATCATCCAGATCGACTACTCCCTCAAGGTAGCTGCTTGCCGGATCAAACCCCGCGTGCACCAGGACGCCATGCACGCGCAGACTTTCCTTCAATCCACCACCTGCCGGCTCAAGCTCGATACCGGCGACGAATTCCTGACCCACAATGGCAAGCGGCCTGCGCCCAAGGCGAATATCAAGCTTTGCGTTGGCGCGGGCACATTCCTGCAGATCGGGCCTGGCGCTCAAACACTCTTCGACTTCGATCAAATGCACGATCGAGGCAAATTTGGAGAGATAAAGCGCCTCCATGATTCCCGCATTGCCACCACCGCAAACGGCCACGGCCTTGTTGGCATACAGCCCGCCATCGCAAAACGCACAGTGGATCATGCCTTTGCCTTGATACTGTTCTTCGCCAGGAATGCCCAAAGGCCGGGGCTTGATGCCCCCGGCAATGATCACCACGGGCGCGGTGTAGGCCTTGCCATCGGCGCAGGTCACCGAGCGGCAACCCGAGTAGGACTCGATCTCGATGACCTCGCCTAATTCCATCTTTACGCCCGCGGCGGCCTCAACCAACATATTGGCGAGCCTGGGGCCTTCGATGCGTTCGCCCGGAGTCGGATAATTTTCCATCCATTCAAGATTGCCGACCTGGCCGCCAAAGGACTCTCGCTCGATCAACAGCACGCGGCGCTTTCCCCTCGCCAATTCGGCGGCAGCGCTCAGGCCCGCTGGTCCGCCGCCGATGATGATGACTTCATAGTCCATGGATAATCGCCAATGGAATCGCGTCGTTACTCGAGCTTGATGCCGGTCTCGCGTATGGTCTTCTCCCACACCTGGAAGTCCCCGCGAATACGCTCTCCCAACTCGGCGGGCGTGCTGGCGATTAATTCCACATCGTTATTGGCGATGCCATCGCGCGCCGCTCCGGGACGCAGAATGGCTTCGGTTTCGCGATGCAATCGATCAATGATGGCTTTCGGTGTGGCCGTTGGCGCCATCAACGCGAACCAGGAGATCACGTCGAACCCGGTGACCCCTTGCTCATGCATGGTGGGCACATCGGGCGTGGCGCCGGCGCGTTTCAGGTGTCCCACGGCGACGATATGCACCTTCCCGGCCCTGGCATGCGGCAATAGAAGAGATCCGCCGAAGAGCATATCGATGACACCCGTGACCACATCGGTGGTCGACTGCGCGCCGCTCTTGTAGGGCACATGCACCATATTCAAACCCATGCGATGCGCAAACAAAGCGACTGCAAGATGCTGAGTGCCACCCACGCCGTTCGATGAATAAGTCAGCTTGCCGGGCTTCGCTTTTGCCACGGCAATGACCTCCTTGATGGTCTTGGCGCCCACCGAAACATGCACCCCGAGATACAAGGGCGAGGTGCATACCATCGATACCGGCGTGAGATCGCGCTGCACGTCGTAGGGCAGCTTCTGCCCGCCGACATTGGCGAATATGGTATTCATCACGATGCCTGAGAGCGCGCCCTGCAGCACCGTGTAGCCATCCCCCGGTGCCTTCGCCGCCGCCTCGATGCCGATGGCCTGATTGGCGCCGGCTCTATTCTCGATCACCACCGGCTGCCCCATGCGTTCCTGCATTTTCTGCGCGTGAAAGCGCGCACATACGTCGCCGGTGCCCGCCGGCGCGAAAGGCACGATGTAGCGGATCGGTTTCACCGGATAGGTTTGCGCGCACAACTGCGCCGCGACCGGCAAGAGCATTGCCGCAGCCACCAAGGCGGCGCCGCGCGGCAGCCGCCTGGCATGGATTCGGCCGAGATTTATCGTATGAAGACGTCTCATAGGGCTTCCCTTTCAATACCTCTCATACGCCGGCACCATGGTCTTGTACTTCGCCGCCAGCTTCGCCCAGTTCTTCGGCAAATTTATTTTCTTGGTAACAAACGTCTCGTTATTCGCCGACGAACATAAAAAGCCGAGGAACCCGCCAGGCCCGCCTGCGACGATCAGCTCCAACAATTTCGGATCGGTGATGATAGCCATCGAGTCCTGTGGATTGGAGGGCGTCATCCCGGGCCGGCCATAGGCCATGCTGTGGTCGTACCAGGCGCGATGCCGGTAGGCCGGAACACGCGCGAACTCGGTCACATAGTTCTTGATACCTTGTTTCGACCAGCCCGCGCGGCCCATGATGTCCGCCTGCACCGGATTCAGGATGATGCAGGTCATGCCGCCCCGCCCCGGTTGCAGGTTGTAGATGAGCGCGTTCAATATGCCCTGGGCGTCCGAACCATAGGGCAGTACCTGCGTGTAACAGTTGGGAAAGAACAGGGTTACAGCGCTGGCCTCCCGCCCAAGATTGAGCCCCGCACTGTTGTCGCAATGCAGCGGCAACCACGGGCTCGCCTCTTCGTTTTCGGCCATCACACTGGAGTACTTGCCGGGATTGCCCAGCACCCCCATGTCCTCGATGCCCTTTCGCGCACCGCCAATATTCTTGATAACCAGACCCATGGCGCGGCCGATCACCGCATTGGCAATATCACCCGGACTCAATGCGCCGGAGCCGCTGTTGACGTGAATGTCTTTCCGAATCGGCCCGTTGATCATCCAGGTCGGCGCCCAGGAGCCGGTGCTCACGTTATATGTGGAAAAGCGCGAATCCTCGTCGAGGATTGCCTCTACGCAAGCAAGGATCACCGGGAAATGCACCGGCAACGCGCCGGCCATCACCGCGTTGATTGCCACCTTCTCCACCGTCGCATGGCCATTACGAGGGACGATCCTGCCGAGCAAATGATCAGCAGCCAGATCGGAGCCGGTGAGCATTTCGCTAACGGCTTCTTCGGTGGGTGGCACCAGCGGCAAACCGTCACCCCAGCCGCGCTTGTAATAAAAGCGGTTGACCTCATCGAGCGCACCTTTAAACGCGATGCGCGCCGGCGCTTCGGTGGCTTTCGCCTGTGGCGCCGCGTCTTCCGCGCTCAACGGCTTGGTGAGCGCATCGATGATGCGCGGCATCGCCTCTTGGATAGCACGGTCGATGACATCCTGTTCACTGCATTCGCAGGGCACCGATTCGCCCACCACGCGCACACCCGGCATTCCCTTGCTTGAAGCGGCCGACCGGCCGTCAGGCACGAAACCCTCGTTCGCCAGAGCCACCGCGGGACGCTGCTGGTCCTCAACGGTGATGGCATCATGAACGATGAATTTCGTGCAGGAGCCTCAATCTCCTACCGATAACACCACGCCGTCCATGCCCTTGATCCACGCCTCGAATTTCTCCTTGCCTATGGTTGTGGCCTCAGGCGTATTGAACACCGAGCAGTGGTACCAATGAGTTTCAACCGTGGGATAACGCGATTTCAGCTCACGCTCCACCGCCTGCAGCGTGGTTGGGCCGGCGCGTTTGCCATTGGCGAAAAGTCCAATCTTCTTGCCATCGAGCTTATCCAGGCGCGGAGTGATGCCGCGCAGCGGCACGGCATCGGCGTGGGGCCAGGGACTGAGCACCTCGTAATCCGAGGTGCGTTTGATGGTATCCAGCATGGTTTGCCTCCTCTGAGCGGCGAATGCGCCGAAAAGAAACAGTATATCCAAGGAAACGCACATCAAGCGCCCATGCCGATGGCGCCGGCTTCCACGCCTGAGCCGCGTCTGGGTTAATCTCGCGGTTTTCCTAGATACTGACGGCGTCGGAGAAACCCACCATGTCCAATCCATCCAATGTAGCAAACGAAACAACCGCCGCCATCCGGAAGATGGGGCAAGCGTTCAACGAAGAAATCCTGAACGCCACTTACGCTCTTTTCAAGCCACTGCAGGAACGCGCGCCGA
>CAMDFL010000166.1 GCA_945897475.1 Bordetella parapertussis
GATAGGTGCCGGATGTCGCGCCCGTCGATGAGGATTTGTCCGTCAAGCGGTTGATAGAAGCCCAGCAGCAGTTTGGACAGGGTGCTTTTTCCCGAACCCGACGGACCGGTCAGCACCATCAGTTTTCCTGGCTTAAGCTCGAGATTCAGTTTTTCAAACACCCTTGCGCCGCCGCTGTAGCCGAAGGTCAAATCGCGAATTACGACGCGCCCTTCTCCATCGCTTGAGCGCGAGGGCGTCAAGGTCCATGGTTCGGTCGGCGCATTCATGATGTCGCCCAGACGTTTGACCGAGATGCTGGCTTGCTGAAAATCCTGCCACAGTCCGGCCAGGCGCAGCATGGGTTGCGACATGCGGCTGGCGAACATCTGGAATGCAACCAGCATTCCCACGGTGAAACCATCGTTGCGCATCACCAGCAAAGCGCCCACACAAAGTATCAACAAGGTCATTGCCTGTTCCAGTGCGTTGGCGATGGTGTTATAGGTGTTGGAGACCTGCCGCGTGGAGAACCCCGCCGCAAGGTAGGCGGCGAGGTAATCATCAAAACGCGCCTCCAACCTGGGCTCCATCTGCAAAGCCTTGACTGTTTCCATTCCCGAGACGTATTCGGTGAGGAACGCCTGGTTGCGCGCACCGAGCAGGAACTGGCGATTGAGGCGCGTGCGCAGAAAAGGCGTAACTACAATGCTCGCAATCGCAATCAAGCCAAGCATGACAACGACGATCAAGGAGAGCTCCAAACTGTAGGCGAACATCACCACCAGAAACACAATGAGAAATGGCAGGTCGAGTATCAAAGACACAGCCGCGCCCGCCATAAACTCACGAATGCTCTCCACCGCGTGCAACCGCGCCACCAGAGTACCGGTAGGCCGCGCCTCGAAATAGGGCATCAGCAAGCGAAATAAATGGCGAAACACTTTACTGCTCAGCACCGCATCGACGCGATTGCCAGTATGTATCACCAAGTATTGCCGCAGCCAGCTCATTCCCGCCGAGAAAAGCATGAACATCGCCAGGCCCACAGCAATGACTATCAAGGTGTTCTGTGTCTGGTGGACCACAACCTTGTCAATTATTACTTGAGTGAAAAGCGGCGTTGTGAGTCCGATGATCTGGATCGCAAGCGAGGCCACCAGGACATTTCGCCATATCGATTTGTGTTTGAGGAGTTCTACGGCGAACCATCGGAAGCCAAAACTTATTCCGGTGTTGGAGCGATCTTCATCCAGACCTTCAGCCGGCTCATTGACATGGGCTTCATGGTTGACGAAAAATCCGCGCTCCGCAAACACCTGGTGAAACCGGGCCAGTGGCACCTTCTTGGGCGCGCCATCACCCGACTCGAAATAAAGTACTTGCCCGCCATCGACACGGAGGATGAGCGCAAGCAAATTTCCCACGACCGCAGGTGATTCATCATCGGCATTCGCCGATTCAGCATTCGCGGCAGTCGCCGGCGAATCTGCTTGGGCCTTCAATGCGCCTGGCGCCGGTTTGAGAAACGCTATGCAGGGTAACGGCAATTTTTCCGGTTTTATTCCCAGCAATTTAGCCGCGCCGATACGAAAGCCCAACGCACTCCCCGCATCAACCAGGGTAATTTCTGAAAATGGCGGCGGATAATTACGTAAAAACAGATTGGAATAGAACGGAATTCGGTGAACCTGGCACAGGCTCCCCAGCAGCCACAGTAGTTGATCGCGCCCCAACAGCATGATCCCTCCACTTTCAAGGGGTGCCCGGTGCCGCAACGCCCCAGATTTGGCCGATGCGATTTGCGTGAATCACGTGTCGCTTGTTTTCACAATGATACAAAATCTAACAGCTAGTCGGTTTCTATTTTCAGAATATTTATTTAAAATACGTGTATTCAGTATCTTATAGCCCATATTGAATAACTATTGTCAACCTTCGCGCGGGCTTGGCACGGTAAATTTGTTCCCGCAATTTTTCCTGATTAATCAACGACGGGGGATGTTCCTGGTACAAGGCAAATCAAAGAGTTACTCGGAGAACAAATTGACCGTGGAGCTTGGCGACTTGCCGATGCTAAAGGCCTGACCAAGTCGCCACGTACAATGTCGGTATGAAGAAACCCGCAAGCGCCACTCGCGCTACCCCATCCCACAAAACACCGTACTCAGGCCTCACCCCTGACGTAGTCCTAGATGCGCTGGAGTCTGTCGATCTTCACGCCGACGGACGCCTGTCCACGCTCAATAGTTTCGAGAATCGCGTCTACCAGTTAGGGATGGACGAAGGTCCACCGCTGGTCGCCAAGTTTTATCGGCCGGCGCGCTGGAGCGATGCGCAAATTCTGGAGGAACACGAATTTGCCAGGGAACTGGTTGAGCGTGAAATTCCAGTGGTCGCGCCAATGGCAATCGGCGGGCGCACTCTGCATAAGTTCGATGAATATCGATTCGCGGTATTTGAGCGCCGCGGCGGGCGGTCTCCTGAGTTGGAGAATCCTGAAACTCTGGAGTGGATTGGTCGATTCATCGGCCGCATTCATGCAGTTGGTGCGATCCGGACGTTTGCCCTCAGACCATCGGTGAGTATCGAGAATTTCGGTGTTGAACCGCGCGACTGGTTGCTGACCCACGATTACATTCCCGATGATTTACTCGATTCGTGGTCGAGCACCGTCGAACAGGCGCTCTCCGGCGTGCGGCGATGTTACGAGCGCGCCGGTGACGTAGCCACGCTGCGCCTCCATGGCGATTGCCACGCCGGCAACGTGTTGTGGACCGAAGATGGCGAACAACGCGGCCCGCACTTCGTCGATTTCGACGATTGCCGCAGCGGTCCGGCAATACAGGATTTGTGGATGCTTCTGCCCGGCGATCGCGCCGCGATGACTATCGCTTTCTCGGACCTGCTCGCGGGCTATGAGGATTTTCACGAGTTCGATCGGCGCGAGCTGCATTTGATCGAAGCCTTGCGCACCTTGCGTTTGATTCACTATTCGGCTTGGATCGCTCGGCGCTGGGACGATCCGGCCTTCCCCGCAGCGTTTCCCTGGTTCAATACGCAGCGCTACTGGCAGGATCGCGTGCTCGAACTTCGCGAGCAGATCGCATTGATGGATGAGGCGCCGATCGGGCCTGTATAGGGAAATCACTTCGAATTTGGTGATCGATTAACGCGCCCGCAACGCCCGATCCAATCCCGCGATCAAGAGATGCTTTGCATCTGGTGCGACACCACGGTACGAAATCCAGCGCGGTTAAACACCTCGCCGATGGCATCGACCGCCGCCAACGCGCCTGCGGGCAACACGCCAATGCAAAGATGTTCATACACCGTCCAATGGACCACGCCATCGACCATCAGTTCACCGCCGAACGCGGGCACCGCTCCCAGGGTTTTCTCTTCGCCGAAAACGCGCGCAACCTGCTCGTCCTTGTAGACGCCGTTCTGCAAACCCATGGCGTAGCCGACGTGAACATGGCGCACGATCTCCAAGGCGGCTTGCGCGTCGTAGCTCTTGGTGGCGATGGCCAGGACATCGGTTTCGTCAATGCCGCCTGCATCCTCGACCACGCGAACCGGTGTCGATAACACTTCCAGACCGGCGATACGAAGTCCCTGCTCGCGCAATTGCGCGCCGCGCTCTCCGCGCGCGACCAGGGTCACAGCGATTCAACCGCGAGCCAATTTCGCCGCCAGTATGAAACCCACCGCGCCCGCGCCGACGATCACAACCCGCATGTCAATAATCCAATTATGGAGTTAGAATTCCCGCACGCGAATGAGGAGGGAAACATGATGAAATCAGCAAGCCGCATTATCCGGATTTTGCTTGCCGCCGCCTTTACCGTCTCGACTTGCCCGGCATACGCGCTGATATTTCTCACCGAAGAAAACCCTCCGTTCAATTTTACCGCCGCCAAGAAACCGGCAGGCGCTGCCACCGAAATTGTCGCTGAAATGGCGAAGCGCTCTGGCGTCAGCGCCGATATTCGTTTCCTGGATTGGAGCGACGCCTTCCGCCGCGCGCAAACGGAAAGGGACACCTGCCTGTATTCCACCGCGAGGCTGGAGAATCGCGAATACCTGTTTCAATGGATAGGTCCGATCGCGGTGAACAAGTGGGCGGTATTCGGTCGCCCCGACTTCGCCAAGCCGGTTAAAGCGCTGGGCGATCTACGCTTGCTCAAAATCGGCGGCGTTGCCGACGACGCCAAAGCGGAGTTCCTGCGCAGTGTCGCGATCACCAACATCAAGGAAGTGCTGCGCGATGAACAGAATCCGGCACGTCTTTTCCTGAAAGCCGACGACCCCAATCATATCGATCTGTGGGTGGCAAGTTACTACGCGGGTATTCAAACCGCGCAACGCGTCAAAGCCGGGGCGGTGAAGCTGGTGTTCGTGGTTCGCGAGCAACCGCTGTGGCTCGCCTGCAGCCCACGCACTGACAAAACCGCGGTGAAGCAACTCATGGACGCGCTGGCGGCCATGCAAAAGGACGGCGCCATCAAGCGCGTCGCCGACGAGTTGGAAAAAAGCGCGAATATCCGCTAGGCAATCGTTCACGCAATTGTGGTGGCGCCCATGACACAAGCGCTTCGCCGTCTTGAGGCGCTGCACTTCGATTTTGGCGCGGGCCGCGGCGCCCAAAAGCTTCTGCTGCTCCGCGAATTGGAACGGGGACGTCTGGGTTCACGGCAAGGCATTACCCGCTTGCATGAAGTGCTCTGCTTCATGCGTGCCTACCCCGATGACCACGCCGTGCTGGCGCAGGTGGTGGTCATGCTCAATAATTTTTCAAAGCGCGCCGATTTGCGGCGACAACGTGCCGCGCTTGATGATTCGGGCATTGCCGGCACACAAATTCGATATCGATTTTATTGGCCAACGGCGCGCCGGCTTGCCGCGCGATGGCCGCAACAACTCTGCATTGACTGGGACGCCCACGACGAGCCCGATCGGATCGCAGCCGCGTTGCCGATGCTATCAACACCGATAGAAGCCGCTTGGCTGAGCGGGCGCACGCCGTCTGCGCAAGTGGCGATCACACGCATGAACGCCGGCATAGTGGGCGAAGGGACATTCCTGGTTCGACGCATCGAAGCCATGCCAGGCGACGATTTCACCAGGGAAGCATTCGCAGACTCACTCGATACGCCTATGCTGATAAAACCCGAAGTGGATACGCCCTCGAGAACACTGTCATGGCATTCGCGATCGCCGATAACATTCGTGAGCGGACCCTTGCGACGCATCCGCCCGGATCTGCGCGCCGAACTGGAGCGGCCCCCGCGTGCCGTTCGCGCCGCATCGCCAATCGAAGGCGAACGCCTGATTGAGCTTGCCATGACGGCGCTGGTGACACGCTCGCGCGATCTTGACGGCATCGCCTATGGCAACGCACGCGATGTCTGGATGATCGACGATGCCCATGGATTGCAATGGGCATTCATCGGCCTCGTCCCGGAGCGCCGTCAGCTTCTACGCGCAAGCCATGGCTTTCTCACCCTGAAAAATGGCGTTCCCATCGGCTACGGCCAAATGGACACACTGTTCGGCTGCGCCGACGTGTCGTTCAATTCCTTCGACACCTTTCGCGGCGCCGAGACCGCGTGGGTTTTTGCGCGCCTGCTCGCGGCGACTAAAGCGCTATTGGGCGCCCGCTCATTCACCCTGGATGGCTATCAGCTCGGGCATCACAACGAGGAAGCCATCGCCTCCGGTGCATGGTGGTTTTATCAAAAGCTGGGCTTTTTCCCACGCAAGCCGGCGACGCGCAAATTAGCGACTGCGGAACTTACGCGAATGAAAGCGAACCCTGCGCACCTCACCAGCAAGGCGACACTTCGCAAACTCTCAGCCGACACCATGGTTTTCGAAACCGATGGTGCACGCGCCGCAAACTGGCCACGCCTCGCGGATCTCGGGGCGCTTGCCACCGATCTGCTCGCCGGGATGACAGGAGGAGATCGTGAAGCCAAGGTGCGCGAGTGCTCGCGCGCCACCTTGCGACGGCTGGGATTGAAATCCCTTGCAGAGATCACCACCAAGGGCCCGGATGCCCAGCGCGCCTGGGACCACTGGGCGCCCCTGGTCTGCCTGCTGCCCCTCACGCGATGGAACCGTCAGGATCGTCACGCACTGGCTGAGATCATCCTCGCCAAAGGCGCTGCCTCAGAGCGGGAATTCTTGACCCGCTTCGATGATCATGAAAAATTGGCACTGGCACTGCGTGCCTTGACGCGCGCCTGAGCACGAGGGTGTGCCTTGCATCGGCATCAACTCCCTTGCCATAGCATCACCCAATAAAAATGCATTCGTTGAATTCGTTATATAAGATTGAATGCAAATCATCATCATGGTGGGCGGTATGGCCTCGATTGCCAGCGCGGTGCTGGTACTTTATGCGCAGTTTTTGCGTGACGTGGTGCCCGATGCGCGCGCGCACCTGCTGGTCGCCTCGATCCTGTCTGCGCCGGCTTCGATCCTGGTGGCTGTCATCATGGTGCCGCCGGTCGATGGCGTGACGGTGGATGAGGTGGTCATCGAACGCGGCGCCAGTTCCACCATGGACGCCCTGACGCGCGGAACGCTGGCCGGGGTGGAGCTGCTGATCAACGTGGTGGCGATCCTGCTGGTGCCCTTGACTTCTTTCAATCCACGCCCGGTCTTGGCCAGCGATTGCGAGCGCGCGCCTTCGCGCACCATTTCGATTTTTGCAGCGACTTCCTCGAGACACTGCATCATCAGCAGCGCGCTTGGAGACAACGGGCGATCCTGGTTCCAGACCACGCCTATTGGCGGCACCTGCCTTGAAAATTCGATCGCCAGTACCGCGACGACGCCCAGCTCCTCGTAGTACTTGGCCACATCGTTGGCCATGACGGCGACGGCTTCGCTCAGTTGCAAGTATCGGGCGATGACGTTGGCCGAAATCGTTTCCACGGCATTGCCTGGCAAGGTAATGCCATGCTCCTCGAAGGCTTTTTCGACCGGATCGCGCAGCAGCGTTCCCACCGGCGGCAACACCCACTGAATGTCCTTCAGATCGGACCAGGTGACGTGTTTTTTCCGCGCCAGAGGGTGCCGGCGTCCGGCGACAATGCTGACCGGCTGGGTGAACAGAATTTTTTCTTCCAGGCCCTTCGCCGTATGGGTCGCCGGCAGCCTGCCGATAAGCAGGTCAAGTTTGCCGTTCCATAAATCGGGCAGCAGCACCTCCTGAATGTTCTCGCGCACCAGCACGTTGGTGCCTGGGGATCGTTTCTTCAGCAGAACCAGGCTTTGCGGCAGAAGTGTATTGACGGTGGATGACAGGGCGCCGACGCAAACCTTGCCCGAGGTGCCGGTCACCAGGCCGCGCAATTCATCACGAGTCTGCGACAGTTCATCGAGCATCGAGCGTGCGTGGCGTATCAGGCATTCGCCATAGACCGTGGGATTGACGCCGCGCGTCGACCGCTCGAACAGTCTCACGCCCAGGCCGCGTTCCAGCTCGGCGAGTGCTTTGGAGATCGCCGGTTGCGTCACATTGGCGTGTCCCGCCGCTTTGCCGATGTTGCGAAAATCATCCAGCGCCACCAGCAGGTGCAGTTGGCGCGGCTTCAGGTCGCCACGCAGATACCAGTCCAGTTGTGCCATCGACAAACCTCCAAAGTTCTGGATGCATATTACCGATTGGTTATGTGATCGGCAATATTTTTCATTGGACGGTAATGTTGGCTCGTACCATGATCGCAAGTGTTCCGACGCATCCAGGAGGGCGCCGGGCTGCCGGTGCATCGCGCCGGCTTTTCTCGTTTCCGCAAACTTTAGAGGATCTCATCATGGATGGATCGAGTGGGGTGCATCGCCGCGCGTATGCCAGTGTGTGGCTCGCTTTGCTGTTGTCATGCTGGGCCGGTGTCGCAGCCGCCCAGAACTGGCCGACACGACCGATACGTTTCATCCTGCCTTTTGCACCCGGTGGCGTTGCCGATATCACTGCGCGCATCATGGGTCAGAAAATGTCGGAGAACATCGGTCAGCAGGTGATCATCGAGAACCGGCCCGGCGCGGGAATGATCGTTTCCGCCCAGGCGGCCCTGTCCACAGAACCCGATGGACACATGATGGTGATCACGGGAAACGGCACCGCCATCAGCACCAACCTATTCAAGACGCTGCCATTCGACGTGCTCAAAGACTTCACCCAGTTGTCGACCCTGGCATTCTTCGATCTGGTGATGATTTCAGGCCCGGAGTCGCGCTTCAAGACGGCCGCCGAGGTGGTGACCTTTGCCCGGGCGAATCCCGGCAAGCTCAATGTGGGCAGCATCAGCATCGGCTCGACGCAACACCTGACGGCGGAACTGTTCAAGTCCCTTGCCGGCGTTGACATGCAGATCGTGCCGTTCAAGGCGTCGCCCGACATGCTCCTGTCACTACGGTCCACCAATCTGGATATCGGTTTCGAGATACTTCCGGCGGTGATATCGCAGATCAAGGCCAACTCGGTGCGGTTGCTCGGTGTGGCAGGCGACAAGCGGTTTGCCTCCATGCCCAATGTGCCGACCATCGCCGAGAGCGGCGTGAGCGGCTTTCTCTCCTCGTCATGGAATGGCATTTCCACCAAGGGCGGAACGCCCCGCCCCATCGTGGATCGCATGAGCCGGGAGATAAACCTCGCGCTGTCGGATCCGACAGTGATACAGAAGATGCGCGACGTCGGCGCGGAGGCCCGGGGAAGCACGCCCGATGAGACCCGCAAGCTGATGATCTCGGAAATCGCCAAATGGAAAGTGGTGATCGAGCGGGCCAAGATTCCGCTGCAGTAGGCTTTGACGGCACCGGTAGTCGCCGGAAACGTGATGCCGTTGCATTGCGCGAAGCGGATCGATGACTTCTTTTTTCGTTGAGCATTTTTTAATTAATTGATCAGGAATCCCGGATGTCCACGCCATTGAAACTAGATATCGCCGTCGCCAACTATGCCCATACGCTTGCCGTCAAGAACGGCAGCATTCCGATTGCGGGGGTGCAGGCCAACATGATCACCGTTGATCC
>CAMDFL010000167.1 GCA_945897475.1 Bordetella parapertussis
AAGCTTTTGATCACGATCGCTAGTGTAATTCATGGGCTGTCACTATGCAATGCCACGGATTACACTTACCCCCAGGGGGGTCTAATATCTACAATGTAATCAATGAGATGCGTGCGCGTGCACAGATTTTTGCGCGTGCAAATTGAAACGTGGGGGGGGCACTATGCACAATGGCCTCCCCTCAGAACCCGGAGGCACAAATGCAAGAGTCAACGCTGATTGCCGCGTGCTTGACACAAATCAGCATGCGCAAATTTGCGCAGTGACGAAACATCATCAATTTCTGGGATACCCCGACGTCGCCATTGTGTGAGTTCGTGTCTGCGCGGCGCTCAACTGGTAGGTGAAATACGGCGCAAACCATCCCGCGCCTTCGCTCGAGAAATGCCTCAAGCATGCGAAGAACGACCTTCGCACAAACAGAGAATAGAGACGAATTTAAGGGTGCTACAGGGTGAAAATGCACCGACCGGTGCCCACCCTGAATTCGCAGCGCCGGAAAAAGCCCCGTAAATTCGGGGCTTAGCCCGCGCAGGAACAAGGCCAGAGCATGTCTGGCCTTTGAATAGTGGTGGAGACGATGAGGATCGAACTCACGACCTTCGCATTGCGAACGCGACGCTCTCCCAACTGAGCTACGTCCCCGGAAAACAGCTTGAATTTTACCGCGATTTGCGTCGCGATTTGCGTCACAAGGACAATTCAAGACGAACGATTTATGTACCAGAATGCCGCGATTTGCCTCGCCGCTAACAAAAACTTGACGCTGTGTGTTCAACAATTAAGCCGAAGCGTGTCTATTGATCATTCCTGATAAGTGCATAAGCAACCTAAGCGCCTAAGCAACCTAAGCGCATAAGCAAGCTAACAAGATGGCAGCCTCGGTGGCGGCCTGTTTTTGTTATGGAGATGCATTTCTCGATAAATCCGCAGCCGCCATGTCAGCAGTCGCCGAGCCGTTGCCGATCCTGAACCGTTACCGTATGATTGCCCTCTCTCCCACTCGAAGGGTTGTCTCATCATGGATATCAACCCGCCCTTCGGCTTCAAGGAAATCGTCCCGTTCTACAAGAATCAGAAAGTCAGCCTTCCTGATCCAGGCGTACTGCCGGATTTTTTGCGGACAACTAACGCGGTTCCGATCAGCTACACGGAATTTCCGGTCGCGTTTCGGGATTTTCCCTTGGTGTTTGTTTCAACCGACGAGGGCAAAAACTTTTCACCGGTTGCAGTTCTGGGCGTGGCTGCCAATGAAAACCTTTTCGTCGAGGCCGGAAAATGGGATGCCAATATCTATCTGCCGGCCTATGTGCGCCGCTATCCGTTTTGCATGGCGCGGGTGACTCTGGATTCGGTGGAACAGGCCGATCGTCTGGTTTGCGTGGAAAAAACCTTCATGGGCGAAGCGGGCGAGACCATGTTCGATGCTGATGGCAAGGCTCTTGCGCGCTGGCAGCCGATTGAGCGGCTGTTGAACGATTACGAGGCGGACTTAGAGCGCACCCGTGAAATGTGCGCGATTCTCGCCGACTATTCGCTATTGGAGCCCTTCACCCTTCAGGCGACCTTGAAAGATGGCGGGCCCATGAATCTGGCTGGGATGTATCGCATCGAGGAAAAAAAGCTCGAATTTCTGAATGCCGCGCAGCACCGTAATCTGTTCAAAAAAGGCGTGATGGGGCGCATCTACACGCATCTTCTGTCACTGGATAATTTTGCGCGTCTGATGGCGCGCAAAAATACCGTCGCCGCCGCTGCCTGAGGGGCCTCAATCGCTTCGGGTGGCTCGCCTCAGGCGGTCCATAACCCCAGCCCAGCCCGGCGTATCTGGCGGCGTTTCAATCAGGATGAGATCGGCGCCGGTGGCGTCCAGGCGGCGCAGATTGGCGTAGAGCGAATGCGCATAGCTTGCCGGCACCGCCGATTCCACTGCGGTGAGCGATACGGCCAGGCGCGGCACCGACACCTCCAGCGCCAGCACCGCGATTCGCCTGCCGCGATTGACAGCCAGCTGCTCGATAATCTGCACCCGCTTGGCAAGCTTCGCCTTGGCACGCGGCGCGTAATGCACCGGCAAACTCCCCGGCGCGGCCGGCGAGGATTCCGAGGGCTCTGCCAGTTGAATATGCAGCAGGCTTTCAATCTGCGCGGCGGTGACCCGCCCCGGCCGCAGTATCGAAGGGATCTCGCCAGTGACATCCACGATGGTGGACTCAATGCCCACTTCACACGCGCCACCATCGAGTATCAAATCGACATCCGCCCCTAAATCCGCTCTCACGTGTTCAGCGCTGGTGGGGCTCACTTTGCCGAAGCGATTCGCCGAAGGCGCGGCGATGCCCAGGGGTCGCCCGCCATCCGCGCCTTCGCGCAGCGCCAGCAACAAGGCCTGCGCAAGCGGGTGACGCGGCACGCGTAATGCCACGGTGTCCTGCCCGCCAGTGAGCTCATCCAACACATGAGCGGCGCGCCTGACCACCAGGGTCAAAGGTCCGGGCCAAAAGGCGCTGGCCAGTTTTTCTGCGTGTGGCGAGACCTCCGCGGCCCAAAGGGGAAGATCGTCGATGCTCGCCAGATGCACGATCACCGGATGCGCCGCCGGTCGCTTTTTGACGCGATAGAGTTTTTGCAAAGCATCACGGTTGCCTGCATCGGCGCCAAGGCCATAAACCGTTTCCGTCGCGAATGCCACCAGGCAACCCTCGCGCAACAGCGTAGCGGCCCTATCGATCGCCTCGATTCCGACAATCTCGGCAGCAGGCGGCGCCGGCGCCGGCGCGATAGCAATCATCGCAGGCGGCGCGATTGCGCTCCCCTCTTGCGATGATCCCTGGGCCGGTGCGTCGATAGCGGTGGCTATCGGCGAGTTATTGCTATCGCTCATTCTAGCTATTTCGCAATTCGTAATCGCCCATCGGCATCACTCAGGCAGCTTGGCCGAGAGCACCGTCTGGTTCTGTTTGGCGCGAAACGCTGCCAGGCGCTTGGCAAGCGAGGCATCGCTTAGCGCGAGCATGGCCACCGCAAACAATGCGGCGTTGGCGGCGCCCGCTTCGCCGATGGCAAAGGTTGCCACCGGAATCCCCTTGGGCATTTGCACCATGGATAACAGCGAGTCCATGCCCATGAGATGTTTGGATGGCATGGGAACACCCAGCACCGGCAATTGCGACTGTGCAGCCACCACGCCGGCCAGATGCGCGGCGCCACCCGCCGCGGCAATAAAGGTCCTGGCGCCGCGCTTCTCCATGGAGGTGAGCCATTTCGCCAGGGCCTCGGGCGTACGGTGCGCCGAGAGAGCGCGCGCCTCGTGGGTAACGCCGAACTCCTTCAACACCTTGACCGCATGCGACATGACCTCCCAGTCTGAGGTGCTGCCCATGACAACGCCCACCAGAAATTTTTTTGCCACTACTTTTTTACCAACAGCCATTTTTTACCCGCTAATCATGTGTTTAGTTTATTCCGCGAATTTTTCCCCGGACAGGCGCTCGTAGGCCTCCCGGTATTTCGCGGCGGTTCTTGCAATGACCTCAGCCGGCAGGCTTGGCGCCGGCGGCTTCTTGTTCCAATCCAGGGTCTCCAGATAGTCGCGCACATATTGCTTGTCGTAGGAAGGCGGGCTGATGCCGGGGCGATACTGGTCGGCCGGCCAGAAGCGCGAGGAATCGGCGGTGAGCACTTCGTCGATCAGGACCACACTGCCGGCATCATCCAACCCGAATTCAAACTTGGTATCGGCGATGATGATGCCGCGTCCGCGGGCATATTCGGCAGCCTCGCTGTACAGGCGTATCGATACATCGCGAACCGTCTTGGCAATCGCCTCGCCAACCATGGCTTGCATTTGAGCGTAGGAAATATTCTCGTCATGCTCGCCCACCGGCGCCTTGGTCGCGGGCGTAAAGATAACCTCGGGCAGTTTTTGCGCCTGTTGCAATCCATGCGGCAGGGAAATGCCGCACACCGCACCGGTCTGCAGATAATCCTTCCAGCCCGAACCGATGATGTATCCGCGTACCACGGCTTCCACCGGCAGTGGATTGAGGCGTTTGACCACCATGCCGCGCCCTTTCACCTGCGCGATCTCCTCCTCGCCCCTGACCACGGACTCAGGCGCAATGCCGGTTAGATGGTTGGGCACCACATTTTTCAGTTTTTCAAACCAGAAATTCGCCATCGCATTGAGCACCGCACCCTTATGCGGAATCGGATCAGGGAGAATCACATCGAATGCGGAGAGCCTGTCGGTGGTGACAATCAGCAAGTGTTTATCGTCGATCGCATACATGTCGCGAACCTTGCCGCGAGTCAACAGCGCCAAGCTTTTTATCGATGATTCGAATACCGAAGCAGTCATGCGGCGAATGATCCTATTGAAAATTCCGGTGGAATCGCAAACCGGACCGTATCCCGGCCCGAAAAAATAAAAACGATCTCAGGCCGCCTTTTTTTCGAGATCAGCACGGTACTGGCCGATGGCGGCAAGGCTGTTCATTCGCGCCCGATGCAACAGCGCCGCCTGCGCCACGCCGACATTGGCCACTGCGCCGCGCCAGGCTTTAAGCGCAGGCTGCTGCAAGGCCCGGCCATAGGAGAACGACAGGGTCCAGGGCCCGCCGCCCAGCTTATTCATCGCATCCAGGTGCGCCGTCGCCAGCTCATCGCTTTGGCCGCCGGACAGGAACGCGATACCAGGTACCGCGGCTGGCACGGTGCGCTTTAACAATCGCAGAGTTCTTTCGGCAACCTCGTCCACGCCGGCTTGCCGCGCGCAGCTTTTACCGGAAATGACCATGGACGGTTTGAGCACCATTTGTTCGAACGACACGCGCTGGGCGACAAGCGCCGCGAACACCTCGCGCAGCGTCGCCTCAGTCGCGAGTTCGCATTGTTCAATCGTATGCTCGCCGTCCATGAGCACTTCCGGCTCGATGATGGGCACCAGGCCCTCGGCCTGGCAGATCGCGCCATAGCGTGCCAATGCATGCGCGTTGGCGACAATGCAGGCACTCGATGGTATATCCGCGCCTATGGTGATCACCGCACGCCATTTGGCAAACTTCGCACCGAGCTTCACATACTCCTCGCAACGCTTGGCCAGGCCATCCAAGCCCTCGGTAATGGTCTCTCCGGGGCAAAGCGCCATGTCCTTGGTGCCGCCATCTACTTTGATGCCGGGCAAAACACCCATTTTTTTCATCAATTCGGGGAATGGCGTGCCGTCGGCCGATTTCTGCCTCAAAGTCTCGTCATACAGAATCACGCCGCTGATGTGCTCACCGACACCCCTGGCGCAGAACAACAGGTCTCGATAGGCGCGACGGTTCTCCTCGGTGTTTTCGACGTTGATGCTTTGAAAACGCTTTCCTATGGTGCCGGTTGATTCATCGGCGGCAAGGATACCCTTGCCCTTGGCGACCATGGCCTGGGCCACTTTGGCGAGTTCGTCCATAACACTCCTCCGGGACTACTGTGTTTGCGGGAATTATCGAGAAGATCATGATTCATGACAAAAACATGCCCCCCACGAGGAGGTCACATTTTTGGGAATGATCAATAGCTTGGCCGGATTTTACCCGGTTCGTCGCGGATTCAAGATTCGCGATGCTCGCCGATTTTCACGATTTTCATGGTGTTGGTGCCCCCTGACTTACCGATGGGCTCGCCGATGGTGAGGACGATCAGATCGCCCTCCTTCACCACTCCATTGGCAACCAACACTTTCTCGGCTTCGCGCAACAGCGCCTCGCGATCGGTGGCCACGTGCTTCATCATCAAGGGATAGGTGTCGCGATATAAGGCGCAGCGATAGCGCGTTGCCGTCTGCGAGGTCAAGGCGTAGATCGGTACACCGCAATTCAAGCGCGACATCCACAGGGCGGTGGAGCCCGATTCGGTCAGCGAGGCGATCGCCTTCACCTTGAGGTGATAAGCGGTAAACAAGGCCGCCATCGCGATGGACTGATCCACACGGGTGAAAACGCGGTTGAGAAACTCCTGATCCAGGGCCACTGTCTGGCTCTGCTCGGCCTCGATGCAGATGCGATCCATGGATTCGATCACCTCCACCGGGTACCTGCCGCTGGCGGTCTCCGCGGAGAGCATCACCGCATCGGTGCCATCGAGCACCGCATTGGCCACATCCGACACTTCGGCGCGAGTGGGCACGGGGCATGAGATCATCGATTCCATCATTTGTGTCGCGGTGATGGTGAGCTTGTTCATCTCGCGCGCGGTGCGAATCATGCGTTTTTGCAGCGAGGGGACCGAGGCATCGCCAACCTCCACCGCCAGATCGCCGCGCGCCACCATAATGCCGTCCGAACTCGACATGATGTCGGCCAGCGCCGCGGGCAGCACCGCCTCGGCGCGTTCGATCTTGGCGATCAAAAAAGCGGTGCCACCTGCCGCGCGAAGCAATTGCCGCGCCATGTACATGTCGGCGCTCGATTTGGGGAAGGACACCGCCAGGTAATCAACCTTCATTTTTGCCGCGGTACGGATATCTTCCATGTCCTTGGCGGTGAGCGCCGGCGCGGTCAAGCCGCCACCCTTGCGATTAATACCCTTGTTGTTGGTAAGTTCGCCCCCGTGTATCACGCGGCAACGCACCTTGGTGCCCGCCGCCTCCAGGACTTCGAAAACAATCCGGCCATCATCCAGAAGCAGGATGTCGGCAGCTTTGACGTCCTGGGGCAACTCCTTGTAGTCCAGGCCGACACCATCCTGGTCGCCCATTTCGCGCTCCGCGTCCAGGGTAAAAATGTCCCCTGGCGCCAAGGTGACTTTGCCTTCCTTGAACTTGCCTACCCGAATCTTCGGGCCTTGCAGGTCCGCCATGATGGCCACAGTGCGCCCGGTTTTGCGGCAGGTTTCTCGTACCAGCTCGGCGCGCCGGATATGGTCAGCCGCTGTGCCATGGGAAAAGTTAAGCCTGACCACGTCCACCCCGGCCCGGATCATGCGCTCAAGGACCTCCGGATCACTCGACGCGGGCCCCAATGTGGCCACTATTTTGGTTCTTCTTTGCATGAAATCTCCCTGTTTTTCGCCTACTCTACCAGAGGAATATGACCGATTCTGGTTTAACCGAACTGCTGGCCGAACCACTGGACGTACCGCAGGCCGTACCGCGGGCCAATTCCTTGGTCCAAGCATCAACGCCTTGCCTGGCGCAAAGTATCTCTGGGCGCATTTCCGAACAGGGTGTCCTTGAGGCCACCTTTCCCAAAATTTGTAAAGTTGCAAAAAGCGCAGCTTTATAAATTTTCGGGACGTATCCAAACTCTGATTCATTATCAGAATTGTCAACACTCAGCCGGTAAGTGACTGATCTGTTCAACCCCAATCTCGGCTATATTTCACTTTGGAGATAGCCTCAAAAGCCCTAAGCTGGCGGAGCCAGAATCAGGCAGTGTGTCATTGAGGCCACCTTTCGATGCAAACCCCGGCTCTTTGCCGAAATTATCAACACTTTGCTCGTAAGTGAAAAAAGGAGCGTCCTTGTGCTAGCCACCCAGATTCGCCAAAAAGACAGCGTTTTTTATTTCGGCAGCTATCCGGCGACCGAACTGCTCAACAAGGTTCGATTCATCAGCCGGTTCTACGGCGAGGGGGAGGAGATCGCCCCGGCGCGGATTTCGCAATCTGACGATATCGCGCAATTTATCGCCAAAATCGAGCGCACCGACAGCGCGTTTCAGCGCGGCATCTCCAAGGCCAAGGTGCGGTCTTTGAAAAATTTCTATGAAACCGCGGTATCGCAGCCACCGATACCGGGGACAGTGCTGTTGTTTACCGCTGAAAAACTTCGCTTTCAGACGCTCACCGGCGCCGAAGGCGTGGGCCATCTTGGCGAGCCGCAGCAGAAGTTTCTGATTATCGACGGCCAGCATCGCCTGGCGGCGCTACGCTTTTACGCGCACCAGCATGCGGCTGAAGCCAGTTCGATTAGCGTTCCCTGCATGATTTTCGATGGCCGCAGCGAAGACTTCGCCACGGAGATGTTCGTCACCATCAATTCCACACCGACGCGCATCAATAAAAGCCATCTCATCGATCTGTACGAGAGGGTTTCGTTCGCCGAGCCGCACCGCAAATTTGCCGCGCGGCTCGTGAACAGCCTGTACAGCGAAGCCGACAGTCCGCTGCGTTACAGAATAAATCGACTTGGCGGACGCAGCGCCCAGGACAAGTGGATCTTGCAGGCCGAGCTGTTCAATGAACTACACCGTTGGGTGAATCGCGATTGGCGCCGGATCCAACTCGCCGGGGGCAGCCGCACCGAGGCGCCGCGCCACTACGGCATGGCGAGGGATTTCTTCAAAGCCGCCGAGCGCGTCTGGGGCGAGGCTTGGGGGCACGCCAATTACATGGTCACAAAGCCCGTTACGATCAAGGCGATGCTGCGTGTGTGTGCGGACCTTTCGCGCGAGGATGGCAAGGAAGCCGAGGGCAGGGTCAAGCGATGGGAAGCGCGTCTCGCGCCATGGAGCGAGCAGATAGGCACCTATAAATCGGAAGGTTTTTACGAGCGCTTCCCGGCCAAAGGCGAAATCGAGCGCGTCTCGCGCGTGCATCGCGAACTGAGTAAATTGGCCGGCGTCGCGCCGCGTCCTTCGAACTAAATGGCCTCCGCAAACGCCACTGTTGCCCACGTCGCGGACTCGCCCGCCGATTCACTGCTGGCCGCGCTGACCGCCACACGTCTGCTGGGGCGCTGGAGCCTGGTCTGCCAGCGTCATGGCGGCGGCTGCTCCTGTTGTCCGGGTCTGGGCGACATTGACATGGAGGAGGTCGAGCGCCTGATCTCGATTGATCTTAAAAAGCGCCACGCGCTGATGCAGGATCGCGACGGTTTCGCCGAGCTACTCAAGCAGTGCGTGGCACGCACCCTTCAGGCCGATCAAGCCGCCTTGCGCGATTTGCTGGAGGATATCGGCCGCGGAATCAATGAACTGGAGCGGGTGCAAAGCGGATTGTATTGAGCCGAGTGGATCGAGCGATTTC
>CAMDFL010000168.1 GCA_945897475.1 Bordetella parapertussis
GCCTGCGCATACGCCGCACCCTTGCCCAGCACGATCAGCGGCTTCTTTGCACCGCGCAACAGGTCGATGGCGCGGGCGATGGCGTCGGCGCCGGGAATCTGCTTGGGTGCAGGATCGACCACCTTGATGAGGGACCGCTTGCCAGCCTCGGCGTCCATGCTCTGGGCGAACAGCTTCGCCGGGAGGTCCAGGTAGACGCCACCGGGACGGCCTGAGAGCGCCGCTCGGATGGCGCGTGCGATGCCCACGCCGACGTCCTCGGCATGCAGCACTCGAAATGCCGCCTTGCACAGTGGTTTGGCAATAGCGAGCTGGTCCATCTCTTCATAGTCGCCCTGCTGAAGATCGACGATCTCCCGCTCGCTCGAGCCGCTGATCAGGATCATTGGAAAGCAGTTGGTGGTGGCATTGGTGAGAGCAGTTAAGCCGTTCAGGAAGCCCGGGGCGGACACCGTCAGGCAGATGCCGGGCTTCTGAGTCATGAAGCCGGCGATGGCGGCCGCGTTTCCGGCGTTCTGCTCATGGCGGAACGAAATCACGCGAATGCCAGCGGCCTGTGCCTTGCGGGCAAAGTCGGTAATCGGGATACCGGGCAAGCCGAAAATTGTGTCGATGCCGTTGAGTTTCAGGGCATCGATGACGAGGTGAAAGCCGTCTGTGGTCGCGTCACGGCTTATTTCAGGGCTTGCTTGGGCGCCCGCAGATCGCGCATTTGCGTCCGACACTCCAGTTTCTACACTGCCCACGGTGAGTCTCCTTGGATTGGTGGCCTAGTTTAACGGATCATCGCGACAGCATGCGCTTGCCCGCGGATATCAGCGGCCAGAACAAAAGCAACAGCGCAAGCCCTGTCAAAGACCCAACCAGCACGTTGGAGAAGAAGATAGCCAAATCGCCTTGCGACAACAGCATCGATTGCCGGAACGAGGCCTCGGCCCGATCGCCCAGCACCAGAGCCAGCACCAGCGGCGCGAGTGGGTAGTCGAGCTTGCGAAAAAGATATCCAATGACGCCAAATACCACCATCAGATAGACATCCAGCATCGAGTTATGAACGGTATACGCGCCGATCGCACAAATCACCATGATCACCGGCGCAATGATCGAAAACGGAATACGCAGAATTGCCGCGAACAAGGGAACAGTGGTCAGCACCACGATCAATCCCACCACATTGCCCAGATACATGCTGGCGATCAATCCCCAGACGAAATCGGGTTTTTCCACGAACAGCAGGGGCCCAGGCTGCAGTCCCCAGATTAACAAACCGCCTAAAAGCACCGCCGCGGTGGGCGAGCCGGGCACACCCAGGGTCAGCATCGGCAACAGCGCGGCGGTGCCCGCCGCGTGCGCGGCGGTCTCCGGCGCCACCACGCCCTCAACCACACCCGTGCCAAATTTTTCTCGGTCAGGCGATAAGCGCTTGGCTACGCCATAAGCCATAAATGAAGCCGGCGTTGCCCCGCCAGGCACGATGCCCATGAAGCAGCCCACTGCTGCGCTACGAATCGAAGTTGCCCAGTAGCGGGGCAATTCCTTCCAGGTCTCCAGCACCACGCGCGAATCCAGTTTGGCGCGAACCCCTTTGAATTCCAATCCTTCTTCCAGTGTCAGCAGAATTTCACCAATACCGAACAATCCGATTACTGCAATCAGAAAATCGAAACCCTGCAGTATCGATATGAATCCGAATGTCAGGCGCAACTGCCCGGTGACAGTGTCCAGACCAACGGCAGCCAGAGCAAATCCGAGCATCATCGAGGCAATCGTCTTCATCGCGTTTTCACTGCTGGTTCCCACGAAGGCGCAGAAGGTCAGCAAATAAACCGCAAAAAATTCCGCCGGTCCGAACTCCAGCGCGAAGCTGGCGATCACTGGAGACAAAAATGTGATCATGACCACAGCGACAAAAGCGCCAACAAATGATGAGGTAAACGCTGCGGTCAATGCCGCACCGGCGCGCCCCTTCTGCGCCAGAGGATAGCCGTCAAAGGTGGTCGCCACCGACCAGGGCTCACCCGGAATATTGAACAATATCGAAGTGATCGCTCCACCGAACAAGGCGCCCCAGTAAATGCAGGAGAGCATGATGATCGCCGAGGTCGGCGGCATGGTGAAGGTCAAGGGCAGCAGAATCGCCACACCGTTGGCGCCACCCAAACCCGGCAACACACCAATCAATACCCCGAGCACGATGCCCACCAGCATCAGCATCAGATTAAAAGGGGTTAGCGCTATGGCGAAACCCTGCATCAGTGCGTTGATTTCAGTCATGCACGCTTTCTATGGAACTTGTTTTTATTGAACTTGGAGCGGCAAACCCCGGCAAGGTCGGCCCGGACAGTGCAGACTATGCGAGGCCGAGCAGGTTCTCGAGCGGCCCCTTGGGCAGGGGCACGCGAAACCAGATCTCGAACATGAGATAAATACAGACGATCACCGTCGCCGATACCGCGGCGGAACGTGCCCAGGAATATTTTCCCAGCCACACCATGAACAAGCCAATGAACAAGATGGAGGACACATAAAAACCAATCCACCCGATCAGCACAACGTACACGACGGTCGGCAGCAACATCGACAGTATGAGCACGAGCGAGCGCCTGCCGACGAAACTCTTTTTCGCCTTGGCACGGTCGAGATGGTTTTTCATCAGGTTCCACAGGCTGGCCAAGCACAGCAGTACCCCGATATAGAACGGGAAGTACCCGGCCTGCGGACCGTCCTCCACCCAGCGAATGCCCACTCGCACCGAGTCATAAATCACCAAAACGCCGAGCAGAAACATGACTACGGCGGTGACCCATTCCAGGGTTCCACGCTTCACTGCTGAACGATCGTTTTCCGATTCCAAGTCATACCCTCCATAAACCAAGCACGACTAAATGCCACAGGACGCGGCCTCTTGTCCCGTTGATATTATTCAGGTGGCGTGACTAAACGCGGCGTACCACGCCGCCCGCGACGGATGGCGCAAACGCAAGGTCGAGAGGTATTTACTTCATTCCCGCCGCAAGAAACCCGGCATCTTTCATCAGCCGCAGATGGCGCAACTCTTCCTTGGCCACCCAGGCTTGATAGGCAGCACCGGACATCTCCGTCTGATTGAAGGCGCCCTGCTCCATGAACTCTTTCCACTCCGGAGTGGCGCGCACCTTTGCGAACAAGTCCACGTAATAGCGGACCGCCCCTTCGGGAACGCCCGGCGCCATAAACACGCCGCGCAACATCAGATAGGTCACGTCAAGCCCGGATTCCATGCAGGTTGGGATATCGCTCCACGCCTGCTTTTCGGTGACCTTGTTCTTGTAGGTCAGACGCTGGCTGTCGAAAACGCAAAGCGGCCGCAATTTGCCGCCGCGCCAATGAGCCACCGCCTCGATCGGGTTATTCACCGTGGAATCGACATGCTTGCCCACCAGTTGCACCGCGACATCGCCACCGCCCTTGAAGGGAACATAGATGAACTTGATGCCGGCCTGCTTTTCCAAGGCGACGGTGATGATCTGGTCTTCCTGGCGCGCGCCGGTGCCGGCCATCTTGATCTTTCCCGGCCCGGCTTTTTTCGCCGATTCAATGAAATCCTTGGTGGTGCGGTACGGCGATTCGGCATTGACCCAAAGAACAAATTGATCGAGCGCCAGCATAGACACCGGCGTCAGATCGCGCCAATTGAAAGGCACCCCGGTCGCGAGCGGCGTCGTAAATAAATTGGACAAGGTGATGATGATTTTGTGCGCATCGCCCTTGGCACTCTTGACATCCAGGAAGCCTTCAGCGCCGGCTCCGCCGCCTTTGTTGACCACCACCATGTTGCCGGCCATCAACTTGTGCTTCTTGATAATGGCATCCGAGAGCCGCGCCATCTGATCGGCGCCCCCGCCGGTGCCTGCCGGAACGATGAACTCCACGGTTTTGCTGGGTTTCCAGTCCTGTGCCCAGGACTGCCCGATCAGACCCAACAGAATTATGAATAGCGAACTTGCACGAGCAACGCCAATTATTATTCTCATGGCCACCCCTTTTGTAAGCAAGCGGGTGCGCACCACCGAAAAGCAAGTACGCACCAACACCAACACCAACACCAACATATTACATAGCAGACTTCTTGTCCAAATTGTTTTGTATGAATTGTGTTGTGTTTTTGTAACCGTGTGTGCGGGCAATCATAGTTGCCCGCTTCTTGTTTAAAACAACCCGACCACCTTCCCCTGATCGTCCAGATCGATCTTGTTCGCAGACGGCACCTTGGGCAGGCCGGGCATAGTGAGAATGTCGCCGCACACCATCACCACGAACTCGGCGCCGGCCGCGAGGCGAACTTCGCGTACATTGATGGAATGATTCTCAGGCGCGCCGCGCAATTGCGCGTCGGTCGAGAACGAATATTGTGTCTTCGCAACGCACACCGGGTAATGGCCGTAGCCATCGTCCTGCAATTTCTTGATTTGTGCTCGCACCTTGCTGTCGGCCGTCACCTCGGCGGCACGATAGACCTTTTTCGCGATTTTCCCGATCTTCTCCCACAGTGTGTCTGCATCCTCATAGACAAAAGTCGGCGCGGATTTCTGCTCGCATAACTCCACCACTTGATGCGCGAGATCGGCCGCACCCTTGCCGCCATCGCCCCAATGCGTGGCCAGCACTACCGGCACGCCGTACTTGGCCATACGAGAGCGCAACAGGTCAATTTCTGCCTGCGTATCGCTGGTGAATTTGTTAATGGAAACTATGCAGGGCACGCCGTAGACGTTCTTCACGTTGTCAACATGGCGCTCCAGATTCGGCAGACCCTTTTCCAGCGCCGCGAGATTTTCCTGGGTGATGGTTTTGAGATCCGCGCCGCCGTGGTATTTCAGCGCGCGCACCGTCGCAACAATCACCGCCGCGGAGGGCATCAGGCCCGACTTGCGACATTTGATGTCCATGAATTTCTCGGCGCCCAGATCCGCGCCAAAGCCGGCCTCGGTCACCACGTAGTCGGCCAGCTTCATCGCCGATTGGGTAGCGATGACGGTATTGCAGCCATGCGCGATGTTGGCAAACGGCCCGCCGTGGATGAATGCCGGGTTGTTCTCCACCGTCTGCACCAGATTGGGCGCAAGCGTGTCTTTGAGCAAAACGGTCATTGCGCCATGCGCCTGAAGGTCCGAGGCGAGCACCGGTTTCTGATCGCGCGTGTAGCCGACCACGATATTGCCCAGGCGTTTCTTGAGATCGGTCAGGGAATTGCACAGGCAGAAAATTGCCATCACCTCCGAGGCCACCACGATGTCAAAGCCATCCTGGCGCGGATAGCCGTTACCCGGCCCGCCCAGAGAGACGGTAATGTCGCGAAGCGCGCGATCGTTCATGTCGAGCACGCGCTTCCAGGCGATGCGGCGCACGTCGATGCCCAATTCATTGCCGTGATGAATGTGATTGTCAAGCAAAGCGGCAAGCAAATTATTCGCCAAACCAATGGCGTTGAAATCGCCGGTGAAATGCAGATTGATGTCCTCCATAGGCACCACCTGCGCATAACCGCCGCCGGCGGCGCCGCCTTTCATGCCAAACACCGGACCGAGCGAGGGCTCACGCAGACAAATCATGGCGCGCTTGCCGATGTGGTTGAGCGCGTCGCCAAGGCCCACCGTGGTGGTGGTCTTGCCTTCGCCCGCCGGCGTGGGAGTCATCGCGGTCACAAGGATCAGCTTGGCATTGGGCCGTTGTTTCAGGCTATCGAGATAGCCGAGCGACACCTTGGCCTTGTAGTGCCCATAGGGCTCCAGGTGCTCGTCGGAAATACCAAGCTTCTCCAGAGCGACTTTGGAAATACGCTGCATTTTCGCAGCCTGGGCAATTTCAATATCGGACGGCATAGAATCTCCCTAGATTAGTTTTACAAAATTAAATTAAAACCATTTAACAGACAACATGTAGCTGTAGTCTGCATAAATCGATAGTTTCAATTCTATTTTAAGTATGCGCAAGCGGCTACGAAGTCACCGCGTCACGGCCCGCCTGGCCGCCGCCAAAACTGGATTGCTCAGGCTTAACGCCGCCGCGCGTCACGCGCACCGCGCAATATTTAAACTCTGGAATTTTCCCTACCGGGTCAAGCACCGCATTGGTGAGCTTATTGGCGGCCGCCTCGTAGAAACAAAACGGCACGAACACCGCCCCCGCAGGCGTGCCCTCGTCGGCACGCGCATACAGCGATATAGCCCCGCGCCGTGACTGTATGGTCAGGAGCTCACCCGGCTTGACCTGCAATCGCGCGAGTTCCAGCGGGTGAAAGCTTGCCACCGGTTCGGGTTCCAGCGTGTCGAGCACGCTGGCGCGCCGCGTGATCGACCCGGTGTGCCAGTGCTCCAGTTGCCGTCCGGTGATCAGCACCATCGGGTAATCGCTGTCAGGCTGTTCATCGGCGGAAATCAGATCCGCCGGAACGAAACGTCCACGACCTGTGGCAGTCGGAAAATGGGTTTTGAACACCACCGATTCTCCCGGATCACCCTCGTTCGCGCATGGATAGGTCACCGAGGAATCGCGTTCGAGACGTTCCCAGGTGATGCCGGCGATGGAATCCATGCACTGCCGCATTTCATTGAATACATCGCGTGGGTGCGAGTAATTCCAGGCCAGACCCATGCGGCGCGCAATCTCCTGAATCAGCATCAAATCCTCGCGTGCCTCCCCAGGCGGTTCAATTGCCTTGCGACCAAGCTGAACCATGCGATCGGTGTTGGTCACGGTGCCCACCTTCTCAGGCCAAGCGGTGGCCGGCAGCACCACGTCAGCCAAATAGGCGGTTTCGGTCAGAAAAATATCCTGCACCACCAGATGATCCAAGCTGGCTATGGCGTCGCGCGCATGCTCAAGATCGGGATCAGACATCGCGGGGTTCTCGCCCATCACATACATGCCGCGGATCTCACGCCGTTTGGCCGCATGCATGATCTCGACCACGGTGAGCCCGGCGTCCGGGTCAAGCGCCTGCCCCCATAGCTTCTCGAATCGCAGCTTTGCTTCCGGATTTACGACGCGCTGGTAATCCGGATAGAACATCGGAACCAGCCCTGAGTCGGAGGCGCCCTGCACATTATTCTGGCCCCGCAAGGGATGCAGGCCACAGCCTGGCCGCCCGATCTGCCCAGTCATCAACGCCAAGGCAATCAGGCAGCGCGCGTTGTCGGTGCCATGCACGTGCTGCGATATGCCCATGCCCCACAGGATCATCGAGCCTTTTGAGGTCGCATACATGCGCGCCACTTCGCGCAGCGTCTTGGCCGGAATACCGCAAATCGGCGCCATTGCCTCCGGGCTGAATTTCTTGACGTTCTCGAGGATAGCCTCATACCCGGAAGTGCGATCGGCGATAAACGCCTGGTTCGCCAGACCTTCATCCACAATGGTATGCATCAATGCATTCAACATCGCCACGTCGGTATCGGCATTGAACTGCAACACGTGCGTGGCATAACGCGCGAGCTCGGTACGGCGCGGATCGGCGATGATCAGCTTGGCGCCCTTTTTGACCGCGTTCTTGATCCAGGTGGCGGCGACCGGATGATTCACCGTCGGATTCGCGCCGATCACAAATATCACCTCGGCATTGGCCACATCGCTCACTTGATTGGACACCGCGCCTGAATTGACACCCTCCATCAAGGCCGCAACCGACGAGGCGTGACACAGGCGGGTGCAATGATCGACGTTGTTGGAACCAAACCCCGTGCGGACCAGTTTCTGGAACAGATACGCCTCTTCATTAGTGCCTTTGGCCGAACCGAAGCCCGCCAAGGCCTTGTTACCGAAGCGGTCTCGAATGTCGCGCAATCCACCGGCGGCGAAATCCAGCGCCTCCTCCCAGCTCGCTTCGCGAAACGCATCGGCCCATTTATCAGGATCGACCACAAAATCCTTGTGCTTGGGAACGCCAGGTTTGCGTATTAAGGGCTTGGTCAACCTCTGACGATGATTGACATAATCAAATCCATAACGGCCTTTCACACACAAACGCCCGTGATTGGCCGGACCATCGCGGCCCTGGACAAAAATAATGCGTTCTTGCTTGCCCTCTTTTTTTACGTGATAGGTGAGTTGGCAACCCACGCCGCAATAAGGACAAACAGAATCCACTTCGCGATCGGCAAGCAGTTTTCCAGCCACAAGGGCAGGAGCACCCACCGCCACCCCCGCGCCGGCGGGAACCTTGTGCGACAGCGCTCCCGTCGGGCAGGCCTGCACGCACTCACCGCAAGCCACGCAACTGGAGGCGCCCATGTCGTCATCAAAGTCGAACACAATCTTGGATTCGCCGCCGCGAAACGCGTAACCGATCACGTCGTTGACCTGCTCCTCGCGGCAGGCGCGCACGCAGCGCGTGCACTGGATACAGGCATCCAGATTCACCGCGATGGCAGGGTGCGACACGTCCGCCGCAGGTTGCAATCGCGCGGCAAAGCGCGGCAAGCCGACCTTCATTTTGGCCGCCCATTGATCGAGCTCGGAATGCAAAGTGTGCGGCTCCTGAGGCATATCAGCGAGCAACAACTCGAGCACCATTTTCTGTGA
Source organism: Bordetella parapertussis (assembly GCA_945897475.1). Lineage (GTDB taxonomy): Bacteria > Pseudomonadota > Gammaproteobacteria > Burkholderiales > SG8-39 > 2-02-FULL-62-17. Next base: position 8,560 of record CAMDFL010000168.1, read on the forward strand.
AGCACAGGCTCGCGGGCTGTCGGTGGAGACCTCCATGCCTTGCTGCGGATGGCGCCAGCATGCCGGCGCGAGCACCCGCTCGCCCTTAACCTCCACCACGCAGGCGCGACAATTGCCGTCGGGCCGCATGCCTTCCTTGTAGCAAAGGTGTGGAATGTCGACGCCGTGGCGTTGCGCCGTTTGCAGAATGGTCTCCTCCGGCCGGCCGACCACGGACTTGCCATTGAGCTTGAATTCAATCGGCAGCATCGCCGCTTCTTGTGTGCTGATTGCCGTCATATCAGAAACCTCTTGGTAGCGAGTTTCATAGCATTCTCAAAGCATTCTCAAAGCATTCTCAAAGCATTCTCAAAGCATTCTCAAAGCATTCTCAAAGCATTCTCAAAGCATTCTCAA
>CAMDFL010000169.1 GCA_945897475.1 Bordetella parapertussis
GCACCGGGGTTTTTTATAGTGATGAGCGCCTGCGTCAGGCTGAAAACCGCCATGGCGCATCCCCGAAACCCGCGTGGCGAATAAGATTGGATCATGGCCATCATCAGAATACTGCACTACACCTGTACGACGTCCGCCAGAAACATCGATGGTTCGCTGCTGTTTTTTTTTACTCATTTGGACGAATATATTGCCGACATCACCCGCCTGTTCGGCCGCTTCGAGGAAGCTAGGCACGAGCTAATTTGTTTCTCAATGAAAATCCCGCGACCGCGACTTGAGTTCCCCTAGCCACGCGCTGTGATCGACAAGCCTCTTCGCGATGAGGTGAACCACTTCGCCTTCGCGTTCCAGCACGCCATGCACCGCCATCAGCCTTGAGCCGATCAGCTCGCGGCGCTGGCGTTCGGCTAGATTGCTCCACACCACGACGTTGACGCAGCCGGTTTCATCCTCCAGGGTCACGAACACCACGCCAGATGCGGTATCGGGACGCTGGCGGCCGATGACCAGGCCTGCCGCGCTGGTGAGGCGCCCATGCGGCAGGGCGCGCACGGCTTCGGCACTGGAGAGACGAGCTCTTGTCAGGCGCGAGCGCAGCAGCGCCAGCGGGTGCCGGCCTAGCGTGAGGCCAAGGCTTTTGTAATCGGCGATCAGGTCTTCGCCTTCGCTGGGTGCTTCAAACAGCGCCAGGGTTTCGCCTACCGGTGCGTGTTGCAGGATGTTGGGCTTGGTTTCAATGCCGGCGACGGACCAATAGGCTTGGCGGCGATGGCCGGCCAATTCGGCAAAAGCATTGGCTGCGGCGAGCACATGAAGGTCGCGGCGTTCCAGAGCGGCGCGCTGCGCGACATCTTCGACGCTGGTGAAGGGGGCGATGACTCGCGCCGCGGCGATGCGCTCGCCGCCTTCCCGGGAAAGTCCTTTCACCATCAATAGCCCGAGACGCACGGCTGGATTGCCTTTCGGGCCTTTTTCGAGAGTGCAGTCCCAGTCGCTCTCGCACACGCTCGCGGGCCGTATCTCCACGCCATGGCGGCGCGCGTCCTGCGTGAGTTGATCTGGTGCGTAGAAACCCATAGGCTGGCTATTCAAGAGCGCGGCAAGAAACGCGGCAGGCTCGTGGCATTTGAGCCATGCCGAGACATAGGCCAGCAGCGCGAAGCTAGCCGAATGCGATTCGGGAAAACCGTATTCGCCAAAGCCTAGTATTTGCTGATAGATGCGTTCGGCGAATTCGCGCGAGTAGCCGTTTTTTTCCATGCCTTGGATGAGTTTGGTCTCGAAGTGTTCCAGGCCGCCGCGCTTTTTCCACGCCGCCATTGAGCGGCGTAATTGATCGGCTTCCCCAGGTGAAAAACCAGCCGCCACCATCGCCAACTGCATCACTTGTTCCTGAAAAATGGGCACGCCCAGTGTTCTCGATAGCACCGATTTCACCGCCTCGCTGGGATAGGTGACGGTCTCCTTGCCTTGTTTGCGCCGCAAATACGGATGCACCATGCCACCCTGTATCGGACCGGGGCGAACGATGGCCACTTCGATCACCAGATCGTAGAAGCATGAAGGCGCGAGTCGCGGCAACATCGACATCTGCGCGCGCGACTCGATCTGGAACACGCCCACGGTGTCTGCGCGTTGGATCATTTCGTAGACTTTGGGGTCTTCGCGCGGAATCTCGTGCATGGTCAATGGGGTATTGCGATATTGGCCCACCATCTCCAGGGCGCGGCGGATGGCCGAGAGCATACCCAGTGCCAATACATCGACTTTTAACAAACCGATGGCTTCGAGGTCATCTTTTTCCCACTGAATGACACTGCGATCGACCATGGCGGCGTTCTCAATGGGCACCAGGCGCGAGAGCTTTCCCCGCGTGATGATGAAGCCACCCACGTGTTGCGACAAATGCCGCGGAAAACCCAGCAGCATGGCGGTGAGTTCCAGCAACTGACGGATGATCGGTGACTCGGGATCGAAGCCATGCTCACGCAAACGCTCAGGCAGGCGTTTTTTATCATCCCACCAGGCAAGTGAGTGGGTGAGCCTATCAATTTGCTCAGGCTCTAGACCAAGAGCACGGCCGATATCGCGCAGCGCGCTTTTTAAGCGATAAGTGATGACAGTGGCGGCAAGCGCGGTGCGCTCACGTCCGTACTTGGCGTAGATGTACTGGATCACTTCTTCGCGACGCTGGTGCTCAAAGTCGATGTCGATGTCGGGCGGTTCGTTCCTCTCACGCGAGATGAATCGCTCAAACAGCAAATTACCCAGCGCCGGATTGACTTCGGTGATGCCAAGCACATAGCAAACCGCGGAATTAGCCGCCGAGCCGCGCCCTTGGCACAGAATATTTTTTGAGCGCGCAAACACAACGATGTCGTTGACGGTGAGGAAGTAAGGTTCGTAACGCAGCTCGGCGATCAAGGCGAGTTCGTGTTCGATCTGCGCCGCAACCGCGGGCGGGGTGCCTTCGGGGTAACGGCGCCTGGCGCCAAGTTCGCTTAATTTACGAAGGTGCGAAGCCGGTGTTTCGTCTTGAGGCACCAGCTCTTCGGGATATTCATAGCGAAGAGAATCGAGCGAAAAGCGGCAACGACCGGCGATGCGCACCGACTCGGCCAGCAGTTCGGGCGGATACAAGTTTGCCAGGCGAACGCGCTGGCGCAGGTGGCGCTCGGCGTTGGGATAAAGATCATGCCCGCATTCACGTATGGGCTTACCCACGCGCAACGCGGTAAGCGTGTCCTGCAGACGCCGGCGCGAACGCACATGCATATGCACATCTCCCGCGGCGGTAAGCGGCAGGCCGCTAGCCGCGGCAATGACGCGTAATCGCGCGAGTCGTTCTTTGTCATCCGGACCGCACAAGAGTTCGGCGGCGATCCAGGCACGGGCGGGAAAATGCGCGGCGAGCCAGCATGCGGCTTCGATGTCGATATCGTCGTCGGCATCATTGTTCTTTGGCGGCAGCGCGGGGATGAGTAGCGCCAGACAACCGGGCAGAGCTTTGAGATAAGCAGCGTCCAGGTCTTCGCGCGACAAGATGTAGCGCCCTTTGCTTGCTCGCCGCCGCGCTTTTGTGATCAGCTCGGAGAGATTGCCGTAGCTGTCGCGATCGGTGGCCAGCAGCACAAGCCTGGTGTCGTCGGTGAGACGGATCTCGGTGCCAATGATAAGCGGCAAGCCCACGGCCTTGGCCGCCACGTGCGCGCGCACCACCCCCGAGAAAGAACATTCGTCGGTGATGGCAAGCCCCGAGTAAGACAGCACTGCTGCGCGACGCACCAGATCATCGGGGCTGGATGCACCGCGCAGAAAGCTGTAGTTCGAGAGGCAATGAAGTTCTGCATAGGCAGGCAGGACAGCATGGTCGGGCAGGGCAAGGTCGCCGGGAACGGGATAGAACATGGCAGATTCTTGGCAATAATTTTGTTACTTTTTAATAATTTTGCAATAACTGACGGTATTAATAGTCATTTTTAAATTCTATTTTTGGTCTAAATTGTAATAATAATTTTTAAATTATTTTATTTCTCTACATCAAGAAAATATGCCGTGCAGATACCAACCCGCCTGGCGCTCGCGATACACCCAGACTAGCGCTTCTCGCGGGGTGCGCGCTATGAAGTAATCGCGCTTCACGTCGCCGCCATCCCACCAGCCTGACTCAATCCGTTCGGGGCCGGCGAGCAGGGTGAGCGGGCCGTCCTCATGCAAGGGAACGGCGTTTTTTTCGGGCAGCGCTCGCGGCGCATCGAGTAGCCAGAAGGGACGCTCTCCGAAGGAGAACCCCAGTTGCTGGCCGTCGCGCTGCCTGCCTTCGTGCTGTTTATCCTGATGCTGTTCATGCGCGTGTTTTTTACTGTACGTTTTTTTACTGTACGTTTTTTTACTGCCAGTCTTTTTACTGTCAGGATCCACCGGGCAACTCGCGTTTTCCGGGCGATGCTCCGGCGCCACGGCGATGGCATGCACCGCCTGCGTGCCCAAGCGGGCGCGCAATCGTTCGATCAACTGTGGCCATTCGCTGGCCGCGGTGGCGGCCTTATCATCGGGTAGAAGATTGCGATTGGCGCCTGCCAGCGGCCAGATGTCATCGGCATCGAGTGTAAGTGCGCGTACTGGCTCTCCCAGCGCAGTGAGCTTACCCAGACGCTCGCGCAGCAGTAGCGCGAAGTGCCCGGCATCGCGCGAAGCCGCCACTAGACCGATGTCGATCTCGGTGCTGCGGCCTTCGCGATGCGCGAGGTGAAACGTAAAGCGCTGCACACCGCCAGAACGCGCGGCAAGGAAACCCGCGAGCTGCCGAAGGAGACGCTCGCCGGCGAACAGCAGCGCCTCGGCTTGCGTGACTTCGGCCGGCAGCTCTATGCCCGCATGAAAGCGCGGCGGCAAGGTAAAAAGGATGCGCGGATCGGGTAGCTCTCCCAGTGCCTGATCCATCTGATCGAGCAGCCCCTGGCCGAAGCGGCGTGCCAGGCCATCGCGCGGCAGGGTAAGCAACTCCCCCAGCGTGGCGATGCCCAGGTTGGCGAGCGCCTCGGGCAGATCCGCTTTGCCGCGCAGCAGGGACACAGGCAAAGGCGAGATGGTGGCTTGCAGGGTTTCAGGTGTCACTTGCTCGATGGGCGATTGCAAAGGAGATTGAACGACAGGAGATTGAACGACAGGGGATTGCACGACAGGCGCGGGGACTTGCTTTCCATTGGCTTGAGGCGCCACGGTTCGCGCCAGCCACGACGCGGCGCGGGCCGTGGGGGCATGGCCTAATGTTGCGGCAAACCCTAATTCGAGAAGCCCCTCGCGCAAAGCGGCGATGATTTTTTCCAGCCCGCCGAAAAGCTTGAGGCTGCCCGAGACTTCCAGTAGTAGCGCATCGGGAAATTCCAGCGCCACCGAAGGCGTGAACTGCGCCGCCCAGGCGGCGATGCCCAGCAGGCTTTCGGTTTCGGCGGCGGCATCGCGCAAGCGGATGCGCAACTGCGGCAAGAGCGCCAACGCTGCGGTGCAGAGCATGCCCGCACGCACGCCGCGCGCCAGGGCACGGCGATCGGCCAGCAGTATGCGATCGCCCTCGGCCACCGCCCAGGTCTCGGGTGAGGGCGCGCCGCGCAACACGGTTTCCAGCGGCAACTGAGGCAGGTGGATGCCGATCCAGAGCCGAGCTTTGCTCGATTGCTGAGGGCAAGTCAGGCAAACCGCCGATCCCGCATTGATTTCTTGGATCGTATTGATTTCATGGCTCATATTAATTTCTTGGATCGTATTGATTTCATAGCGCATATTAATTTTTTGGCTCATATCACTTCCAGCGTGGGGCGGGCCGTGCGCGGCAACGGTATGGCCGGCATTGCCGATGTCGTTGTTGTCGCCCTGCGTCGCAGTAGCGGTGAAGCCGGCAGCAGCACCATGCGATTCAACACGCCACCACGGCGCTTGAAGATGCGCACCGCAACACCGCCGTCCGCAGTGCCCATGGCAATACGCAGCGCCGCAGGGGAGGACTCACGCTCGTATTCAGGCGAACGGAACAAGAATGCAAGCGCCTGGCCACGCTCGGCGGCAAGTTGCAGTCGGCGCAGTTCTGGATAACGCGCTGCTTGCGATGCTCGCGTTGTGGGCAGCCACGCGAGCACCGCGCCGCAGGCATTGGAGGCCAGCGCTTGTTCTGTGGCCCAGAGCGTGTCTCGCCCGGAATTTGCGCGCACGATGAGCAAGCAGCCCATATCGATCCCCGCGGCCGCCAGTGCCGGGGCATACGGTACATAAGGCGGCGCCACCCACACCAGCTTATGTCTCTGTCCGGAAATCGTGGCGAGTGCAGGACCCAACAGTCGCAACTCACCGATGCCTTCATGCGCTGGCAGTATTTCGGTGAGCGCGCCCACCGGCCAGCCTCCACCGGGCAGTTCGGCATCAAGCGCCTTCGAACCGCTTGATATGCCGGCAAAGCGTGTTCTGGCCATATCTGTGCCGCGCCACAACCCCGGGTGATCAAGCAAAGCGGGCGAGAGCGATGAGGCCTTGGCTTGCGTACTCATGCTCAAAGCGACCGTTCGTTTCGCACCAGCCCCACGGCGATTCCTTCGATGGCGAAGGACTCTTCCCGCGTATCGATGACAATAGGCTCGAAATCAGGATTCTCGGGCAGCAACTCAACGCTGGCGCCGCGCCGGCGCAGACGCTTCACGGTGACCTCGTCGTGCACCCGCGCCACCACGATCTGGCCGCTTCGCGCCTCGCGGGTGCGATGCACCGCGAGCAGGTCGCCATCGAGAATGCCGGCATCGCGCATGCTCATGCCGCGCACCCGCAAGAGATAACTGGCACGTGGCTTGAAAAGTGAGGGATCGACCTGATAGCGGCCCAGCACATGCGCCTCAGACAGGATGGGGGAACCTGCGGCGACACGCCCGATCAGCGGCAGGCCCATGCCGTCCTTCAGACGAATGCCGCGCGCGGTGCCGGGCAGGATTTCAATGGCGTTGCGTTGTTCCAGCTTACGCAGATGATCTTCGGCGGCATTGGGCGAACGAAAACCAAAGGCGGCCTGGATCTCCGCACGCGTTGGCGGCAGGCCCGAGCGCTCGATGGTTTTACGGATGAAATCGAAAATCTTCTGTTGCTTGGGAGTGAGTTCGTCCATGGGGTTCCGCGGCAGGGGCAGGTGTTAAGAGAGGGGTTTGGCGAGCCAATAACTGTATTTATATACAGCTATCAGGGAAATGGCAAGGAAAGTAAGAGTCTATTTATAAGCATTTGATTTATTTTAATAATTTACATTTATTGTGAGTCTGATTCTGGTTTTTTGGTACGTGAGTTTGGTTTTTTTGGTAGGTGAGCCTGGTTTTTTGGGGTTCGATACTTAATTGCGACGTCAACCCATGTACTGCTCAGCCGTTACTTCCGGCATGCCGCTCTTTGTTTCCCCCGAGATTCCCGGCCACACGCTGCATGTGATCCAGCGTGGCCGCCTGCACGCCAAGTGTTTCTTCAGCGCCGAAGACCATAGCGCCTACCTTGGCTGGCTTCAAGGCTATGCCAGGCACACCGACTGTGCCGTGCATGCCTACGTGCTGATGGGTAACCACGTTCACTTGCTGCTGACGCCCTCGAAGAAAGGCGGCCTCGCCGCTCTCATGCATCTGCTGGGGGAGCGCTACGCGCGGCATGTGCTTGAAACCTGGCAGCGTGAGGCAGAATTGTGGGAGGAGGGTTTTGATGCCACGCCGGTATATAACAATCGTTACGTGCTCGCCTGCATGCGCTACATCGAATTGAATCCGGTGCGCGCACGCATGGCCGCCCGGCCGGAACAGTTTCGCTGGTCGAGCCACCGTTGCAACGCGTTTGGCGAGCAGAGCGCGCTGCTCACGCCGCACGCCGCCTACGCCGTGCTGGGTCGCGGCACGGTGGCAAGGCAAGAGGCTTATCGGGAGATGTTCAAGAATGTGCGGCCCGGAGGCGCAAGGCGGGGTCCCCGCGCCAATGACGAACGCAAAGAGAACTTCGATTTCAATGGATAATGCTCGAGTTCTTTCCAAGGAAACCGCCATGTCCAAGACCATCGAACACATCCACTGGCCGGACGCGCCCGACATGTGGATGCCCTATGCGCCGGCCATCAAGGTGACCGGCGGCGCCACGGTGTACCTGGCGGGGGTGACCGCAGCCCCGGTCTATCACCACCATCCACATCGCCCCGAGGAGTTCGCCGATATGCCCGCCGATATGGCAGGGCAGACGCGCGCGGCTCTGGAGAATCTCAAGCGTGGCCTGGTCGCGGTGGACGGGAGCTTCGCCGATATCGTCACGGCGAACCGGTTTGTCACCGATTTATCGGATCAGGACTCGCTCAATCGCGTCTGGGCAGAATACTTCGGGGACAACAAGCCAACCACCACTACGGTTCAGGTGGTGCAACTGGCCACCGATCCACGCTGCCTGATCGAGATCAATGCCATTGCCGTGGTTGGATAAGAGGCTTGGCGACACCGATTATTCCATTTGTATTATTCTAATTAGATTACGCTGACGTAGAGCTTCGCGAAGGGCGTGAGCATGTATGCATGGATTTGTCCTAGGCATTACGCAGCGCTCATTTTTCCTGTCTATCTGACATTGTCCGTCGTAGGCGCGATCGCCCAGGAAAGACCGGCGACGGCGGCCGACCAACAGTCGCAGGAAGCTGCCGCACCGCGTTCGATCGAGGACATCATCAAAGTCCTCGATCACTACAAACCAGATTTGGCCGCGATCGAAAAAGCCCGCGAGACGCTGAAGCAGGCGCCGCCGGATTCTGAGGACCGCACGTCCTTGTTTCGATTTCACAGGGCGCGCGCCGCCGCGGCGACCAGATTGGGCGATTCCACCGAAGCCATCGACAGCCTGCGCAAGGCGCGCGAATACATGCCTCCCGGCGATCCTGGCGCACCGACTCTGCTTCGAACCATTGCCGCTTTTGAGTGGCTGGGCGGCAATCCGCTCAATGCCAGGCAGGCCTTGCTTGAGGGAATGAAGCAGACCGCGGCAAATCAACCGGGCGCCCTTATTGTCAGCGCGGCGATGTCTGCCGGTATGAACGCGTTCCTGGGGGATTTTGATGCCGCGCGCCAGTTTCAGCGCACCGCCGAGGGCACCTATGCAAAGGTTTCGCGCGCACCCGGCATGCAACTCTGGCACCACTTCATGGCGTTCTACCTGGAGCGCGCCCGCGCGGAAGTGTTTCTTGCCGAGGGCAAGCTTACCGAGGCCGAAGCCGCATACCGCAAAGCCCTGCGCGAAATCGATGCTGACGAGCCGGATCAGAAGGCGCGGGCGAGCAAGGG
>CAMDFL010000170.1 GCA_945897475.1 Bordetella parapertussis
AATCGACTTTATGGCTATTCTGTAGAGTCATTCGACATGAGCCAATTAAAAGCACCGGTATTAAATATTCACCATGGTGACGATCAATGTGATCACACCCCTTATTCAACAGTGGTTTCCTATTCCAAAAATAATTTGATTACCGTAAGGGGCGGCGAGGGAACGGGGGATGTATGTGGAGGAACCCATTTGCATTCAATGGGAGGTCGCGAATCCGAATCATCCAAGGCAATCATCAGATGGATTACCACTGGTGAAGTACAGGCTTTGGTTGGCCAATAGCTGAGCCAGACTGGGCTGTTGACGCCGGCGCCGATTTGACCAGACTGCCGGTTTCGGTTTCCCGGGGTACGCCCAATGAATGCGCTGGTCAGTCGCTGATCGGCACTACCCCTCTAAACTGGTCAATTTGCGCTCGGCGGCAACTGTGCGCTTTTCAAAAGTCCAAAACATGACCCATTCGAGAATTTTAGCTACCTCCATACGTTCAGCTCGGGTTCGATTTGACTATCAGTGCCTTTCATGACCGCCCTATTCAAAGTGCCAAAAAATGGATTTCGCCGGCGGAATACTGCGCTATGCCCGCGACGCTCGCAGAAATACCTGCGTTGCTATTCGGCAACGAATCCCGACTGTTTGACGACCTGTCCCCACCTTTCATAGTCTGCCTTGATGATAGCCGCGAACTCGGCCGGAGTCGTGCCGGTTGGATTGAGGCCAACTTCCGCCAGTCGTTTTCGCAAGTCGGCATTGCGAAGTGCCTCGCCGACCGAAGCTGCCAGCTTGGCATTTATGGCGGCAGGAGTTTTTCCTGGTGCGAAAAAGCCGTACCAGCCAGCGCCTGTGATGTCGTAGCCGAGTTCTTTGAAGGTGGGAATGTCGGGCAGGATGACAGAGCGTACCGGTCCGGTGGTTGCGAGCACTCTCGCCTTGCCGCTGCGGTGAAGCCGGGAAAGATCCGCGTCGGTTAGAGACGCGGCACTGATTTGACCGCTCATCAGCGCGACGGGAACCTGCCCGGCCCCTTTATAGGGAATCAGGGTCATCTCGATTCCAGCTGCTCGCGCGAACATAACCACGACAAAGTGAGGAATGCTGCCGTTGCCCGAGGAGCCGTAGTCGCCAAGCTTGGGTTCGCGCTTGACCAATGACACATACTCGGTGAGCGAGTTCGCCGGCACGTCTGCTCCGACTGCGAAAGCGTTGTAGAAAGTGGCCACCTGGCTGATCGGCGCCAAGTCCGTGAAAGGGTTGTAGGCCAGATTCCTGTAGGTGTGGGGCAATACTGAAGTATTCGCTATGGGAAGGATCAGAATGGTATTGCCGTCAGGCGCTGCCATTTTCAGCTGTTCAATGGCAATCTGGCTCAGCGCGCCGGGCCGGTTGTCCACGATGACGGTGCGATTGGTATCGGCTTTGATGCGTTCGGCGACGAGGCGCGTAAGGACTTCCAAAGTGCCGCCAGGTGGCAACCCAATCATGACGCGCAACGTCGGCATGGCCTGGGCCATGACAGTTGTCGTGCCGCAAGCGAGCATCGCTCCAATCGCGACAACAGGGATGCTGAATCCCATGTTCGTCGAGCGTTTTCGTGTTATTTCCTCCATGGTATTTACCTCCAGCGATCATTGACGGTTGTCGCGCGGCTCATTTGGAAACGCGAAGGTCGGCGAAGTGCCCGATGGTGCCAGGACCGATCCACAAAGCGATCGCGCCGTGTCGCGGGGCCTGTTTGAGATCGTTGACGATGAGGGTGGGTTGCGCTGCGCCATGAAGGTAAAGTTTTGCCTTGTCTCCACGGACTTCTATCCTGACAGCGGTGAGCTCGCCTGGCACAAGATCTGCGTAGCTCTCATATTTTTCCGGAAATTTTTCGCGCAGAAGCTCCCACGGGTAGCCAGGATACGAGATGTACTGCGTGGAATGATTGCGGCGCACCTGTTCTTCGGCGCGGCCGTTGGTGGGGCGAATATAGAAACATTCGAAGCTTTCCGCCCCAGGTGCGACGCGAAACGCCACGCCAACGAAGCCTCGCGCCGCAAGTGCGGCGCCCGGCCCGGGCTCGCCAGCGATGTCGAGTTCGATGCAGCCGTCGCCAAAGTCGGCGAGCGGCAGAATCGCCAGGCGGCCATTGTCGCCGGTGCCCGCGGGCGCCATGTCGGCAAGGCGCAGGGCGCGCCGATTCTCGAATACGCGGGTCTCTGCCGCGACGTTAATGCGCTTCAGTGAATCCAGGTCATCTAGTGCAATTTGGCTCAATTCAATCTCCAGTACAAAAGGTAATTTGATCCCTACCATTTTCCTATAAAGACTCCGCGCTCCCAGAATTTTCCGGAACGCGCCTCAATGGCGCTGTCGGCGATGGTGATCCTGTTGTGGCGTGCGCCAAGCCAGTCAAACAGCCGAGAGTGCATCTCGCGCCGAATGCCTGCGCGTACCGGATCGCCGCCAAGATCATGAAACTCGCCGGGATCCTCCTGCAGGTCGAATAGTTGAGGGCCGAAGCCCTGGAAGTGCACGTACTTCCAGCGCTCGGTTCGTACCATGGTGGCGCGCGCCGCAGAGGCGCTCACGCCCAGCACCAGTCGCGCGCCGGAGGGCGAATAATCCAGTTCGCTGAACACGGCATCGCGCCAGGCTGCCGGCGCGCCTGTGTTCACTGCGGCGCGCAGCAGCGGCAATAGCGACCGGCCTTCGAGTATATGGGCGGGCGGCCTACCCCCGGCCGCCTCGACGAAGGTGGGCGCAAGATCAATCGATTCAACAAGCCGGCAGTCGCGTGTACCCCGCGTGGCGTCGGCCGCGGGATCGGGGTCGTAGACGATCAACGGCACCCGCGAAGAGCATTCGTGAAACAGCTCTTTTTCACCGAGCCAGTGATCACCGAGGAAGTCGCCATGGTCGCTGGTAAAGACGATCATGGTGTCCTTGAAACGGCCTGTCTCCTCGATGCTTTTAAACAGCCGTCCCATCTGGTCGTCGATCTGTTTTATCAGACCCATGTACGTTGGGATCACCGCCGCGCGAGCTCCATCGCGGCTGAAGACGACACTTTCCGGATTCTGCATGAATGCTTTGTGCACCGGATGCGCGGATTCCCGCTCGCTTTCCTCCCGTCGCACCGGCAGGCAATCTTCGGGCCCGAAGAGGCGATGGTAGGGCGCGGGAACCATATAGGGCCAATGCGGCTTGATGAAGCTCAGGTGCAGGAGCCATGGGCGTTCGCCCTGTTCGGCAATGAACTGCAAGGCCCGGTCGACCATGTAAGGCGTTTCGGAATGGGGTTCAGCCACCCGTGCCGGAAGTCCGGCGTTGCGCATTTCCCAGCCGGAAAGTATTTCGCCATTGGGTCCTTGCGCGGAATTGGCCCAGCTATGCCACGGATTCCTCCCCTCGTAGCCCAGGGCATTGAGATAGCGGTTGTAGGCAAGATCGGGATCGACGCTCCCGTCGAGGTGCATGCCGTCGTCGCGCTCGTAGGGCTCGAAGCCGCCTTCCGAGGCCAGCACGCCTTGCGCAGAGTCCGCTTTGACACCGAGCCTGGCGAGGCCCGACTTGTCCGCTGCGACATGGGTTTTTCCTACCAGCGCAACGCGCATACCCAAAGGCCGCAGATGATCACCCAGCGTGGGTTCATCGGCGCGCAGCGGCGCGCCGTTGATCGACGAGCCGTGATTGGAGACATAGCGCCCCGTATAGGTCGACATGCGGCCCGGCCCGCAGATCGGGGACTGCACGAAGGCACGCTCGAAGATCACGCCACGCGCCGCGAGCGCATCCAGGTGCGGCGTGGCAAGGCGCGGATGGCCGGCGCAGGACAGATAGTCCCAGCGCAACTGGTCGCACATGATGAAAAGGATATTCTTGACCGCGCTCATTGATCTGTGGCCTCCGCTGCCAAGAGGTCAGTCATTGCGATTGAGCAAAACCTGCGCTCTTGACCACCGGCCCCCATCGTTCGAAGTCACGCCGGCCGATGCGATCCATCTCCGCGGGGCCGAGTCCGGTGGGTTCGAGCAGCATTTCCTGCAGGCGCCTGGACACGTCGGGCTGACGCAGTGCTTCGATGGCCGCACGTGAAAGGCGATCAATGGAGGGCGCCGGTGTTCTTGCCGGCACATACAAGCCGTACCAGCCGGCGCCTTCGAGGTCGAAGCCGTATTCGCGCAGCGTCGGCACGTCCGGAAACTGCGGCGAACGGCGCGCCCCCGCCACCGCCAGCATCTTGGCCTTGCCGGCACGCACGATGCGGCCGATGTCCTGCAGGCCGGTGATGCCGGCGCTGATCTCCCCGGTGGTGAGGGCCTGAATCATCGGCGCATTGCCCTTGTAGGGAATGTGGGTCAGGTCGACCTTCGAGTTGCGCGCAATAGTGATGGCGAAAAAATGCGGCAGGCTGCCGCCAGCCGACGACGAACCGTAATTGCTGTACTTCGGGTCTTTCCTCACCAGATCCAGGTATTCGGGCAGGGTGCCGGCTGGCACCGCGGCATTGATACCGAGCGCGATCTGTCCGTCGATCAGGTGCGCTACCGCGGAAAAGTCGGTGAACGGGTCGTAGTGAAGCGTTTTGTAGGTATGCGGATGCAGTGAAATCAGGGCCATGGTCACCATCATTGCCGTGTTGCCATCAGTCGGCGCTTTTTTCAACGCGGCCGCTGCGATATGACCCGCGGCGCCACCCTGATTCTCAACGATCACATTGGCGCCAAGAGTGACGCGCAGTCTTTCGGCGAGTGTGCGCCCCGCCAGATCGAGCGCGGCACCGGGCGGTGCCGGAACCAGCAGCCGCAGGGGTTTGTCCTGGGCCTGGCATGCACACGAAGCGCAGGCGGCCGCGACCATGAGCAGGCTTGGGAACCTCACGATTCAACCATCGACGGTGGATAGAGGCTGCCCACCCTGGTGCCGCTGAAGCCTTCCCAGGTGATGAGTTCCTGCTCGTGGTCCAGATGAATCTCCCAGACGGTTTCATGCGCTTCGGTGTACTTGAGTTCCCGAATCCTTACCCAGAACGGAAAATCGCTGGGATGCCATTCCTCGCGCAGCCACTCGTGCCAGGTCAAATCCGCAAGCTTGACGCGCGGGTTCAGTTGTTCGCGCGCCGGCAGGCACAGGGAGTCGATCACCAGCATGTTGCCGGTGACCGGCAGGCGATGCGCATCGCCCATCGCCCAGGAGACCACCTTCAGTTCGTCCTCGCGCGCCTCGGAACTCCACACCTGCCGGACTTCCATGCGTTCTGCATCCACGGCATATTCGACCCCGCGTGAAAAGCTGCCCGACGGCGCCACCTGCGTGTCGTAGGGAATGGCGCGAATGATGCCGTTGTCGTACATGACAAATTGGCCCTGTTCGGTTACGCGCGGATTGTGCCCGTGGTAGGGCCAGCGCACTTCTCCGACCGGGCGCAGCAGTTTTTTGGAGAGGTTTTCGTTCCAGCCCTTGTGATCGCCGAGGATCCACTTGATCTCTTTCGTGGCGCGATCAATCTTGATAACCGCATCCTGATGTCGCAGCGAGACGATGACCGAATCATCGTAGGGATCGTAGGACACGCCGTTGCCGTGCGTCCAGTCGAGGTGGTTGGGAAAGCCGCGCGTGTGCCAGAACACTTCCATGAGGCGATAGCCGAAGCGCCACACATCGAGGTAATCAAATGCGTCCCACGACCAGACGATGCGGCCCTCGGGCGTGAATTCCACGATGCAGTCGCCCACCACGGATTGGGTCTTGCGCGGGGCACCGGGGTCGGTCTCGCTGGTGTAGTAGTTCTCGATGGTGCGGGCGCTGGCTGTCAGCGCAAGGTAATTGCCGTTCGGCATTTCGTGCGGTTGATGGTGCAGGCTCTGCGCATCGATCGGGATGGCGCCGGGTTCCTTGACCGCGCCCTGCGGCCTGCGGCCCGCGTAGAACTGCCGAACCACGTTGCCGAGCATGTCCAGTTCGATGGCGCGGAAGTCGGCTGTGTTGAAGAACAGGTTGCCGTTGGCCAGGCGATGGATGCCGGCAACGCGCATCTCGGCATGGTAGTACCAGACGATTTCGCCCTCTTCGTCGAAGGCGATCAACAGTCCCCAGCGGTTGGTAAATGCGGCCTGCTTCGGCGTCATCCAGATGGCGCGGACGTTTGCGCGACGGCGCATCGACACAATAGTGAAGCCGGACTCCATTTGTGCCGTCATGGCGGCCTTGACGGTGACGCGCGGCAGCAAAGTGCCATCGGCAGGCAGGGGGGGCGTGCGGTAGACGAGTTCGATCGGCCCTTCGGTGACCCCTGCGGCATCCCGCACCGATACGCTGATGCGAAATTCCGTGTCGGCGCGCATGCCGATGATGGGCAGGCCGCGGGCGGGGTCCTGTTCCTCGCCGCAGGTGACGGTGCGGCGCCTGCGCCCATCATCAATGACCAGGGTCGTGACCACCGGTCCGGGGGCGCGGAATTCGACAACGGCCACCAGCGGCGCGCGCGGATTGGGATTTTTGAAAATTCGGGGAGATTCGATCAGATTGGCCATATTTCTCCTGAGCCTGCATGCCGGCCTCGGCAGCGGTGTTCAATTGTCGCAAATGACGTCGGATGCTGCCATAAAGGCAACATGTATGTCAATATAGTAAGATGTCATCCTAATATACGCGGCCCGGCAATCCTGCTGGGTATTGCGGTTTGGCAGGAGAACGGCAATGAAACTCAAGGGACGCGTGGCCATAGTGACCGGCGGCGGCAGCGGCATAGGCAAGGCGATCGCGGCGCGCCTGGCGCAGGACGGCGCCACGCTTGTCATTGCCGACCTCAACAACGCGGCGCAGGCGGCCGCCGCGATTGGGGCCGGCGGCACACCCACGCTGGGGTTCGAGACTGACGTGACTTCCGAACCAAGCGTGCAGGCGATGGTTGACGAGGTCGTGCGCAAATTCGGCCGCATCGACATCCTGGTGAACAATGCAGCTTATTTCTCCAGCATCCCGATGCAGCCGTTCGAGAAAATCAGCGTCGGGGATTTCATGAAGGCCATGAATGTCAACGTGCTGGGCACCTTTCTGTGCTGCAAGGCAGCGGTGCCGCACATGCGCTCGCAGGGCGGGGGGCGCATCATCAACCTGGGTTCGGGCGCGCCGATCAAGGGCAACCCGTTCTTCCTGCATTACGTCACCAGCAAGGGCGCGGTCATCACCATGACGCGCGCGCTGGCGCGGGAGGTGGGAAAGGACAACATCACCGTCAACGCGCTGGCGCCCGGTTTCACGCTGTCCGAGGGCATCATGGCCAACCCCGAACACATGAAAAGGGACCGTCAAGCGATGAACCGGACCCGCGCCATACCGCGCGACCAGCATCCGGATGACCTGGTGGGTACAGTGAGCTTTCTCGCCAGCGACGACGCGGCTTTCCTCACCGGCCAGACCATCGTGGTCGATGGCGGCTCGGCGATGGTGTAGCGCGTTGGTGAACGCCGACCATCCGCTGGCCGATGTCTACGGCCGGCCCGGGTTCATGATCCGCCGCGCCCACCAGATCGCCGAGGCGCTGTTCGCCCAGGAGTGCGTGGAGTTCAATCTGACCACCACGCAGCACGGTGTGCTGCGCGTGGCCTCGCGCATGCCGGGCATAGACCAGACCGGTATCGGCAGGCTGCTGGGCCTGGACAAATCCACGGTGGCGCTGGTGGTGCGCAATCTCGCGCAACGGGACCTTCTCAAACGTTTTCCCGACGAGGGCGATTTCCGCAGGCACCATATCGAAATCACCGCGGCCGGGAAGCGGCTGATAACGCGGGTCGAGGGCGCGGTCGGACGAGCCCGCAAGCGGCTGGTTTCCCCCTTGTCGGCGGCGGAATGTCAGACCTTCATCGCGCTGCTTGAACGCATCGTGGATTCGTTCAACGAAGTCACGCGCGCGCCCATTGACGACCGGCCGCTGTTCGAGGCGGCTTTGCGCGAGCGGAAGAATCACCTGCGCCGCAAACGTAAGCATGCTTGACGCTGCCTGCGAGTGACCACGGCGGGTCCCCAACAGATGATGTGACATTTAACCGCGTCGCTTATGACAGATGCGGTTTGAACGGGAAACATCATGCGCAATCCAGCTCGAATTTCCGTCGGAGTATCGCTCGTCTTGCTGCTCGGCGCCACGATCCCGGGGCTCGCCCAGACCTATCCGGACAAGCCGTTGCGATTGTTCTCCGGCTTTCCGCCCGGCGCGCCGATCGACTCCTTGACGCGTCAGATCGGCGCCGGGTTGACCCGGTCCTGGGGGCAGGCCTGTTCCCGCCGACTCTAAATTGACCACCCGTGCCGATTGCGCATTGACCAGTGTCTATAGAGTGGCGGTGGTGGTCAATCGCAGATCGGCACAGCCTGCCGAAACTGATCAATTTCGAATCGCCGGGAACAACGGTCATGCAGGACGGCAAAATAACAGGGCCGGGCGGGCATGGGAAGTACCTCCGCCGCAGCCCCGGCGCAGCGCCTGTCGCAGAGCGTAGCGCAGCATCCAAGCCAAGCGCGTCAACCGAGCGAAGCGCGGCATGACTGCCAGCTCAGCAGGTCCCGCATTCCGCACCGCGCTCGCAGAGGAAGCGCCGCTGCAATGTGTAGGCGTGCTCAACGCCTACACAGCGCGCCAGGCTCATGCCTGTGGCTATCGCGCGCTGTATCTCTCAGGTGGCGGCGTCGCGGCCGGTTCGCTCGGCTACCCGGATCTGGGCATCACGGGCCTCGAAGACGTGCTCAT
>CAMDFL010000171.1 GCA_945897475.1 Bordetella parapertussis
AGCAGCGACCCATCCATCGCCATCGGAGACCCACCATGGGCCTGCCCGCCGTGAAGCCGGCTACCTACGACGATATTCTCGCCTTGCCCACGAACCTCGTGGGCGAGATCATCCGGGGTGTGCTGCGCACCCACCCGCGCCCCGCGCCGAAACATGCCCGCGCGTATTCGTCGTTGGGGGGGGAGTTGCACGGCCCGTTTGACCATGGCAGGAATGGCCCCGGCGGCTGGTGGATTCTGGACGAACCGGAGTTGCACTTGGGCGCAGACGTCGTGGTCCCCGATCTCGCGGGCTGGAAGCGAGAGCGCATGCCCAAGCTGCCCGATGCCGCCTGGTTCGAACTTGCGCCCGACTGGATTTGCGAAATTCTCTCGCCGTCCACTGCGAAAGTTGACCGGGCCGAGAAGTTGCCGCTGTACGCGTACAACGGCGTAGCGCACTGCTGGCTGGTGGATCCCGACCTCAAAACCCTGGAAGTTTTCGAGAACCGAGATGGCAAATGGCTGCTACTCACCGTGCTGGAAAATGATGCCAGCGTCTCCCAGCCGCCGTTTGACGCGATTGCGTTCGATCTGGCCAGCCTGTGGGCGGATTAGCAGGAGCGTTCGCGCTCATTTCCCCACACCGTGCTCTGCGATTGACCTCCAGGTACGCCCGCCATCTTTAGACACATAGACACTGCGCTCGAAGCTGGCAATGGCGTATTCGCTTCGCGCAGTCGGATTCTGCGCGATGTAGGCGACCGCATCCCGCCCCAGTTTTGGAAGTGGCGAGGGGGTTGCCTTTCCTGAGTCAAGTGGCAGCAGCGCCAACCGCGCTGCGCCGTCGAACGCGCCGTACCAGAGCCGCTTCCCGTCGAGGTCGAAGTGCAACGACAGCGCCTCGATACCGCCCGCAAGCGGCACAAAGCGATCACCTGAATCGCGCGAAAGATACACGCCGCTTGAAGTCGCCACCGCGACGATCGCCGCGGCCTCCGGATGAACCGCGAGCGCAGACGGCTTGCCCGCAAGCCCCGCAGCGCGCGCCGGTTTCCATGCGCGGCCCTCATCCAAGGTGAGGTGCAGTCCAGTCTCGCGCATGCGTGAGCTGGGCGCGGGATTCCAGACGTAGATCGCGTTGTTGTTCCAGCCCACTGCGAGCAGGTGGAAATCCGTTTCGCCCTCCAGCCCGAGTTTCTCCCAGGACTTACCGCCATCCTTGCTGCGGATCAGCCCGAATGGATTGATGAGGCCGGACCCCGGCGCGGGATGGCCGCTGCTGTATAGGTACTTCGCCGTCGCGGCGAAGCCCATGTAGTCGTGCTGTGGCCCCGGCGCCTTCGACCATTTGCCATCGCGGAATACCGCGAGCCCGTGGTGGCTGGGCAAAACCAACTGCCTGCCGTCGGCGCTGTAGGCGAGGCCATGCACATGAGTCAGGCTGAGGCTTTGCGCTTGCGCGCCAATGCACAGCGCGGCGAGCAGCCAGGTCATTGCGAATTGTCTGATCATTGTTGATTGCCTTGGCAGGGGACGCCATCCAGGGTTTGCCTATTGGCTTTTCATCTCAGTGACCACATAGTCTTTGCCGGACTGCTCGAAACCGAACTCCACCTTCGCGCCCGGCTTGATCTTGTCGAGCATCGCCTTATCCT
Organism: Bordetella parapertussis; assembly: GCA_945897475.1. Lineage (GTDB taxonomy): Bacteria > Pseudomonadota > Gammaproteobacteria > Burkholderiales > SG8-39 > 2-02-FULL-62-17. Next base: position 1,637 of record CAMDFL010000171.1, read on the forward strand.
TCACGGCGAACGTCATGGTCATCGCCGGCCAGTTCAGGCTCTTCACCGCTCCGTGGGCGAGTGTCACCGTTCCCATCGAGGAGTCGATCTTTTGCACCGTTCCGGCCCCCTTGTGAATCTGAGTTTGTTTTTCCGACTTCATTCCTTTCATGTCTTTCTTCGGCATATCCTTCATGTCCTTCATGTCCTTCATGTCCTTCACCGGCATGTCTTTCATGTCCATGCCCTTCATATCCATGCCCTTCATACCGCCAGTCTGGGCATGCGCCCCGGCGGCTGCCGCCAGAAATATCGCGAACGCCGTGGAATACGCCTTGAAATGTTTCATTGATATGCTCCTTGGTTGAGATTGACTACACACCTTGTGCTCGCACGCCGGACAACATTCTTCCAGAAAACTTCCAGATCTCAAGCGTCGTCCCGCCGAATGCCGAATTCCTTCACCATCGCGTAGATCGCGGGAATGACGACAAGCGTGAGGATAGTTGCGGATACCATGCCGCCTATCATCGGCGCTGCGATGCGCTGCATCACCTCCGATCCGGTGCCGCTACTCCACATGATGGGCAAGAGCCCCGCCATGATCGCGACCACGGTCATCATTTTCGGGCGCACGCGCTCAACCGCGCCCTGCATCACCGCCTCGTAGATATCCTGCTGCGTCATAGCTCTACCTGCGGCTTTGCAGCGCCCGCGAACCGCCTCCAAAGCACGATCGAGGTAGATCAGCATGACCACGCCGGTCTCGGCGGCCACACCGGCCAGTGCAATGAACCCCACCGCCACGGCGACGCTCAGGTTGTAGTCCAGCCAATACATCAGCCAGACACCTCCAACAAGGGAAAACGGCACCGACAGCATCACGATCAGCGTCTCGGTGAGGCGGTTGAAGTTCAGGTACAGAAGGACAAAAACGATCAAGAGCGTGAGCGGCACCACCACTTTGAGTTTTTCCATGGCGCGCTGCATGTATTCGAACTGGCCGCTCCAGGTGGCGTAATAACCGGGCGGAAATTTCACCTGCTCGCGCACCGCTTTTTGTGCGTCGGCGACATAGCCGCCGATATCCCGGCCGCGGATGTCGACGAAAATATAGGACGACAGCAGCGCGTTTTCCGTGCGGATGGCAGGCGGCCCCTTCTGCAGGCTGACCCGAGCCAACTGGCCCAGCGGGACCATCGACTTATTCATGGTCGGCACCAGGACTTGCGTGGCGATCAAGCGCGGGTCGGCGCGCAGCTCGCGCGGATAGCGCACGCTCACGCCAAAGCGCTCGCGCCCCTCGACGGTGGTGGTCACCATCTCCCCACCGAGCGCGGTCCCGACGACCTCAAGAAAGTCGCCGACAGTGAGCCCGTAACGCGCCAGTGCCAGCCGGTCGGGATCAATGTCGAGGTAATAGCCGCCGGTGATGCGCTCGGCGAAGGCGCTGGTGGTTCCCGGTACGGTCTTGACCACGGCCTCGATCTGCCTGGCCAGCGTTTCCATCCCTTCCAGATCGCGGCCAAACACCTTGATGCCGATCGGGGTGCGGATGCCGGTGGCGAGCATGTCCAAGCGCGCCTTGATCGGCATGGTCCAGGCGTTGCTGACGCCAGGCATCTGCACCGCGCGGTCGAGTTCGGCAATCAACTTGTCGATATTCATCCCTGGCCGCCATTCGGACTCAGGCTTGAGATTTATTATCGTCTCGGCCATCTCCAGCGGCGCCGGATCGGTGGCGCTGTTGGCGCGGCCTGCCTTGCCGAATACCGAGGCCACTTCGGGAAAGCCCTTGATGATCCTGTCCTGCACCTGCAGCAGTTCGGCCGCCTTGGTCACCGAAATACCCGGCAGGGTCGAGGGCATATAGAGCAGCGTGCCCTCGTTCAAGCTCGGCATGAACTCGGTTCCAAGTTTCATTGCCGGATACGCAGTGACTCCCAGCGCCACGAGCGCCGCGGCGATAGTGAGTTTTTTCCAGCGCATCACCCAGGCAATGATCGGCCGGTAAAACCAGATCAGCACGCGGACGATGGGATTCTTCTGCTCCTCGGGAATGCGCCCGCGGATGAACAACAGCATCAACACTGGAACCAGGGTAATGGAAAGCACGGCGGCGCCGGCCATGGCGAAGGTTTTGGTATAAGCGAGCGGCTGGAACATGCGTCCCTCCTGCGCCTCCAGCGTGAACACCGGCAGGAATGACACCGTGATGATCAGCAGACAGAAGAACAGCGCCGGGCCGACCTCGCGGCATGCGGCGATGATCGCCTCCTTGCGCTGCGCGCCCGGCTCCAGGCGCTCCAGATGCTTGTGCGCGTTCTCGATCATGACGATAGCGGCATCGACCATCGCCCCGATGGCGATGGCGATGCCGCCCAGACTCATGATGTTCGAATTAAGACCGAGGAACGACATCGCGATGAAAGCGATCAGCACGCCGATCGGCAGCATGATGATCGCCACCAGCGCGCTGCGCGCATGCATGAGAAACACCACGCACACCAGCGCCACAATCACGGCCTCCTCAATCAGCGTGGTGCGCAGATTGTTGATCGCCCGAAGAATCAGATCGGAGCGATCGTAGACCGCCTGTATGGAAACCCCCTCGGGCAGGCCCGGCGTGATTTCCGCGATTTTTTCCTTGAGACCCTGAATCACATCGAGCGCATTCTGGCCATAGCGCGCCATTGCAATTCCCGCCACCACTTCACCTTCACCGTTGAGTTCGGCGATGCCGCGGCGCTCATCGGGAACCAGTTCGACGCGGGCGATGTCGCGCAGCAGCACCGGTGTGCCGCCCATGGCGCTTACCACCAGATTCTCGATATCGCCGATGCCGCGCAGGTAGCCCCTGCCGCGCACCACGTACTCGGTTTCAGCCATTTCGAGCGCGCGTCCGCCGACGTCGCGATTGCTCGCGGCGATGACCTCGGTAATTTTCTTCAGTGGTATTGAGTATGCCTGCAGGCGCCGGGGATCGACCGTGACCTGGTAGGACTTCACGAACCCGCCCAGGCTGGCCACTTCGGACACCCCATGCGCTTTGGTCAACTGGTAGCGCACGAACCAGTCCTGGATCGCGCGCAGCTCGGCGAGGGTGCGCTGTTTGGCGATAACGACGTATTGATAGACCCAGCCGACGCCGGTCGCATCGGGCCCCAGCGTGGGGGTGACGCCACGGGGCAATCGGCTCGAGGCGAAGTTCAGGTACTCCAGCACGCGCGAGCGCGCCCAATAAATGTCGGTGCCGTCCTCGAAGATGACGTAGACAAAAGACACCGCGAAATTGGAGAAACCGCGCACCACCTTGGACCGCGGCACGCTCAGCATGGCGGTGGCAAGCGGGTAGGTGACCTGATCTTCCACCACCTGCGGCGCCTGCCCCGGGTATTCGGTGTAGACGATCACCTGAACATCGGACAAGTCCGGCAGAGCGTCGATGGGCGTATGGATCACCGTGTAGATACCCCAGGCGACGATGAAGAACGTCCCGAGCAGCACCATGAAAACATGGCGCACCGACCATTCGATGATGCGGCCGAGCATTTCAATGACCCTGGTGCGCGTCGGCGGGGACTTTTCCCTCTACACGGCGGCCGGGCGGCGGCTTGACCGTATCGGCCGGTAGCGGGCTGCCAAAGGCGGGCTGTCCGAATCCGCCGATCGCGGCCCTGAGATTGCTTTCGGCATCGATTAAGAAATTGGCGCTGACGACGACATCCTCCCCAAGCTTGACGCCTTCCAGCACTTCGACGTAAGCGTCGCCGCGCATGCCGAGCCTGACCTCGCGCGGCTCGAACAAGCCCTCGCCGCGGCGCACCAGCACGATCTGGCGCGTGCCGCTGTCGAGTACCGCGGAATCCGGCACCGCAAGGCGCCTGCGCCCGTCTCCCGCAGCAAGCTCCACGTTTGCGTACATGGAGGGCTTCAAGAGCATTCCCGGATTGACGAGCGCGATGCGCGCGCGGACGGTGCGGGTTTCCGCGGTCACGCTCGGGTACACGAATTCGACCTTTCCCTGAAACGTCCGGTCCGGATACGCGTTCACCCGGATCTTCACAGCCTGGCCTGGACGAACCAGTCCGATGTCCTGTTCGAAGACCTCCGACATCAACCAGACCGAGGACAGATCGGCGATCCGGTAGAGCACCTCCCCAGGCATGAAGCGCATACCCTGCACCGAGGGCTTTTCCACCACCACGCCACTCACCGGGGAGCGCAGCGTGATGCTGTTGCCGGGCCTGCCTTCCTCTTTCAGTCGTGCAATTTCCACCTCATCGATATCCCAGTTTCGCAGACGCTGCAGGCTTGCCTCCGCGAGGTTCTGCATATTGGCCTGCATCTCGGGACCGGCATCCTTTAACGCGGCCACGCCCTTGATCGCCACCATGTATTCCTGTTGGGTGGCAACCAGATCAGGGCCGTAGACTTCCATGAGGGCTTGTCCGCGATTCACGAACTGCCCCGTGCTGGCCACGTGCAAACGCTGAATCCAGCCTTCGAAACGCGGCGCGACCGTCTGCTGCGAACGCTCATCGACCTGTATGGTTCCGACTGCGCGGATGGTGCGCGCCAAGCTGCGCAGTGCGGCGGCTTCGGTCCTCACCCCGAGCGTCTGTATCCTGTCCGGGCTTATTTTCACCTCTGGTCCCTGCGCTTCCTCGCCGTCGTAGACCGGGGTGTAGTCCATTCCCATCGAATCCTTTTTCGGCACCGGTGAGGTATCGGCCAAACCCATGGGGTTGCGGTAGTACAAGATCTTGCGATCCGATTTCGCGATCGGCGCCTGCGCCGGCTTGCTCGCGCCGAACCAGTACCCCGCGCTTGCCGCGATACCCAGGAAGACCAGCGCCACTAGGAACGATACAAACCGTTTCATCGCTTTTCTCCTTTAGGCGCTGTTGATTGCGCCTCCGCCACCGACTTGCCGGTGAGTTGTTCGATTTCCGCCAGCGCCTTGATCTGCGCGACCAGCGCCGCCGCATGGTTGATTTCGTAGCCGAGCACGCTCATCTGGCTGTCGAGCAGCATCGAGAAGTCCACGCGATTGACCCGGTAGGCGGCCAGCGCCGACTCCAAGGCGAGGCGCGCCTGCGGCAGGATTCCGGCCTCGAAGAGGCGCGCGGATTCGCGGCTCTGCTCGGCGATCGCCACTTGCTGGCGCAGCTTCGCCGTCAGTTCGTTTTGCTGCGCCTGGTACAGACTGATCGCCTGCTCGCGCATCGCCTGTGCTTCAGCGACCATCGGGTCAAGCTTGTTTTTCCGCCACAGGGGCAGGTTGATGGCTACGGTCAGGCTGAGCATGTCGGGGCGCGAGCTGCTCTCCAGGGTCTTGTCTCTTTGGCCATAGACGAGGCGCACGTCGAAGTCCGGGTAATAATCTTTTCGCGCGAGTTCCAGGGACTTCTGATTCTTGTCTATCAAAGATTGCAGGCCCAGAAGCTGCGGGCGCTCGCGAAGCGCGGCCTCTCGCAATTCTTCGATCCGCAACGGCACGCTATCCAGGCGCGGCATCTCCGGCCGGATCAGGGACGCATCCTCGCCCCGGCCGAGCGCGCGCTGCAAATCCGCCTCCATGGTTCGACGCTCGCGCCTCATGCGCACCAGCTCCTCGGTCATCTTGGCGAGCTGCGTCTGTGCACGGAGCACTTCGGCCTGCGAGCTTTGGCCGACGCTATAGCGGCCCTCGGCGATACGCAACAGTTGCTCGACGATCAGGCGATTGCGCTCCAGCAGTTCAATCGAGCGATCAATCAGCGCCACATCGTAGTAAGCGATTTTGACCTCCCGGATCACGCGGCTGACGGTTTCCCGGTAAGCGAATGCGACGGTCTCGGCATTCTTGAGGGCGACCTCCTGACGCAGCCCGCGCTTGCCGGGGTAGGGGAGTTTTTGCGCGATGCCCAGCATCTTCATCGTCATGTCCTCGCGGTTGAAGCGAAGAGTATTGATCGGCAGATTGATGAACCCGGCCTCAAGCATCGGGTCCTCAAGCGCCCCTGCCGGTGAGACGCGATGGCCAGCGGCGTCCTTTTCGTGCAATGCAGCCGCAATTTCGGGGTTGCGCCTGAGCGCCTCGCCGATAAGTTGTTGCAATGCGGTCTCCACAAGCCGCGCCTCAGCCGTATTCGCGGACTGGGCAATCACCAGCAAGCCGGGGGTTCTTGTTTCCGCTTTGTCCGCGTCACCCGCGAATGCGATCCCCGGCACCGCGGCTGCGGCCATAACCAGCGTCAAAGGCAAGAACAGTGTGAGAGCAGACATGCGACCTCCTTGAGAACGAACAGCGGACTCCGCGGCGCGAAGAACGGCCGCGAACGCAGGCGTCAAGGTGGAGATCTAAATTCGAAGGCAGCAGTGACGCACCATCGCGGGCGGTGCGGTAGCTCGGGTCAGCAGAGATCGTGCGTAGCCATGCGAGGCGCTGGCAGCGGCAACAAGGTCGGACTTAACCACGGCATTTACAAGAACCAGCGTCAATCCGGTCGAGGTCGCGGGCAGCTTGTCGGAGGACGCCTGCGCGCCTGCCTGGCAATGCGTCAAGCAAGCGTTTAGATCGCCTGAGTCAGGCTCGTGGCACGGAGGGTTCACCGCGGCAATGCCTGGCATCGCTGGCGCCATGGTCATACAGGCGTGAGCCGCCACGGCGAACTGCGCGAAAAGCATCACCCCCGCGCCAATCAGCGCCAGAAATCTGCGTTTATACCTTGATAAATTCATCGCAAAGAGTCTAGCACGGCGTTCATATCGATCAATCCAGTCGAAGAGTCGGGTAGCAAGAATTGGCGACCTTGACTGTAATGTCGGTGGCATTGCCCGCCTTTGACCCAGGTCAATGAACCGGCGCCTCGGGTTGGAATGCGATGATCGCCATGCCGGCGAGCGCAACAGCAGCCCCGGCCAGGTCCCATCGGCTGGGAACAATGCCATCCACCCGCCACAGCCAGAGCAATGCGATGGCAATGTACATCCCGCCATAGGCGGCGTAGGTGCGCCCGGCGGCGCTGGGATGCAGCGTCAGCAGCCAGGCGAACAGCGCAAGCGCGCCGGCCGCGGGCAACAACAGCC
>CAMDFL010000172.1 GCA_945897475.1 Bordetella parapertussis
TCGATGGCCTCCAGATAGCCTTCGCGAAACGCGCGCAATGCCGGCCCGTTGGACGCGGCCCAGTCACCCTTGGTCATCCACATCGCCGCCATGACGTTATCTTGCACGTCGGTGACGTAATCGGACACCTTGTAGCCGACATTGCCGCCAATGATACGGGTGCGAAATGGCTCCAAAACCACCACTGCGTCCAAAGTGCCGCCCTTGAGAAGATCATGCATCTGCGGAAAGATCGCCTCGACCATTGACACCTGCACAGGCTGCACGCCACGATCCACTAGCCATTTCTGCAGCAGCACATGCATCATGCTGTTGAAACCGGGAACGCCGATCTTCTTGCCGCGCAGGTCAGCGGCGCTATTGATTTTCACGTCGCTGCGCGCCACCAGGCTGATGATGTTGCTTTGCTTGGTGACGCGTGACATTCCGCCCACGGCAATAAGGCCCAGCCCTGCCTCGTTGGTCTGCAGCAACATTGGCACCGTTCCCATGCCGATCTGCACGCTGTTGGCAATGATCGCCGACGGAATGTTCGAGGCCAGGGCAATCGGCGTGAGCGTCACATCGAGCTTGCGTTTTTCGAAGAAGCCCCTTTCCTTGCCGATTCGCATCGGCATCGAATCGGCGGTCTGTACATAGCCGACGTTGACTTTCATTTGCGCGGTGGCGGGCAGGGACATGCACATGGCGCTGATCGCACCGAACAAGGATACCGCCAGTACCGCTTTCGATTTCAATGTTGACATCTTCTTTTCTCCCTGGGGTTAAACGACTTGCTTTGCCTGGCATGGCTTGGATATTGCTGCGCCTACCCAATCGGTTGCCACCTTATCACCACTGGCTTGGCGTCTGTTATCGCCAGATCGCGGCGCGCAACCATTCTGCGCCGACACCGATGCCGTCCAGCACTTTCACTCCAAGCGGATGTTGTGACGGCGAATGATCTCGCCCCATTTTTCGTATTCACGCTTCACGCTGTCGCCGAGCTCGGCGGGCGTGCCGGGTTCGGCGGTAAATCCGACCGACGCCATCACATTGATCACCTCCGGCTCCTTGAGCGCTGCGCTCAGGTAGCGATTCAACGCCCGCACCGGCTCCGCCGCGACGCCCTTGGGCGCGAACAGGCCCATCCACGAAAGCGCCTCGAAACCGCCGAGTTCCGCGTCTTCGCGCAATGCCGGCAGATCGGGCATCGCGGGCGCGCGTTTCGCGCCCGTCACCGCCAATGCCCTGAATCGTCCGGCCTTGACCATAGGCATTACCGCACTGGCAAAATCGATTATCCAGTCCGCATCGCGGCGCAATACCGCGTTGACCATGTCCTGGCTGCTTTTGAAAGGCACATGCAGCGCCTTGGCTTGGACCGCCGAGAGAATTGCTTCATTGGTCACGTGCGGCGACGATCCGGTGCCGGGCGTGCCGTAGGCGAGCTTGCCGGGATTGGCTTTGGCCTGGTTGATGAGATCGCGCAATGTCTTATAAGGCGAGTCGCTTGATACCACCAGAACATAAGGCGAGCTGCCGATCCAGCCGATCGGTTCGAAAGATTTGACCGGGTCATAACGAACATTCGAATTGATATGCGGCAGGATCACAAAGCCGCTGGATGATCCCCAAAGCACGGTATAGCCATCGGGCTTGGCGCCCGCCGCGCGCGTTGTGCCTATCATCGATCCGGCGCCAGGTGCATTTTCGATGATAAAAGATTTGCCCGTTTGTTTTTGCATCGACTGCGCCACGGCGCGCGCTACCAGGTCGATGTTTCCACCCGCGGTCCAGGGGTTGATGATGGTGATGGGGCGCGAGGGGTAGTCGGCCGGCTGCGCAACAGCCCCCGTCGTCAAAAGCGCGGTAGAAAGTAGACAAAGAAACCGATTTATCTTTCGCTTCTCACTCATCATTCGCTCCTCGCGGGTAGATTATTTTGCCGATACGATCGGTGGCGTACATTTTTATTACCTCGAACTCAGTGCCGCGACCGAGGATAAATCAAGCATCAAATCATCGCTCGCTGACTCGTCCCTGCGATGCACATCCGCCGATAACAGCGCGCCGCTGGCGGGACAATAAAACGCGGTCATCGCGAGTTTCTCGTGCAGGTCAATACCCTGCACCTTGGGCAGCTTGGCAAAAGTCTTCGCCGCAGCGCCTTTGCGCCACTCAGTCGTCCCGGTTGCAAGAACGTACCCGGCGTTGCTCACCACATGGGTGCCGCGCTCATCGCGCGCCAACGCCAGGGATTCGCCCAGCCGGGCGAACGGCGCCGCCATGCAAAATTTAATCGGGTCAGTGTCGAATTTCCCCACGCGCGACAGGCGCATCGCGTTTCTTTGTTTCTGCGTTGATTTTTTGCCCACCTTGCCCGCGCGCGTCACCACGCCATAGAGTTCTTTCGCCGCCTTGACTGAAACCCGCCCGGCATCCAGATCACGCTGCATCGCGTCCAGCTCACGCTCCAGCGGATCGCCAAATCCGCCGCAACCCTGCCACGTCACGGCGAATACATCGCGATGGGTCATGTCCATCAGGCCCGGTTTGGGGCCGAACACCTCCCACTTACCCTGGCGTGGCTGACCGGCTTCGATAGCCCCGCGACCCATGGCCTGCTTTACGGTGCTGCCCGGCCACCCACCGGCGAGGCCCGCCGAGTTGGGCACCTCCGCGCCGTGCGTCATGATGAGCGCTTCGGCCTTTTCAATTCCCCCAAGCGTCAGGGCCACCTCCGCGGTTGCGCCACCGCGGTACTTTCCCGCTCCGCCGGTGTCGCAAGCCATGCGCCTGTGCAGATAAAACAAGGGCGATACCTGTTCGTTTCGCTCGATGTCGGCGATCGAGGACACCGGCGATATGATCGGCCCGCCCGCATCCGCGCCATCCTTGGTGGACCAGGCGCCCGAACCACCGGCGATCGGATCCATTAAATGCAAGCCGAAGGGCTCGCCGAACTGATTGATACCGCCAAGGTTAAAAGTCGCCATGCAGCCGTCGCTCACCGTCTGCGCGCGATGTTTATAGGCCGGGGAAACGCTGAGCATCTTGTTCAATCCCATCATGGTGGCGTTTGAGACTACCCAGATCGCCTCCACGGTCGCAGCGCCCACCGGCGCCGGATACAACGTGGTGCAGATCAAACCATCGGGGGCGATGACCTCGGCGGCATCCAGTATTCCCTGATTCCATTGAATGTCCCAGCCCAGAGTGGTGAGCAGACTTCCCGCCACGCCACCCATCAATCCGGCGCGCGTGGCGTTCACAAAGCCAGGCGATTGCTTGCTCGATCCGCTGTAATCAAGCTTCAATTTTTCGCCGCGTTTGGTGATGCGCACATCGATTTTGTACAACTCGTTGTTGTGACCGTCGTGCTCGAGAAAATCGTGGGCGTGGTATTCACCGTCGGGAATCTCCGCCAAGCGCGCGCGCATGCGTGCGTTCGAGGAATCAATCATGCGCTGCATCGCCTGCTGGATAAGCTCGGCGCCGTAACGGCCCACCAGATCGGTGACGCGGTTGCGCGCCACGTTGATGGTGGCGATAAACGCCCTGATATCCAGACCCAGGGCATCGGGAAGGCGCGAGGCGGTGGTGATCATTTCCAGAACATCTTCTCGCAACTCTCCCCTGTCCATGAGCTTTACACAAGGAATCCTAATCCCTTCCTGGAATACGCTTTTCGCCTTTGGACACCAACTCGCGAAATCCATTCCGCCAACGTCGGTCTGATGGGCCTGCACCCCGGCCCAGGCAATGATTTTGTCGCCCGCGTAAATCGGGCCTATCATCTGCACATCGTTCTGGTGCAAGGCGCCTATGAAAGGGTCATTGCCGATGAACATGTCGCCATCACGAACTTTAAGTTCTGGTTTGGAGCGGATATGCCGGATCACCGTGCCCGACACCGGCGCCTGAAACGACACCTGAAAACCCATCGATACTACCGAACCGTCGTCGCGAAATAAACCTGTGAAAAAATCGGAGGCTTCGGTGACCGTGGGCGAGCCGGAAACGCTTTGCAGCGCGATGCGCATTTCCTCTGCGATCGCCACAAGGCGGTTGCGAATGACTTCGAAGGTGACGGCGTTCATTGTTGGCGTAGTCATGACCACGATTCCTTAATTTCTCTTGACATGCAGGTTGCCAAAATCATCGGCACGTGCGCCGTATCCTGGCGGCACCACCACGCTTTGCCCCGGAAACTCAATGATGCAAGGCCCTTCAACCTGCGCGCCGCTTTGCGGAAAACTGGTTTCATATATTTTCGTTTCCACCGGCGCGTTGGCGTCGGTAAACACCACGGGGCGGCTTTTCACATAGGTCAGCGGTTCGCCCTTGGTTGCTTGTGCCGGCGGCGGCAGCGCGCCGCTTCCCACCGAACGCGCGGCCAGAATTTCATATCCCGCCTTGGAGAACGCGGCGCCTCGGCCGAACAAGGTTTCGTATTCGGCCTCGAACCTGGCCACCACCTGCTTGAAGCCATCGAGGTCGAAGCGCTCGCGCTCGACCACAATGTCGAGGAAATGCGTCTGACCGCGAAAGCGTATCGATACATATCGCTCGACGCGTACATTGCCGCGCGCGGCAGCGATTTCCAGGTTTTTGCGCACCTCGGCAACGGTTAGCTGCAAGGCAATATCGATTTTTGTCAGTTGCTCCGCGTTGGGCACGGCGCCCGGACGAATGCGCGCAAAACAGGGTTGTTCGATAGTAAAGCCCAAATCCGAATTACCGGTGCCAAATGCCGACACCGCGGTCGCCGCTGCCGGCACGATGAAACTATCCAGACCCAGTTCCGCCGAAAGCACCCAGGCATGCGAGGGGCCCGCACCGCCATTGGCAAATAGTGAAAAATCTCGCGGGTCATAGCCACGCTCGATGGTCATGCGGCGTAAGAGATCGGCCATGCGCGAATCCAGCACTTCGCGTATTCCCCAAGCGGCCTCCATCACGCTCATGCCCAAAGGTGTCGCGATATGCGTCTCAATGGCGCGGCGCGCGGCCTCGACATCGAGTTTCATGCGTCCACCGAGAAAATTCGCCGGATCGAGAACACCCAGAATCAGATCGGCATCGGTTGCCGTGGGCAGCGTGCCGCCTCTGCCGTAACAAGCAGGGCCCGGATTGGCGCCCGCGCTCTTGGGGCCGACGCGTAGTTCGCCAAACTGCACCGAGGCGATGCTGCCACCGCCCGCGCCTATGGAATCCACATCGATGGAGTGCACACGGATATCGGCGCCTGCGAGCGAAATCTCGGATCGCATGATGGGCTTGCCGTTGGCGACCACGCCAACATCGAAACTGGTGCCGCCAATGTCGGTGGTCAAAAGATTCTTCAATCCAATCTGTTCGCCAATGGCAAGGGAGCCCATCACACCGCCCGCGGGCCCTGAGAACAGCGCATAGGCCGGACGATCATTGAGCGCCACCGTTGGCAGCACACCACCTGCGCATGTCATCATCAGCACAGGCACTTTCATACCGGCCTCGCGCAACGTGTCTTCGAGTTTGGACAGGTAGCGTCCCGCCAAAGGCCCCAGCATCGCGTTGGCCGCGGTGGTGGACATACGCGCGTATTCCCCCACTGCAGGGGAAATCTCGTGGGACACGCTGAGAAAGACGCCAGGCAATTGCTCGCGGGCGAGTTCCCTCAATCGATTCTCGTGCGCCGGATTGTGGGTGGACCAAAGGGTGCATACCGCGATGGCCTCAATGCCCTGGTCTTCGAGCTTTTTCAATTCAGCTCGCGCCTGCGCTTCGTCAAGCGGCGTCACCACCCTGCCTGATACATCGATGCGCTCGTCAATCTCAATCACCAGATGGCGCGGCACCAGTGGAGAGAACTGGTTGCGCAGATACGCATCGGTGAATTCGGTTTCATTCATCCCGGCGGTCTGGCGGCGCAGCCGCCCGATCTCCAGGGTGTCGCCGAATCCTCGCGTGGTGAGAATGACGGTTTTCGCGGCGCTGCCGGTCAGAAGCGCGTTCAGCCCAACGGTGGTGCCATGGCCAAAGCGCTCAAGCTGCGAGCAGAATTCGTCGAAGCCAATGCCATACGCCTCGGCCGCCATCTTGATCGCCGCTATCACCCCACCCAGCACATCCTTGGTGGTCGGTGATTTGAACACGCGTGTGTGCCCGTCGCTGCCCGACACCCAAAGATCGGTGAAGGTGCCACCAACATCCGTCCCCACGAAAAATCCCATTGCGAAAACTTCCTTTTGTTAAATCTTTGCTACTGTGGCCGGCAAGCAAACAATACGGTGGCAATCGAATCCATCAACAGCTCACCGGCTTCGTCGTATAAATCGAACGACACCCGCAGCTTGCCTCGATCTTTCCGGCTCTTCGAGACTTCTGCATCGAGCACCCGAAATTTCACCACTACCGTGCGATCGGCGCGCAAGGGCTTCAACCATCGCAGGCGCTCAATGCCGGGGGATCCCATGCACGAAGAATCGCGCAGTACGGTATCGACCACCATGCGCATGGCGATGCTGCCACTGTGCCAGCCGCTGGCGACTATCCCGCCAAAATGCGTTTCCGCCGCAGCGGCTTCATCAATGTGAAACGGCTGCGGATCGAATTCACGCGCGAAGCGGATGATTTCTTCCTTGGTCACCAGCCGTGAGCCGCATTCGATCAGCGTGCCCGCAGGGAAATCCTCGTAATACTTCATACCTCGATCCATTCTTAAAAAACAATCCCCGGTGCGTACATCACACCGGGGATTTTTAACCGGGACGCATAACGCTTGAAATCGAAATCATTCAGAGCTTGCTCGAGAAAGCCGTGCTGGGTCCTGTTCAAGCCGCGGCAAAAAACCTTTACGCCGCTGCGCGCATGGGAGTCTTGAGCGACGGCAATCCCAGCATCTCTCGCGCCTCGCTCGCGGTGGCAGGCTCGGCACCCAGTTCACGAATGATTCGAACAGAACGCTCCACCAGCTCCTGATTGTTGGCCAGGCGCCCGCGGCTGTAGTAGTTGTTGTCTTCCAGGCCCACGCGAATATGGCCGCCCATCAGCACCGCGCAGGTGGTGGCCGGCAATTGCGCCGAACCAATCGCACTGACGCAGAAAATGGAATTTTTCGGCATGTGATCGACCATCATCTGAACAATCTTGGGCGAGTACGGATAGCCGCCCTGGAAGCCCATGGCGTTCAACACCATGTTGACGTAGTAGGGCGGCTTATCGAATCCCGATTCGATCAGGCGCGTGGTGTCTTGCAGGATGTGCGAGAGGCTGAACACCTCCCATTCCGGTTTTACGCCCGTGTCCTTGAACAACTGCGCCATCTCTGTGCAGCGATCTGGCTCGGTCACCATCAGCAATTTGCGGCTGTTGAACATCGCCATGATCGTGTGGCAGTCAAAGGTCACCATCTCGCAATGCTCGCCCTTGCAGCCTTTCAGTCGCTCCTCAAACATGATCTCCTCCAGACCGGGGCGGAGCGTACGCACCATGTCGCCATTCACACCGCCGCCAGTGGAGTTGTTGATCACGATGTCGCACTTTTCGCGCAATCGATTATTGATATCGGTATAAACCTCGGGGCTGCAGGTGGCCTCGTCGTCGGGCCGGCGCGCATGCACCGCCACTACGCTGGCACCGGCGTTATAGCAGGCGTATGTCTGCTCGGCGATCTCGTGAGGTTGGGTAGGCAGATTGTGGTTCTGCTTTTTGCTGGCCATGCCGCCAGTGGGGGCGATGGTGACGATGACTTTAGGGGTGATCATGAGTTGAGTCTCCTCGGAAAAATGACAGGCTTGTGCCGATATAAACGGGATTAACAACGGAATAATTGCATGCGATTCGGCATTTTATGCGCTGCCGCCAGACGCTGCATTTCGCCATTCGCGAAATCTGTCCCCACGCGGCATGGCGTAATCAGCAAAGCTGCCCGAGAGCAATTGCCCGGTTTCGGGGTCGAACACGACATGTTCGAATAGGGCTTGGCTTTTTCAACGATGACATCGGATGAAAGCCGAAGCGCGCCTCGCTGCCTGGATTGCTCGCGCCGCGCAGCGAAACCGGCCGCGTCCGACAGAGCCAGCGCCTCATCGATCGCCGCAGCAAACTCGCCGCTGTCGTAGATCGAACCATTGGCGGTAAAGGTGGCCTCAATGACATCCTGTTTGGTTCCGGTTTCACCGGCTTAGCTTAGGAAATCAGGCTGGAAAAGTTACTCTGACCCTGTATTTTCTTTTAGCGTGGCTTTTGGAATTTCAAGATGAACTCGTCGTTCGGCACGTTGTTCTTGAATACAGTGGTATCGCGCTTGTCCGCGGGGTTGCGAAGAAAATGGCCCTCATCGATCAGGCGAAATCCGGCCGCCTCGACTTCGCGACGCACCATGCTCTCCTCGATACGGTGCAGAATCGCGCCCTGGGCAATGCCATCACCTGTACGCGCGGCGTGGTCGGTAATCACCAGGATGCCACCGGGTTTGAGAATCTCGAACAGTCGACGATTCATTTTCACGCGATCCGTTTTCGCGCGCTCCATTTCGTGATACTCGAAAAAGAAAGTAATGAGATCCAGATCGCGAACCTCGGCAGGCACCGGATCATCGAAGGGGCGCATCAGACGGATGGCCGTTTTCATCGGCGCAGTGTTGGCCCGGCTCGCGTAGTTCTTGATTCCGCCCGGCGA
>CAMDFL010000173.1 GCA_945897475.1 Bordetella parapertussis
GAGGCAACACAACAACAGATTTACCGGCTCATGATGCGTCTGTTTGATGCCGGTCGTTTCGAGTTGGCGGAACTGGACAAGTGGTTTCGGCCAAGAATTGTAAAAGACGAGGATCGGTAGAATTCAGTAACCCATTTATCAAAAAAGGAGTGACATGAAAATCGTCGTATTTGGAAATGACAATCGCGTCGGTGCTTTGGATGGCGACAGGATTATCGACCTCAACAAAAGCAACCTCGCCTTGCCCTCCCGGCTCGATGCTTTTATTGCCGCGGGCGCCGAAGCCATCGAGGCGGCGCAACGCGCAATCGCCAAGGCCGACAAATCCGCCGTGCTCGATGCCGCCAGCGTTAAGCTGCACGCCCCTTGGGCCGGCAAGCGCCTGGCCATGGCGGGCGGAAATTTCGCCGATCACCTGGCTGGCATGAACGCCAATCTGCATGGCATACCGGTCACCGGCGATTCGCTCAAGGCCGCTTATGACCAGGCAAGAACGCGTGGACACTGGGGATTCTGGAAGGTGCTCGATGAAGTGGCAGGCGACGGTGATGACGTTCCCTATCCCGCGAAGAAAACCCAGTACTTCGACTACGAAGGCGAGGTCGCCATCGTCATCGGCAAGCGCGGCAAGAATATTTCCGCGGCAAACATTCGCGACCATGTCTGGGGCGTGACGCTTTCGAACGACTGGAGCTGCCGCGACGGCATGGATCAACCAAAAATCGTTCAATACAACATGGTCAAGAATTTTGACCGCGCTTGTTCTATCGGTCCGTGCATCGCGGTGGGCTCCGATGCGTTCGACAATATTGACCTTGAAACCCGCGTGAACGGCCAACTGCGGCAGAGCTTCAACTCAAAGGACATGATATTTAGCTTCGGAGAAGTGCTCGAGTATTTATCGTGTGAATTTACCTTTGTACCCGGAGATGTCATCTGCGGTGGCACCGCAGCAGGGACCGCAGCCGATAAAACCAAGCGAGTTGCCGGTCAACCCGTGGCCAAGGAATTGTTTCTCAAGGTCGGCGACATGGTGGAGGTTTCATCGCCGCAGATCGGGCGACTGCGCAACAAGATCGTTTGATTCTCACCCCAGACCGAAGATGCTTGACGCGAATCTGGCGTTTGGAAAAAGACCAATGCTGAAACCGGGTTAAAAGCAGCGGATTGACATACTGGACGAGCATTTGAAAATCATGCGGAATTGCGGCATATGATCGACCGGCTGATCGGCGGCCTGGCCGGAATGTTCCATCGGAACCGTTCATCCTCAGCCAGTTCCGACGCTGAATTAGAGGAAGCACGAGCCTTATTGGAACAGGATCGCCGTGAGGAAGTCGTTGTGCGCCTAACCTCGTTTCTTGTGCGGCATCCTGAGCATGCCGAAGCCCATTTTCTGCGCGGCACCGCGCTGCTTGAACTTGAGCGCGCCGCGCAAGCACTGCCGGCGATTGAGCATGCCCTCAGGCTGAATCCCAGGGAGCCGCTCTACCGATACAATCTTGCTGTCGCCCACTTTCAACTCGGGGACGAGAAGCTGGCCCTGGAAAACTGCATGATCGCGGTTGAGAACGCCAATTTCCCGCTGGCGCACACCCTATGGTCACGAATTGAATTGCCCGGTGATATCTACCTAGCGCAAATGCAACGCATCCACGAATACCTCAAGCCGCGCACCTACCTCGAGGTCGGCGTATTCTCGGGTCAATCCTTAAGACTGGCGAATCCGCGAACTCGCACGATCGGCATCGATCCGGTGCCGCAACTGGCGCAACCCGCAGGACCGATGCAGACGATTCATTCCATAACCAGCGATGAATTCTTCGCTCAACATGACGTGATCGCCGAGTTGGGTGGCGAGCGCGTGCAATTGGCGTTTATCGATGGCTTGCACCAATTCGAGTATGCGCTGCGCGATTTCGTCAATATCGAACGGGTATCCAATCCAGACTCGGTAATTTTGATTCACGATTGCTATCCACTTGACCGAAAAACCGCGAGCCGCAAGTGCGAGACAATATTCTGGAGCGGCGACGTATGGCGCTTGATTCCCTTGTTGAAAAAATATCGTCCTGACCTGTCTGTCAAGGTCATCGCGACGCCGCCGACCGGGCTTGGCCTGATTCAGCGCCTTGACCCCAGCTCGCGCGT
The DNA here is from genome assembly GCA_945897475.1 of Bordetella parapertussis. Lineage (GTDB taxonomy): Bacteria > Pseudomonadota > Gammaproteobacteria > Burkholderiales > SG8-39 > 2-02-FULL-62-17. The sequence continues at coordinate 2,152 of CAMDFL010000173.1, forward strand.
GTTGTCGGATCGGATGGACGAACTCGTCGCCGAGTTCATGGCCCTGGACTACTCCATCCTGGATGAAGGCAAGGCGGCAATATTGAATCGATATCCGAACGAATGGCCACGGATCGAGGAATTAATTCGTCCCGCCGTCCGGCCTTGATGGGGCAGCGAGGTACACTCGCGCCAGATTTTATGGAGCCACAAAAATGTCAGAGAGCAACACCCAAACCCAAAGTGCGGCCCTCAAAGGCGTGCGCGTCATCGACCTCACGCAATTCGAAGCCGGCCCCTCGTGTACCGAGACGCTCGCATGGCTGGGCGCCGATGTCATCAAGATCGAGCCGCCCACCGGCGAGCAAAGTCGCGGCGCCTCCACCGACCAACGCGGCGTGGACTCACCCTACTTCATGTTGTTGAACGCCAACAAACGCGGCGTTACGCTCAATTTGAAGGATGAAAAAGGCAAGGCAATCCTGCGCGACCTGATTAAAAAAGGCGACATATTCATAGAGAATTTCGGCCCCGGCACTATTGAGCGCATGGGTTTTTCCTACGACGAAGTCAAAAAGATCAATCCGCGCATCATCTACGCTCAGATCAAGGGCTTCGCGCCCGACGGGCCTTACGCCAATTACCTGTCCTTTGACATGATCGCGCAGGCCACCGGTGGCGCCATGTCCATCAACGGCGAGGCGAACGGCCCGCCGCTGCGATCCGGCGCCACGGTGGGCGATACCGGCAGCGGCTTGCACTGCGCTATCGGCATTCTGGGCGCTTTGTATCAGCGCCAATCAACCGGAGTCGGACAACGCATCGAAGTGGTGATGCAGGAAGTGGTGCCCAACCTGTGCCGGATATCTTATGCAGCGCAGGCCCTGGGCGGCGCACCGGCCTCGCGTAACGGCAACCAGAGCCTGCTCGGTTCGACCTCGCCCTCGGAGGCCTATCCCTGCAAGGGTGGCGGCAAGAACGACTACTGCTTCATCTACAGTTCGCGCGCCACCAACCGGCATTGGGAACGCTTGCTTGAATTCATGGGCCGCGATGATCTCAAAGGCGATGAACGTTATTCCACCCCGGAGAAGCGCTATGAGAATCGCGCCACCGTGGACGAAATGCTGTCCGCCTGGACCCGCAATTACGACAAGCGCGAAGTGATGAAGATGTTGGGTGAAGTGGGTGTTGCCGCCGGCGCGATATTCGATACCCGCGATTTGTCCGACGATCCGCATCTGCGAAAGCGCGGCACTTTCGTTACCGTCAAACATCCGGTGCGCGGGGATTTCACCATGCCCGGTTTTCCGGTGAAGATGTCCGCCTCGCACGTGCCGGTCACCTGCGCGCCGCTGCTGGGTGCTCAAAACGACGAGGTATATGCCGAAATATTGGGCATGTCCTGCGATCAGATCGCCGCGCTGCGGTCGGAAAAAGTCATCTGAGCGCGCCATGAGCGAAGCAACGGCAACAAAGAAGCTCACCGGCGCAGACCTGCTAGGACGCGCCCTCGCCCGCCAGGGCGTCAATACCATGTTCTACCTGATGGGCGCGCCCACCTACAACGCAGCGCTCGGATGCACCGCCCAGGGCATTCGCATCATCGATACACGCCATGAACAAGCCGCGGCGATGATGGCCCAGGCCTATGCGAGGGTGCTGGGCAAACCCGGAGTGTGCATGGCCTGTTCCGGGCCGGGAACGGTGAATCTGGCCTCAGGCATCGCCAATGCCATGATCGATTGTGCGCCAGTGATCGCGCTGGGCGGATCAAGCCCGGTGAGCCAATATGGCATCGGTGCATTTCAGGAAGTCGATCAGGTGGCGATCATGCGTCCGGTGACCAAGTGGGCCGAGCGTGTCTATGAAGCCAAACGCATTCCGCAATATATCGACATGGCCTTCGCGCATGCCCTGGCCGGCAAGCCCGGACCGGTGTACCTCGACTTGCCTGGCGACGTGCTCGATCAGGAAGTCACTGAAGAGGAAATTCGCTGGTCTAAGAAGCCGCGCTCACTGTCGCGCCCGGCAGCATCGGCCGAGCAAATCAGCCGAACCATAGCTTTGCTGGAACAAGCCAAATCACCCTTGCTGCTCACTGGCAGCGGCATACTCTGGTCGCATGCATCGGCCGAACTGCAAAAATTTGTTGAAGCCACCGGCATCCCCTTCTACACCACGCCACAGGGACGCGGCGTGGTACCCGAGGACCACCCCGGCTTCTTCGCTCAGGCTCGCTCCACCGCGTATAAAGAGGCCGATCTGGTTATCGTGGTCGGTACGCGCTTGAACTATGTATTCGGTCATGGCCGCCCGCCGCGGTTTTCCGCCACCGCGCCGTTTATCCGCATCGACACTAATGCCGAGGAAATTAATAACAGCACGCGGCTTGAACTGGGCATCGTCGGTGATGCGCGCACCGTGCTTGAACAACTCAACACGGCTGTGGGAGGCCGCGGCCTCGCGACTCGTTACGCCGAGTGGCGTGAGAAACTCGGCGCGATTGAGCGTGACCGCGCACCCAAGGGCGAAGCGCGCCTGGCCAACGATGCAGTGCCAATTCATCCACAGCGCCTGTGCCGCGAAGTGCGCGATTTTCTGGACCGCGATGCGATACTGGTGGTGGACGGTCAGGAAATTCTCAACTACGGGCGGCAAACCATCAACAGCTTTTTCCCTGGTCACCGCCTCAACTCGGGACCTTTCGGCACCATGGGTGTGGGCGTTCCCTTTGGTGTCGGCGCAAAGGCCGCCAAGCCCGACAAACAAGTGCTGGTGTTATCCGGGGATGGCGCTTTTGGATTGAACGGCATGGAGATAGACAGTGCCATGCGCCAGAACCTGCCCATCATCGTGGTGGTCAGTTTGAACGGCGGTTGGACCGCCGACCCGGATCGCAAGAAACCTTCGCGGGATTTGGGATATACACGCTACGACAAGATGGCCGAGGCGCTCGGGTGCCATGGCGAGTATGTTGAGCAACCGGAGGACATACGCCCGGCTCTGGAACGAGCCAAACAGGCAGTCGCAAAAGGCCAGACTGCATTGGTGAACGTGGTGACCGACTGGCGCGCGCGCGCGGATATGGCGAATTTTGCGCGGCACATGACTTAAATTTCGCGCGGCATATGACTTGATAGAAACTGCATTTTTTAAAGAATTAATTAACTGAGTCAAATATTGACGCGCATAAGGATTAACTTGGTATCCAGTTTTGATCTAAATGTTGACCTACCTAGAGATTAACTTGGTATCCAGTTTTGGTCTAAATAACAGGAGACTCGCATGCTCAGGAATCCAGCTTTCCACTTGATCATTTGTTTTTTTTCTGTCGGCGTGAACGCGCAGTCCTATCCGGTCAAACCGATACGTTTAATTATTCCCCAGATTGCCGGCTCCGCCTACGATGTTTCGGGGCGCGTGATCACCGCTGAAATGACAAAGACGCTGGGACAGCCCTTCATATCCGAGAACCGGCCAGGCGCCTCTGGCGTGCCGGCCGCCGATGCCGTGGCGAGGGCAGCACCCGATGGCTACATGCTGTTGTGGGGCGGGCCGGGCACCAACATCATGGCGCAACTGGTGTCGAAGAATGTGCCCTACGACGGCCTGAAGGATTTCACGCCCATCAGCATAGGTGCCTCGGCGGTGCAGGTCATAATCGTGAGGCCCTCGCTGCCGATCAATAACGTCAGTGAGCTGGTCGACTTCGCCCGTCGCAATCCCGGCAAGCTTTCCTACGGATCATCGGGCATCGGCTCGGGCTATCACCTGGCCGCGGAAACCCTCAAATACGCCGCAGGGATCGATATGCTGCATGTCCCCTACAAAGGCGCGATCCAGGCGCTACAGGATTTGTACGCGGGACAACTCGACGTATCGTTTCTCACCCTGGGAACGGCAACGCCGTTGCACGCCTCGGGCAAGATCCGCATGCTGGGGCTGCTGCAAGCCAAGCGCTATCGCGGCGCCCCCGATTTAGCAACGCTTGCCGAGAGCGTCCCTGGATCCACCTTGCCGGATTCGTGGTTCGGCCTGGTCGGCCCAGCGGGACTACCGCAGCCTATTGTTCAGCGCCTGTACCAATCGCTTTTGGCGGCGTTGAAGACGCAGGAGGTTCAGGCTTGGCTCACCAAGAACCTGCATGACGGCGGGGGCAACACGCCCGAAGAATTCAGCGCCGAAATTCGACGCTCTTTCGACATCTATGCACGCGCGATCAAGCTGGTTGGTGTCAAACCCGAGTAGGGCTTGGGCCTTGTACGCGCCCCCGCTTATCGGCTAGTCCTGCTCCTCGCGCGCCCGCGCGGCCTCTTCTCTTTGCTCCTTGCGCGCGAGTTCCAGTTCGCGCAGAACGGCATTGGGGTCGGCTTTAATTGTGTTCTCGGCGACACGTCCGGTAAGCGCACCGCCCGGCAGCAATTCGCCTGCCTGATAGAGCGCCCAGATTTCGCGACCGTACTCGGTGTCTGACAGGCTGGGCGCAAAGCGGGAAAAGAAGTTTCTCAGATTGGTGACATCGCGCGTCAACATGGCAGGCGCTTCGCTGTTGCCGGCAGCGTCCACCGCCTGCGGCAGGTCGATGATCACAGGACCCTGCTCACCGACCAGGACGTTGTATTCGGACAAGTCGCCGTGAATGACGCCAGCGCGCAACATCAACACCACTTGATCGAGTAGTTGGGCGTGGTACTCAAGGGCCAGTGTCTCGCTCAAATCGACATCGTTTAAGCGTGGCGCCGCATTGCCGGCGGCATCGGTCACCAACTCCATGAGGAGCACACCTTCGAAACAGATGTGCGGCTTGGGCACACGCACCCCGGCGCCGGCCAAGCGAAACAAGGCGTCGACTTCGGCGTTTTGCCAGGCCTCCTCCTCCATCTTGCGGCCATAGCGCGTTCCCTTGCCCCTGGCGCGCGCCTCCCGGCTGTTTCGGGTCTTTCGGCCCTCCCGATAGGCAGCAGCCTGACGAAAATTTCGCTGCTGCGCCTCTTTGTACACCTTGGCGCAACGGACCTCCTCACCACAGCGAACCACGTAGACCGTGGCCTCCTTGCCGCTCATCAATTGGCGCAGGACCTCATCGATCAGGCCCTCGTCGACCAAGGGTTGGATTCTTTTTGGGGTTTTCATGGCGAGAATTTCATAGCGCGAATTTCATCCCAGTATACCGCAGGACAATCAGGGTTTTAGCACCCTGTAGAGATAAGGCAGGCTCACATCCATGCGGTAGTCAATGTCGGAGTGGTTGTCGTCGAACTCCTCGTAGGTGTGAGCGATGCCGGCCGCTGTGAGTCTTTTGGCGAGGATGCGCGAGCCATAATGGATGTGATACTGATCGCGCCAGCCGCAATCGACGTAAATACCGCGCATCGATTTGAGATTGTCGCGATACTTGGTAACAAGATTAATGGGGTCGTGTGCACGCCATTTTTTCCAGCGCGCCACAATGAGCTCACCGGATTCCATGTTGAAGGGCACGCGAAATCCCATGGGTGCGCTCGGGTCTGGATCGTAGGTCGCGGCCATGCACAGGTTCATGATGCAATGGCCCTCTGCACCGGAGAGCTTTTCTTTTTTCCAGACCGAATCAAGAAATCGCTTGATGCGGCCATCGTCCAGCCCCTCTGCCAGCCCCTTACGCTTTGATTCGCGACTCGCATCATAGGCGCCTGGCTTGCGCTTGTCCGCGCGATACTTGGAGAGCTCGCTCAAAGTATTTGGCCAATCGTGCCAATAAACGAAATCGAAATAAGCGTCGCCCGAATGATCTGCGATGGCGCCCCAATATTTCGAATATTTCATGGCATGGATGATAGAACCATAGCCGCCGGATGATTTGCCGAAGCAGCCGCGATGCTCACGGCTTGCCAAAGTCCGGAATTCACTGTCGACAAAGGGAATAATTTCGCGCGTCAGGTAATCGGCGTAATTGCCTATCGCCGATGAATTCACGTACTGATTGCCACCCAAGGCTGTATAGCAATCCGGAAACACCAGAATCACTGGCCCCATCTTCTTCTCGTGGATCAAGCGTGCCACACGCTCGGGCACATTGTCTGAGAACGGTTTCCAGTTGGTATGCGACAAACCGGACCCGGTAAAACCAACCAAGTCATAGAGCACCGGAAATCCCCCGGTGCCTCCTTGCTCATATTGTGGCGGCAACCAAATGCCAAGCTTTCGCACATGCGGGTCCCCAAGTGGATTGCCCTTGAGCACCTTCGAGGTGTGCTCTAGCACCAGCAAATTACCAGGAGCAGCTTTGGAGCGTTTCAGCGTCATAAAAAATGAACCGTGGAGGGACGTGCAATTGTGACAGATCGGCGCGGGACTCGATCACGTAACGAACCACCGCAGCAACTCAAAACGCTTGCCCT
>CAMDFL010000174.1 GCA_945897475.1 Bordetella parapertussis
CTGGCAGAAATTGGCTACCGGCTTGGACGTATGGCGCGAGAGAATTCTGGCTGGGGCTATGACCGGATTGCCGGTGCGTTGAGCAACCTCGGTCACAGCGTGTCCGACGAGACCATCGTCAATGTGCTGCGGCGCCACGACATCCCGCCGGCGCCGGCGCGCAAAACCAAAACGACATGGGCCGAATTCATTCGAAGGCACAGGGCGGTGCTGGCGGCGACCGACTTCTTGAGCGTAGAGGTGTTGACGCTGGGTGGCTTGGTTACCTATTACATCCTGTTTTTCATACATATCGAAACGCGTAAGGTCGTCGTTGCCGGTATCACCCAGCATCCCAATGACCGCTGGATGCAGCAGATGGCGAGAAACGTCACGATGGACGAGTGGGGCTTTCTGAATAATAGCCGCTACCTGATCCACGACCGTGATACGAAATACACGAAGTCGTTTCAAGCAATCCTGGAGGCTGGTCAGGTAAAACCGGTGAAATTGTCGGCGCGCACCCCGAATCTCAATGCATTTTCGGTGGGTGCGATCGGTCAAAGAGGAATGTTTGGCCAAGCTGATCCTGTTCGGTGAAGCCAGTTTGCGGCGCGCGCTGGATAATTACATGGGGCATTACCACGAAGAACGGAACCATCTGGGCAAGAGTAACGTTCTGTTGTTTCCGCAGAAGGTGAAGCCGCGCGCTGATTCTTCTATCGAGTGTAGCGAACGGCTTGGCGGTCTCCGTCTTGATATTTTGCCTTCTCGCAATGTTCAATGCATGGCACTGGAATCATTCGCCGACCATTCATTGCAGGCTGATTCGTCCTTTCTCAACGATCTCCTTGTAGCGTGCAGACTCCGAGCGGACGAACGTCGCAGACTCTGCGTGCGTCATCACCAGCGGTGAATGTCCGAGAGCGGCAAGGCGTTTGCGCACTTCGTCTTCGCCCAGCCCCAGCCTTACTTCACTGCTCAGGCGTTCGATAATCGCGGGCGGTGTGCCGCGTGGGGCCGACATCGCCCACCAGTTGGTGCCCACCAGTTGCGCAAAGCCAGCCTCCAAAGCCGAGGGTACGTCGGGCAGCTCGGCCATGCGTTGCCTTGCCATCACTGCCAGCGCGCGCAGTTTGCCCGCCTTGATGTGCGGACCGATCCCACTCAAGGTTGGGAAAGCAACCTGTATGTCGTTGGCCAGCATCGCCTGCACCAGCGGCGCTGTGCCTTTGTAGGCGATGTAGACCATCGAATTGCCTGTCATCTGCGATAAGGCCGCACCAGTCAGATGGGTGGGTGAACCGCTATTCTGTGCGCCGTAGTTGAACTTGCCTGGATTGGCGCGCAGGTAACTCACCAGTTCATCGAGATTGCGCACAGGCATGCTGGGGTGGACGATGGCAAGTGGCGGTGCTTCCGCAAGGGTGGCTATGACATCGAATGCGCCAAGCGGGTCGAAGCCGAGATTCTTGTTGATGTGCGATGTGACTGACATCAATCCGGTGCCGGCGATGATGAGGGTGTAGCCATCCGGCGTTGCGCGCGCCACCGCACCGCCACCGATGGCGCCATCGCCGCCGGGGCGTGCTTCGACAACGAATCGCTGCCCCAGTCGAGCTTCCAGGCCTGGGGATAGGGTGCGAAAAATCGCCTCTGGCACTCCGCCTGGCGCATAGGGCAATATCAGCCGTATGGGCTTCTCCGGCCAGGCTTGCGCAAACGCGAGGCTGTTCAGCACGGCAAGAATGAGTGTTGCCATGCTGAAATGACGGGTGATCTTTCTCATGGAAGTCCTGACTCCGGTTACAAAATAAAAAAAGAATACCTCAAAGAGCTAATGCCGGCTGTTGGAACTGCCCGCGGTGCGCGAGGTGTTTGCAATGCTCAACGACGCCTTGGGCGCGCTGGAGCGCGCTACTCAGGCAGGCACCTCCTTCGTTTTGGGGTACCTCGGCGGTGCGCCATTGCCTTTTACCCAGAAAACCCAGGATCGGGCATCGGCAAACACAGGATTTGTACATAATCGATGATGTGCGCGATTTTGAAACCCTGAATCACAAGATGGCAGAGCATTCCATCCGCTCATGCGTGCTGCGTGCTGATTGATTTTTTTATCGATGGGCTTAACGCCTATCATGCCGGTACGCCGCAGTTATTTTGATCCATTGTTTCGACCCATTATTTCGAGCCATTGGTCTTCGGTGTTACTTATATCCCTAAAGGAGTGAGCATGCTTCCCATCAATCGATTTCCTCGCAACAACTGGTACGTCGCGGCCTTCAGTCCCGAGGTCGGCACGGCGCCGCTGGCACGCACCATATGCGGCGATGTGGTCGCGCTATTCCGAACAGCCTCTGGCAAACTTGCCGCGGTGGAAGACCGCTGCATCCATCGCGGTATGCCTTTCACCCATGGCGGACAATGTAGCGGCGAAATTATCCGTTGCCCCTATCACGGGCTCGAGTTCGATACGGGCGGCAACTGCGTCAAGATACCTGGCCAGGATCGCATCCCTGCTCAAGCCAAGCTACTCACCTATCCGGTCATCGAGCAGAATAAGCTCGTCTGGATCTGGATGGGTGACCCGCTCAAGGCAGAGGGCACGAAACCGCCGGAACAACCGGAACACGACGATCCACGCTGGGCGCGCGCCAGCACCTTCATGCTGCACATCGAGGCGGACTGGCAGTTGGTGAACGACAATTTGCTCGATCTCACCCACGTTCCATTCGTGCACACACGCACCATCGGCGCCGATGCGGCGTCGCACACCGCCAATGCCAACGTGGAAACCCGCCGCATTGGACGCCGCATCGAATACAACATTCACATGCCGCAAGTCGATCCGCCACCCATGTACCTTCAGTCACATCCCTTCAAGGGCAAGATCGATCGCTGGCAGGAAATGGTGTTTGTGCCGGGCCTGTTTCGTTTATGGACTGGTGGCACCGATGCGGGCACCGGCGCGCTCGAGGGCAAGCGCGAGGACGGCGTTCAGTTCAAGACGCTGCACGCCATCACGCCCTCCACGGCAACCTCCTGCTACTACCACTTCACGCGCTCCATCAATTTTGGACTTGAAGACATCGCCCTGCATAAACGGCTGCATGAGGCCAGCGTCATGACGGTCGAAACGGAGGACAAGCACGTTATCGAAGCGTTGCAGCAACGAAGTCTTCAGTATCCCGACAGGCCCTTTGTCGACACGCGCTGGGACGTGGGCCCGCGGCATGCCCGCCGCATCGTGGACGAGATGATCGAGGAGGAGAGCGTGGACGAAAAGATAGGGGGGGAAACGACGGCTCGGCAGGAGATGCAAACCAATTTGTGAATGACAGCCGGGGCGCAACTACTCTGGCTTGATTCCCGCTTCCGTCATGATCTTGCTATAAACCTCCTGGCTTCTTGCAACGACGCCGGAGAATTCCTGCGGCGTGTTGCCTTTGATTTCGAAACCGGCTGTCTCCAGACGCGCACGCACATCGGTATAGCCAACTGCCTTGAGGACCGCGGCGTTCAGTTGGGCGATGATCGGCGCGGGCAGATTGGCCGGCCCGAGCAGACCCAGCCAGGTGTCGGGCACCGCGTAGCCGGGATAGCCTGTCTCGGCAATCGTGGGGGTATCCGGCATGGCTTTGGAGCGCTGCGCTTCGAGCACCGCGAGCAAACGCAGCTTGCCGCTTTTCACATGCGGAACAATAGTGGACATGGCAAGCATCGCGACCGGTACCTGGCCGCCGAGAACATCGGTCAACGCCGGCCCGCCGCCCTTGTACGCAATGTGCGTGAGATCAATACCGGCGGCGCGATTGAGCAGCAACCCTCCCAGGTGATGCGGCGATCCGATCCCCGAGGTACCGTAGGAAAGCTTGCCTGGATTCGCCTTCGCGTAGTCGACCAGTTCCTTTACCGAATTCGCGGGAAACGAAGGATGCACCACCAGCACCTGCGGTGCCGTGCCAAAAATGACAATCGGACTGAAATCGCGAATGGTATCGAACGGCACGTTCTTGATGAACAGCGCGTACACGCCATGGGGAGGCCCGCCCGATAGCATCAAGGTGTAGCCGTCCGGCGAGGCCTTCGTCACGATGTCCGCGCCAATGGTGCCGCCGCCACCGCCGCGATTGTCAATCACCACCGGCTGGCCGATCACTTCGCCCAGGCGGTTGCCAATAGCGCGCGACACCGTGTCCACCAACCCGCCAGCGGCGAACGGCACCACCACACGCACTGGCTTTGCGGGATAGGTCTGTCCGAGCGCGGCAAGCGGCGCCGTCAGAAGGGCAAACAGCATTGATCGAACGGTATTCATGCAGCGCTCCTCAGTCAAAATAAATTGATCCTGCCATCATAGACTGAACACGCAAGAACCGACGAGGATGGTTTGGTCTTTTGCAAATCTGTCCGAACTTCTGGCTCTTTTACGGAAGCGTCCACATTGACGCAACATGTTGCAGGCACGTTTCAATTGCGGAAAGTCTAGAATGCCATCGACTTGACGAATATCGGAGGTGGCACCATGGATGTGGTTGCAAGCGCACTACAGAAACAGTTGGGGGATTCCTACGACCCTTTCACCGATCCACAACTCACCGACCCGTTCCCGTTTTTTGCCCAGGCGCGCGCGGAGCCGGTGTTCTACAGCCCCAAACTAGACTACTGGCTGGTGACGCGTTATCGCGATTGCCGCGAGGTGCTGCAAAACGCCAAGATTTTCTCCGCCACCAATACGCTGGAGACGATCAAACCGCTGTGCCCGCATGCGTTGGAGGCGATTCAAAGCGGTTTTCATCCGGTGAAGAATCTGACCAATGCCGATCCGCCGGTGCATACGCGCACGCGGCGGCTGGCGAATGTGGCTTTCACCCGCAGCCGCGTAGCGCAGTGGGATGGTTTCGTGCGCGAACTCACGCAAGGGTATCTGGATAAATTCTCTGGCGGCAGCGCGGACATTGTCGCGGACCTCGCCTTTCAATTGCCGGCGCTGGTGATTTTCAAAATCATGGGCGTGCCACCGGAGTCAGTGCCAGTAGCCAAGGCTGCGTCCGCCACACGCATACTTTTCAATTGGGGTTTTCCCAGCGACGAGGAGCAGATTGAGCTCGCCCGTGACAGTACCGCGTTCTGGGCGTTCACCGCGAAAACGGTGGCGGACCGCGCGAAGAATCTTGGCGATGACTTCATTAGCGCTTTGCTACAGGCGCGAGATGGCGACTTGCCGGCTCTATCCGAAGCGGAAATCACCACAATTCTTTCCGCGACCCTGACCGCGGGTCATGAAACCACCACCAGCGCGATCGGCAATGCCTTTCATTGGCTGTTGACCCACCGCGATGCGTGGCAAGAGATCTGCGCCGATCCTGCTCTCATTCCCCATGCCGTGGAGGAATTGTTGCGCATCGATCCGGCGGTGAATTCCTGGCGGCGCAAGGCCTTGGTGGATACGGAAATCGGCGGCACAAAAATTCCCGCAGGCGCGAAGATGCTGGTGTTGATCGGATCGGCGAATCGCGACCCAGACGTGTTTCCCGATCCCGACAAGCTGGATATTCATCGCCCGAATGCCAAGGAACATATTGCCTTTGGTTACGGCGCGCATATATGCATTGGCGCGCCGCTGGCGCGCTTGGAAGTCAAGGTGGTGCTGGAGGAAGTCTCGAAGCGCTTTCCCAGTATGCGTCTCACGCCTGGGCAAAAGCTGCGGTTCCTGCCGAATACCTCATTTCGCGGACCACGTTCGCTGCGTGTGGAGTGGGATGGTTGATTGGGTCCGCGTTTGCGCCGGCAATAGCGCTGGCGAATTTTCCCGGAGCCACGATAGGCGAATATGAGCGAATCGCTCAGCACGCACCCCGAATCCCGAATCCCGATTCGCGCTGGTTGCGGGGATATCCGGCGCGCTTGCGGCGGCGATTTCCGTGAAAGCCATTTTTGTCTCCGGCAGTTCCACCGCGGGTATTGGCTTCGTGTTTGTGCCTTTCATCATGGCAGCCGTGATGGTGTTGGCCGACTTCTGGGGTTTGGCGGTGGGCTGTGTGTGGTGTGCGCTGTGCGGCACGCAAAGTTATTACCGCACGGTGTTTGTTGCTGGCGTGGATGTTGGTACAGCCCGGCTTCCTGGTCCCGGGTGAGGCCATAGGAGAATTCCGGTGTGAAGCGCAGGCCAAGCCGGGGCGTGATTTCATTGGGACAGTCCGGGGTGCTGCGACCCTTGGGCGTCGTATTGACATGCAGCTCGAGTCCGAATTCGCGGGGCTTGTTGATGTCGTCGGTATAACCCTGGATCTCGTCGATTACCGCGGCATGGGCGGGCAACATGCCGCAACAAAGGCTGCTCAGGACCGCGATCAGGAGCCGCGCAAGCCACAGCGGGAGGCCCCGGGGTTTGATACCGGCAGCCGACGGCGCCGGCAACTTGGTCACGTCGCGCCGCAACAGGATGAACCGCGCCCGGAACCAGGAGCCGGGCATCAATATTTCACTTTTATCTTGTCCATGTCCGCCTTGGTGATGGCAGGTACTTTACCGCGCACTTCCCAGCGGTTGAGTTTCCAGGCATCGTTGCCGACCCAGTCCTTGAGAAGACTCAGGTTTTTCTGCCGTTCTTCTTCCGTGCCACCGAGGTGTTGATGCATGTTGCCCGGTTTGCCGTCGCTGGTGTTTTTCCCGTCATCGAGTCGTCTCATGAGAGCACCGGTGTCCGGCCAGCCGACGAACATGATCAAATCGGCATAGCTGTCCATTCTCGGCCCCTTGAAAATGGCCTCGAATTTCTTCGGATTTTCCTGAAACTCGCCGAGATAAGGAGCCCCTGCGCCATGGCAGCCGGCGCATTTCTGTGTGACCAGCGGACCGATATTTTTCCGGTAGGTGACATCCTGCGCCCAGGATGCAACCGAGATACCGCCGGCCAGAAACAATGCGAGGACAATTCTTAACATGTGATCTCCATTCCCCAACGAGTAATAACATGGAAAGCCGCCAGCACGTACGTATCGCGCGGCCCTGACTTTGGCAATTCACGGGCAAGTGCATCGAACAGAATCGTGAAATATAAGGGTGGTTCCGCAAGCACAAATTGATTTTTGTCAATTCGCCTGTCGATGGGTCGTGGGCGAGTGTTCCTTTCTGGCCGGCAATAAAGCCTGCTACGCGCTTCAACGACAAAGCAGCAGGATTTTTCTTTCCGGCCGGTGTCATCGGTGGGGGATTGCCCAGGGCGTCAATAAGGATGCTGACAGCAATTTGGTTCAAATCCCGGGGCCCGCTGGTTTGTTTTGGCATAAGCGAATTCTTGAACATCGCGAAATGCAGGTATGCGCGGGCACGGTACGGTATCAGGCAGAAAGTAATCGCCAATTCCATTTGAATTCAGCCGTTCTGCCAAAGTTGTGCTGTCGCACAGAATAGCCAGAGGAACAGGTATCTAATGCTTACGGAAATACTGAACAAGATGGCATGATTAATAAAGGCCGGCTCCACGATGGAGGAGCAAGGAACAGCATTTCGGGCCGTTCTGGAGTTCTACGCGCGCGAAGAGCAGAAAATCAGCCGTTAGTTACCCAGCAAACCCGGGATCGGGCATCGGCAAACACAGGATTTGAACATAATCGATGATGTAAGCTTCTCAAAAGTACAAAACATGACCCATTGGAAATTTAGGTGCCGCCATACGTTCAGCTCGGGTTCGATTTGACTATCAGTGAGATTGCGCCAACGTGGTGCTGGACCTGCAATCCTAAGCATCGCAGGGCGGGCCTTTCATGTATCTGACTACGATCTGAAAAATATCTTCAAGGAGAACGGGAAATGAAGCACATGTTTGGAGCAGGGAATCGCATGGTTGGCGCAGCGAAGCAAATGGTTGCGCTGGCCGTGCTCGCCGTTTCGGCAACTCACGCCTATTCTCAGGCTTTCCCCACCAAGCCCATTCGTTTTATCGTGGGTTTTCCCCCGGGCGGCGCCACCGATCACATTGCGCGCGCGATCTCGCCCAGGATGGCCGAGGTCCTCGGCCAGTCGGTGGTGGTGGAGAACAATGGCGGTGCCTCGGGCCTGATCGCAAGCCAAACGGTGCAGCGCGCCACGCCCGACGGGCATACCATTCTGCTCATGGTGACGGGGGGGCATTTGCTGCGGCCGTTGCTCGATCCGAGCACGCCGTTCGATCCGATCAAGGATTTCACGCCCATTACACAATTGAATGACAGCGTGTTCGCGATTGCCGCGAGCATGCAGATCGGGCCGAAATCAATCGAGGACATGATCGATCAGGCGCGCAAATTCCCCATGAAGCTTTCCTACGGCACGGCGGGGCTCGGAACCGAAACGCACCTGCTGATGGAGCGCATTGGCGCGATCATCAAGGGGCCCATGCAGGTGGTGGGCTACAAAGGTGGCGGCCCGGCGGTGGCAGATATGATCGGCGGGCAGATTCCCCTGGTGATTCAACCCGTGGTGACTTTCCTTGGGCAGGCACGC
>CAMDFL010000175.1 GCA_945897475.1 Bordetella parapertussis
CCGCTCACGGTTGAGGATGCGGTGCAGATTGCATTGCTCAACAACCGCGGTTTGCAGGCTTCGTTCCAGGAACTGGGGATATCGGAGGCCGAACTGGTTCAGGCCGGACGTTTGTCCAATCCTCATTTTGCGATGCTGCGACTGCGCAACAACAACGAATACAAGATTGAGCAGGCGCTGACATTCAACCTCATGTCGCTGCTCATCATGCCGCAGGTATCGGAGATGGAGCAGCGGCGCTTCGCTCGCACGCAACGCGCGCTCACCGAGGATGTGATCGCGCTGGCGGCGGCAACGCGCAAAGCTTATTTCAACGCGCTCGCCGCCGAGGAGAGTCTGCGCTATATGGGGCAGGTACGTTCCGCCGCCGAGGCCGGCGCCGAGTTGGGAAGGCGCATGGCGCAGGCGGGTAACTGGAACCGCTTGATGCAGGCGCGCGAACAGGGCTTTTACGCCGATGCCGCGCTCAATCTGGCACGCGCCGAGCAGGTTCGGCAGGCCAGCCGCGAAAAACTCACGCGGCAGATGGGTTTATGGGGCGAGCAGATTCAGTTTCGCCTGCCGGAGCGCCTGCCCGATCTGCCCGAGACGGCAATCGATCTGCCCGATGTCGAGCACAAGGCTATCGCGCAGCGTCTGGATGTGCAGGCAGCGCGCCTGGACACTGAGGCGCTGGCGAAGAACCTCGGTTTGACGCGAACCACGCGCTTCATCAATGCGCTTGAACTCGGGCCGGCGCGGGCCCTGGAAGGTCACAAGAATGACCCCTACAAGCGGGGCTATGAAGTGAGTTTCGAACTGCCGATCTTCGACTGGGGCACCGCCAGGGTCGCAAGGGCCGAGGCCATCTACATGCAGGCGGTGCATCGCGCCGCGCAGACCGCGATCGAGGCGCGCTCCGAAGTGCGCGAAGCCTACCGCGGCTATCGCGGCAATTACGACATGGCGCGGCATTTGCGCGACGAGATCGTTCCCTTGCGCAAACGTATCTCCGAGGAGAATCTGTTGCGCTACAACGGCATGCTGATCGGTGTGTTTGAGTTGCTCGCCGATGCGCGCTCGCAGGTGCTGGGGGTCAATAGCTACATAGAGGCGCTGCGCGATTTCTGGCTGGCGCAGGCGGACCTCGACATGGCGCTGCTTGGCAAGCCTTCTCTTAATACGCCGGTCTCGGGCGGTGCGTCCGCCGCGGATGCGTCGGCTGGACATTAAGGAGAACACATCATGAGCAATTCAACATTAACTCGTAGAAAATTTATCGGCGGTGCGGCCGCGGTGGGCGCCGCGGTTGCCGCAGCCGCGGTCAGCAGAGTGTCGATGGCGGCGCTGCCCGAATTGGTGAGCCAGGCAAAGCCCGACACCATGCCACCGCTCGTGCCACCAAACGGGCGTCCCTACAATGCCGTGGTGACGCTCAACGGCTGGACCCTGCCCTGGCGCATGAATAATGGCGTCAAGGAGTTCCATCTGGTGGCCGAGCCGGTGGTGCGCGAAATGGCGCCGGGCATGAAAGCGCACTTGTGGGGCTACAACGGGCAGTCGCCTGGACCCACCATCGAAGTGGTGGAGGGCGATCGCGTGCGCCTGTTCGTCACTAACCGGCTGCCCGAGCACACCAGCATTCACTGGCACGGCCAGCGTCTGCCCAATGGTATGGATGGCGTCGCCGGATTGAATCAAAAAGCGATCCAGCCGGGAAAAACCTTCGTCTACGAATTCGTCGCGCGCCGGCCTGGCACCTTCATGTACCACCCGCATGCCGATGAGATGACGCAGATGGCCATGGGCATGATGGGTTTCTGGGTGACCCATCCCAGAACGAAGCATCCGCTTATCAACGAGGTGGATCGCGATTTCTGTTTCCTGCTCAATGCCTACGATATCGACCCGGGCAGCTACACGCCGAAAATATCCACCATGCTGGATTTCAACCTATGGTCCTGGAACAGCCGCATCTTTCCCGGTATCGATTCGCTCAATGTGCGCCTGAATGACAAGGTACGCATCCGCATCGGCAATCTCACCATGACCAATCATCCGATTCATCTGCATGGCCATGAGTTTCTGGTGACCGGCACCGACGGCGGGCCGACCCCGAAGCCGACGCGCCTCTACGAAGTCACCACCGATGTCGCAGTGGGGCAGATGCGGCAAATCGAGTTTCTGGCGGACGAGGAAGGCGACTGGGCTTTCCACTGCCACAAGAGCCACCACACCATGAATGCGATGGGACACGATTTTCCCAATCTCATCGGCATCGACCATCGCGGCCTCGCGCGCCAGATTACCAATCTCATACCGGATTACATGGTGATGGGCGAGCGCGGCATGGCCGATATGACAGAAATGGAAATGCCGCTGCCGGACAACACCATTCCGATGATGACCGGCGACGGGCCTTTCGGGTCCGTGGAAATGGGAGGCATGTTCAGCGTGGTGAAGGTGCGGCGCGGACAGAAGGCTGGCGATTATTCGAATCCGGGGTGGTATGAACATCCGCCGGGCAGCGTGGCGTTCGAATGGACCGGCAGCCTGCCCGAACCGGCGCGCTTTGCCGCGGAAGGCGGGCAGTCGATGCCGCGCGTGCAAACACCGGCGAAACAGACCGAAGTTCGAGTGAAAAAACCCAATGGTCATTCGGGCCATTGATTGGTCGACGCGTTATTCACTAATATTTCAACAGGGGAAAAAATGAAAAGTAATCTGAAATGCGATCTCATCATGGCAATGGTTTGTGCTTCTTTTTCGATTGGCGGACAGGTTCTGGCGCATGACGAGAAACCCGGCGCCAAGGCGGGTGCCGCAAAAGGCCACGCCGCCATGCATCGGGAGCAGCAGGCCTGGGGCATCGCGGGAGATGCGAAGGCGGCCAGGCGCACGGTGGAAGTCATCATGCTGGACACCATGCGCTTCACCCCGGAGAACATCGAGGTTCGGCAGGGCGAGACGGTGCGTTTCGTGGTGAAGAACGCCGGCAAGCAGATGCACGAGATGGTCATAGGAACCAAGCAGGTGCTTGATGAGCATGCCGCGATGATGTTGAAATTTCCGAAAATGGAGCACGATGAGCCGTATATGGCGCATGTGGCCGCGGGGAAATCCGCCGATCTCGTCTGGCATTTCAACCGTGCCGGTGATTTTGACTTCGCCTGCCTGATTGCCGGCCACTTTCAGGCGGGAATGCGCGGCAGCATCAAAGTGTCCGCGGCCGCAGGCAAAGGCAAATGAAGCTTGACCATTCAATAAGGAGCTTGGGATGAAGAATGCGCTCGCCGCCTTGGTGCTGGCTTGGGGAATCTCATCGGGGGCGTGCCTTGCCCAGAACCCTGATTCGATGACAGCGGCCGAGGTGCGCCGCGTGGATAAGGCGCAAAGCCGCGTCACGCTTCGGCACGAGCCGATAAAAAATCTTGATATGCCCGCGATGACCATGGTGTTTCGCGTCAGGGATGCGGCGCTTCTCGACAAGCTCAAGGTCGGCGATAAGGTGATGTTCGTGGCTGGCGAGGAGAAAGGCGCGTACTTCGCCGAGCGCATAGAGCCGGCCAAGCCCTGATGCGGCGGCATCGAAATCTCATGGATTGAAAACATCGGGGCGCCCGCCGCCGCCAGGTGGCGTTCGCTTTCGCCAGCCTGCGATAATCCGCGTCTTTGATTCGCGGAATTTATTTTCATGTCCGATGCCGCAACGCCCGCCGGGGTGAACACCTCGATTATTCCCATTACGCCCTGGTCGCTGTATCTCGCCTTCACAAAAAACTCGCTCTCCGGTTTCGGTGGAACGCTTTTCTGGGCGCGCCGCAGGCTGGTCGAAGACCTGAAATGGGTCTCACCGGCGGAGTTCAATGAGATCTATGCCCTGGGGCAGATCATCCCCGGCGCCAACATGTACAACTTCGCCATTCTGTTCGGCTATCGGCATGCCGGCGTGCGTGGCGCTTTGGCAGGGGCATTCGGGTTTTTCAGCATGCCCATGTTTGTGGTGCTCGCCGCGGCCTGGTTCTATCAGGAATTCGGCAGCTTGCCGCTGGTGAATAGCGCGCTCACCGGCATGTTTGCGGCGGTGGTGGGCCTGACGATCGCCAACTCTTACAAAATGGCCCAAGCCCTGCCGCGCAAATGGCGCCTGTGGGCGTTTGTGTTGCTCACATTTATCGCGGTCGGCGCCCTGCGCTGGCCGCTGGTGGCGGTGTTGCTGGTTCTCGGGCCGTTGGCGATCGCCCTCGTCTGGCGCGAAGGCGGCGCTACGGCTGCTCCTGCGTCGGGTGGTGGAGCGCAATAATGCATAAAGACAACGTATGGGAAATGGCTTTTCACTTTCTGCTTTTAGCTGCGGTCGCGGTCGGGGGCCTGGGTTCCCTGATCCCGGAGATGCAACGTTATGTGGTGGAGCAGAACGGCTGGTTTACGGCGCGCCAGTTTGGAGAAATTTACGCTCTGTCTCAGGTGATTCCGGGGCCGAACGTGATGATCATCACCATGATGGGTTGGCTGGTATCGAGCTGGCAGGGCGCGATTCTGGTGACCATCGCGATATTCACGCCGGGCATGGTTATCTGCGCCATGGTGATTCGCGCCGGCGCCAACGACCCCGATTCGCGCGGCGCGCAATCGGTGAAAAAGGGTCTGGCACCGGTGGTGATCGGCCTGTCCTTATCCACTTCGTGGATCATGTTGACCACCGTATCGGATGATTGGCGTGGCGCGGTATTGGCGTTGTTGACCGTGGTGCTGGTATTACGCACCAAATTGAATCCGCTGTGGTGGATTGGTGCGGGAGCGGTGTTGGGGATGGTGGGGGTCGTTTAGTATTACTGTTCCACTTCGATCTTCTGTGCGCGTATCACCCGCCCCCAACGCTCTGATTCGGCGCGCAGGTATTGATCGAACTGCGCGGGCGATGCGCCCACCGTGTCCATGCCCAGTTCGGCGAGCCGTGATTTCACATCAGTCAGGGCGAGTGCCTTTGCCACCTCGCTATTGAGGCGGTCAATGATGGCAGTCGGCGTTTTGGCAGGAGCGAGCAATCCCATCCAGGCCTCGCCGGTGAATCCGGGCAGTACTTCGTTGATGGTGGGTACGCCGGGAATAATTCCAGTGCGTGCCTCCGAGGTGATGGCGATGGCGCGCACGCGGCCCGCCTTGTAGTGTGTGTTGACACTGGGCACCGCGGCGAAAATGGCATCGACTTGCCCGCCCACCAGTTCGCCCAGCGCAAGTGCAGTGCCTTTGTAAGGCACCATGGTGACGTCTATGCCGGCCTCGATCTTCAGCGCTTCCATCAGCAGGCGTCCGGGTGAGCCGGCACCGGCGGTGGCAAAGTTGAGCGCTCCGGGTTTCGACTTGGCGAGTTTGACAAACTCCTGAAGATTGCCGACACCCAGCTTGGTATTGACCGCCAGCACCAGGGGGCCTCTGACCATCAAGGAGATCGGCGCAAGGTCGGAGAATCTATCGTAGGGCAGGTTCTTGAACAGGTATGGATTGGTTGCGTGATTATTGATCACCGCCAGCAGCGTATAGCCGTCGGCCGGCGATTTCACCACCGCGAGGGTGCCCACGCTGCCGCTTGCGCCGACACGATTTTCCACCAGCACCCGCTGACCTACCGCGTCCCCCACCTTGCCGCCTACCAGTCGGGCGACAATATCCGGGAAGGCGCCGGTTTCGTAGGGGAGTAACAGCCGGATGGGTTTTTCCGGGTAGGACTGCGCAAAGCATGGCGCTGACAGCGCGGACATAACTGAAGCGATGAGCAGGCAGGACCTTGAATTGAGCCATTGAATCATGCGAGTTTTCCGGAAGTGTGGCGCCGCGAGTGGCGATTAAAAAACGATGTTACTGTATATTCATCTACGCTTGAGTCATCTACCTTTAACGAGCCATGGAGAGCACATCATGAAAATCGACATGCACGCGCACTGGAGACCTGCCGCCCTGATCGAGGCGATGCGAGCGCGAACGACCGTGCCGCGAATCACGAAAAACGCCGCGGGCGTCGAAGTCATCAAAACGCGCAACACCGAGGAGCCGGTGGCCACCGCATTCGATGATGTGCCGACACGTCTGGCGGAGATGGACCGGCAGGGCATCACCACCGCAGTGCTCTCGATGTTGGGCTCGTTCTCATGGACTGAGCGCCTGCCCGCCGAAGAGGGCCTGCCGCTGCTTCGCCTTTATAACGACAGCGTGTCGGCCTTGTGCCGCGAGCATGAGGGCCGATTTGCCGCCTATGCCTGCGTGCCGCAGACCGATGTTGCCGCCGCGGCGGTCGAATTTGAGCGCGCCATCAAACTGCCCGGCATTATCGGCGTGATCATGCCGGGCAATGCATTCGCCACTCACAAAGCGGCGGAAAAAGTGCGTCCCATCATGGAGGTTGCCAACCGCCATCGTGCCGTGGTGTTCGTTCATAACGGCCCGTTGCCTGGCGATGCCTGGCCGAAAGTCGGTAACGATATCGACAACGTGCGGCGTCGCAATGGCACGCTCGATATGCAGGCATGTCTCTCCTCTGCGATGGTGACGCTGTGCTTGACCGATTATCTTGATGCCTATCCTGAAGCCAAGGTGCACGTGCATAACCTTGGCGGAAATATCCCCTATGAGGTCGAGCGCATGGATCACCGCTGCCTGCTCGATACCCCGGACGAGGAACTGCCCTCCAAACGCTTCGCCCGCTCCAAGGTTTTAGTGGATTGCAACTCCTTTGGCGCACACGCCATCGAAGCGGGTGTGCGCCTGTATGGCGCGGAGCGCATTATTTTCGGCACCGACGGCACCGAGTTCGGCTGCGACTGGTCATCAAAGGCCGTGGCCGAAGCCGAGATCGGCGCCGAAGCCAGGGAGAAAATTCTTCATCGCAATGCGAGCGCGTTGCTATCGCAAAGGGTGCGCCTGGCACAAGCAGAGCTGGTCGCGGCTTGATATCGAGCATTAATTCTGGGGGTGAGATGAAGCGATTATTCAGTGGTGTTATTGCCGCCGGCCTGTGGCTTGCCTGCGCATCAGGTTTTGCGCAGGATTTTCCCTCCAAGGCGGTGCGTTTGGTGGTGCCGTACCCGCCCGGCGGGCCGCTGGATGTCGCCGGACGCTTGATCGGGCGCGACCTTCAGGATCGCTGGGGGCAGCCGGTGTTTGTCGATAACAAAGCGGGCGGCACGCTTGGAGCCGAGTTCCTCGCCAAAAGCGCGCCCGACGGACATACCTTGTTGATTGTCAGTTCATCGCCGCTGATCACGCTGCCACACATGCAGAAGACGCCTTACGATCCCCTGAAGGATTTTGTCGGCATCACGCAGACAGTGGGCTTGACATACGCCCTGGCCGCGCATCCATCCACCGGCATCACTACGGTTCAACAATTGGTCGATTTCGCGAAGAAGTCCCCGGGAAAACTGAATTATTCGACCGGAGGAGTCGGCTCCGGTCAGCATTTGTACGTTGAGCTGCTCAGCCTCGCGGCCGGAATCCAGCTCACGCAAATTCCTTACAAGGGCGCCGGCCCCGCACTGCAGGCGCTGATAGCGGGCGAGGTGCAGATCATGCTGGATGTATCCAGCGGTGTTATTCCCGCGATGAAAGCCGGCAAAGTGACGCCGCTGATGGTGACAGGCGCCAGGCCCCTGGAGCAATTGCCTGGCGTCGTCACCTTCGATTCGCTCTATCCGGGGGTGGACATCACCAGTTGGCACGGCATCTTCGCGCCGGCGGGCGTGCCGCGGCCGCTGCAGGATAAGCTCGCCGCAGACATCCGTCGCGCGCTCGAAGCGCCTGCAGTCGCGGGGCGCTTGCGCGAGCTGGGCTTTGAGATTAGCGGGGTATCCGGCGAGGCCTTCAATTCCATAGTGCGTCGCGATTACGAGCGCTGGGGCGAGGTCATACGGAAAAACAAAATAACGGTCAACTGACGCGGCTGGAATCATTCAGAAAACGATTGCCCGCCACGGGGCGAGAGGGGTAACGGGGAGAGAGGGGACTCCCTCTCTCCCTGTTCTGAAGCTTTCGATAGTTAGTAGGGGATTACCCCCCCTGGGGGGTTAATCCCCTACTAACGGCCATCCATCGGTATTCGGCAGCCAGCTTCCCGGCGGCATCGGCCAGTTGATATCGGCCACCGGTGAGGTCACAGGCTTGATTTCAGGCTCGTCCGGCACCACCGGCAAAATCAGGTGCGAGGCATGCGCGGCATCATGGTGAATTGAATTTTCAACAGGCCAGGGCAGAATCATCACATCAACCTGCCGGTGGATGGAGTTGTATTCGATGTCCTCGCTGGCAATCTGCACTTGCAGCCGATGGCCTTTTTTAAAGGTGTAGCAGATTGGCGTGAGTTCAATTTGAAATTCGTAAATCTTGCCCGGTTCCAACAACTCTTGTTTCTCGAAGGGATGAAACGGTTGGCCGGGGCCGGATTGCGCGGCATCAACCGCGCGAAACGAAGCCTTGAGAATGCCGCGGGT
>CAMDFL010000176.1 GCA_945897475.1 Bordetella parapertussis
TAAGCCAGGTGAGCGCCGATGCCAGCGAGCCACCTGGCGCCCAGGCTGACAACGTGCGGGAGCGGCCTGCTGCGCCGTCGTACAAGGCGGCGGTTGAATTGCATAGCCAAATGTTGGAGGCCGACGGGGCACGCTACGCGCTTACCCCAGGCATGCAGGTGTCCGCCGAAATCCATCTGGGCACGCGCTCGATTGTCGAATATGTATTCTCGCCGGTGAAAAAGGCGTTTCACGAAGCGGGGCGAGAGCGGTAATGATTACCGGCATGCTGTTCCAATCGATCAATTGCGGGCGCGCTAGGTGGTTGCGAAGAAACTCAAGCCCGCTTTCGCCTATCCGTTGCACCTAAAGTTAGCCCACGCTCCTTGACAAGCTTGATCTCGACTCGATGACCCATAGCGCGAGCATACCGTTGTAAGGTCACGATTGACGGCGAGTGCTTAGGGGTACCGGACTCTAGCCGGGCGATGGCAGACTGAGTCGTACCAACGCGTGCAGCCAGTTCAGCTTGTGTAAGACCAGAAGCAGTCCGCGCCTTGAGTACTTCGTCGATAAATGAGAACTCCTCGGAAAGTTCGTCGTACGCCTTCCTCACGTCCGGGCGCGCCAGCGATCGTGCCTTGAATTGTTTGAGGGTGGTAGTCATCTTTCATTTCCTTCATCCGATTACGTGCGATCTTGAGTTCTTTCTTCGGGGTCTTTTCACTTTTCTTCACGATTTCATTTTGATCAAAGAGGTACTGATTGAGAACTGGCCAGCCGCGAGTATTGGCGACATGAATGAGTGCACTCGTCACCGCCGAGGGAAACCCGACAACCTCGGCATATTGAACATGCATCGGTACCTTATACCAGTCGTTACAGATCGCTAGCCAGCTGCCGCGATCAACGACACAAACGCCCTAAGTCCGGTAGCGGTTAAATACCCCAAGTCGCGTACACGTTCGAGTTCGTTCTTACCAGAAGAACTTAAATCCGACGACAGTGCTAGAAGTGTAGGCACAAACCTCTCAATCGGATGCTGAAGGTTTGCGCCAGTGTATCTATCTCGGATTCCCGAAAGATAGGGAAAGCTAGACAGGCGCTCTCCGAGCGCGCAACGCTGGAGGCGGTCCGACTGCGGCGGGTTGTTAAGCGGCAACAGTCTCCACCTTGGAGGGCAGCTTGCTAAGGATGAGGTCTTTTAGTTGAACTTTGCTGCTTGCATTGTCAATATCTATGCCGACAAGATGCCCGTCAACATCGTAATCAAGCAGAACTCCTTCGGAAATTTCGCGTGTTTCAACGCTAGTCTTTTCCGACAAGTCAATATACAGAGAATCTGTTTCCGGGTGGTAATTTAACTTCATGGCTTAAACCCTCGGTCGGGAAAGGCGTTGTGGATGGTTACTTTATCCTCAAGCGTGATGACTCTCAAGTAACGACCTTCCAATTCGACAACAGTCGCCCAGAATCGGTTTCGGTTGCCCTCTTGTGGCTCCGATTTGTATGGCGACTCGACAACGCGGGTACACCATTCCTTTTTCAAGTACGGGCGCTTGCGCAGCACTTCGTTTTCGAAGTAATCCGTATATTTGAATTCAGCCATAACCGACAGAATAGCTGGTGCCGCTGTTCGATGCTTTGTTGCCGCTTAATGTGACTTCGTTGAAAAATTTGGTTGATGAAATTTATTGACGAATTTGGTTGAGGAATTTAGGTGACAAATTTGGTTGACCTTTTGATTGTGTGCGCCACCTTCCCGATTCAGTCAGCATTCTGTCAGTCATCCGCCTTAGCCAGCAGTGCGTTGAGTCAGCTTATTGATATTCATAACACCTTGGCAATCATGGCCGACGCAAATTATCCGGCAATAGCGCAGTCGAACACTTCCAGGTCCCCCGGTCTGCTTGCTGCGGTGCCGGATTCGATCCGGCTCAAGCATTGCAGTTTGCGAACAGAGGAAACCTATGTTCACTGGATCAGGCGGTTTATTCATTTTACGGCAAGGGGCACCCGCGCGAGTTGCGCGCGCCGGAGGTCACTGCTTGGATGGTCTGGAGGGCGCCAAGCGCTATGGCGATGTCGAGTTGCCACATGCCCTGGATGTCAAATACCCGCGCGCCGGCAAACAATGGCACTGGTAATTTTTTTTCGTCGCACAAGCTCTCGGATGGCCTTCGCAATGGGGCGATTGGCCGCCATCACGTTTATGAGAATTACCTGATACGCGGCGTACAGCTCGCCGTGATGCAGGCGAAGCTTGAAAAGCACGTGAGCTGCCATTCGATGAGACATTCATTCGCCACTCACTTGGTGGAAGCCGGATACGACATCCGCACGGTGCAGGAGTTGCTGGGCCATTCGAGCGTGGAGACAACCATGGTCTACACACACATGATGAACAAGGGAGGGCGCGGTGTGTTCAGCCCGCTGGATCCAATTCATTCGACCGCTTTGCACCATGCAAATTCTTGACTTGCGGGAATGAGATCCACCGTTATCGGTTTTGCCGCAGGGGTATGGCTGTTGCAATGGCAGGCGGAATTGCCCGGTTGGCCCGCGATTGTCGTGGTGCTACTGGCTTCCACCTTGCTGGTTGTCGGCTCGATGACTTTTAGCGTCACTTGGATGGGCTCCGGTCTTTTTGTCAAACGCTTCCTTGTTTTGCTGTTTGCCTCGATTATCGGCGTGCTGTTTGGGTTTGCTTACGCTGCCGGCTTCGCTCAATGGCGCCTTGCCGACCGGCTCGATCCCGCCTGGGAAGGCCGTGACATCATGCTCACAGGGGTGATCGCAAGTCTGCCGCAGCCGTTTGAGCGCGGCGTTCGATTCGAATTCGATATTGAGTCGGCCCAGCCCTGGGAGGCTTTGGTGCCGCGGCGCGTAAGCCTGTCGTGGTACAACGGCCTCATGCCCGAGGAACATCAGGTGGTGATGCCGGTGAGGGCGGGCGAGCGCTGGCGTCTTCCGGTCGCATTGCGCCTGCCGCATGGCCTGGCGAATCCACATGGGTTTGACTTCGAAGCCTGGCTTGTTGAACGCGGTATTCGCGCTACCGGATTCGTTCGTGCGCGTGGCGGCGGCGTGCGGCTTGATGAATTTGTGGCGCGTCCTTCCTATTTCATTGAACGGCTGCGTGAGAACATCCGTTTGCGATTCTGGGATTCCCTGGAAGGCGCGCCTTATGCCGGCATTCTCATCGCCCTGGCCATCGGCGATCAGCGTTCCATCGAACCCGAGGATTGGAAGGTTTTCGCGCAAACCGGCGTATCGCATTTGATGAGTATTTCCGGGCTGCATGTGACCATGGTGTCTGGATTGTTCGCGTGGCTCGCATTCAATCTGTGGCGGCGTGTGCCGGGTTTGGCGTTGCGCCTGCCCGCGCAGAAAGCCGCGGCGGCGGCGGCGATGTTGGGGGCGCTTGCTTATTGCCTCATCTCCGGCTTCGCGGTGCCGGCGCAACGCACGCTCTACATGGTGAGCGTTGTCGGATTGGCCTTAGTGTTGAATCGGGCGAGCAGTGGATCGCGCGTGCTCGCATGGGCCTTGGCGGTGGTATTGCTGCTCGATCCCTGGGCGGTGCTTGCGCCGGGCTTCTGGCTTTCATTTGGCGCGGTGGCCTTGATTTTCTATGTCGGCGCATGCCGTCCCGAGCAGCGCGGTTGGTTCACGCAGTGGGGCGCGGTGCAATGGGCGATGACGCTGGGCCTGGCGCCGCTGACGCTGGTGATTTTCCAACAGGTATCTCTGGTGTCACCGTTCGCCAATGCCGTGGCGATTCCGCTGGTGAGCCTGGTGGTGACGCCGCTGGCGTTGCTTGGCGCGCTACTGCCATTCGAGGCGCCGCTCCATGTTGCGCATTGGCTGCTGGAGTGGCTGTATCCCATGCTCGCTTACCTGGCCGCCCTCGATGGCGCGCTATGGACGCAGCATGCTCCCGCCACGTGGACGGTACCCTTGGCGATGCTGGGCGCCTGCTGGCTGCTCGCGCCGCGCGGCGTGCCCGCGCGCGTGGTCGGCGCGACTTTGCTGTTGCCCCTGTTCGCTGTCAAGCCCGCCTTGCCTTTGCATGGGGAACTGTGGCTCACCTTTCTCGATGTCGGGCAGGGTATGGCCGTCGAAGCACGCACCCAAAATCATGTGCTGCTCTACGACACCGGGCCTTCGTGGGGGCCGCAGTCCGATAGCGGCGAGCGAGTGTTGTTGCCCTATCTGCGCGGCGAGGCGGTCACCTCCCTGGACATGATGGTGGTGTCGCATGAGGACAGCGATCATTCGGGCGGAGCGGCGTCGATTCTTCGCGCTTTGCCCGTGGCCCAGCTGGCCAGTTCATTGGCCAGCGACCACGCGCTCAATCGACGCGACATCGCGCCGAATGCCTACCGCACAAGCTGTAGAGCGGGACTTCAATGGCAATGGGACGGCGTGCGATTGGAATTTCTGTATCCGTCGGGCAGCGCGCTCGCCAATCCATTTCTGTCGGCCAACAATCGCAGTTGTGTGCTGCGAATTGACACTGGATCGGGAAGCGCTCTCCTGGCGGGCGATATCGAGCGCGATGCCGAGGAGGCACTGATGGAGGCGCAAAAGGATCGATTGAAATCCGACGTGCTGCTGGTGCCGCACCATGGCAGCGGCACATCATCGACCCCACTGTTTGTTGCCGCGGTGTCACCGACCCATGCGGTATTTCAAACGGGTTATCGGAATCGTTTCGGCCATCCGCGAGCCGATGTGCTGCGGCGCTACGCGCAGAACGGCGCCGGCATTCTTCGCAGCGACGCGGATGGCGCCATCCGGCTGAAATTCAGTGCGGGCGGGATCATCGTCGAGAAGCGGCGCGAATCGGCGCGCCGCTATTGGCAAAATCGCTAAACATCTCGACAAACTTTTTACTACTTCAAATTCTATTATTCGAAAATTAATAAACGCATCAACAACTGAATAAACGCATCAGCAAGCTAGTCCGCTTTAATTCCCATGGTTCGAATGATTTTTCCCCAGCGATCCAGCTCCTGGCGCATGAAAACGACCATATCCTCGGGGCTGCCGCCGACAGGCTCTATCTGGCGCTCGGCGAGGCGCCTGGCGACATCGGGATGCTTGAGGCCTTCGGCAACGGCGGCTGAAATCTTCATGGTGATGGCGCTTGGAGTCTTTGGAGGCGCCACTATGCCGGTCCAGGGCTTGGCGAGGAAGCCCGGCAATATGTCATTCATCACCGGGACCTCGGGCAGTGCCGGAGCGCGTTTCTCGCTGGTGACCGCGAGGATCCGAACCTTGCCCGACCGAATATGTGGAAGAAAAGATCCCAACTCGCCAAATGTCGCGGATATATGGCCGCTCATGATATCGGTCATTGCGGGCGCGGTGCCTTTATAGGGTATATGGGCCATGCTGATGCCGGCCATGCCCTTGAACAACTCGGCGGTCAGGTGTGATCCGGTGCCGGTGCCCGGTGAGGCGTAGTTGATGCTGTCCGGATTGGCTTTGGCCAGGGTGATGAGTTTTTGCACGCTATCCGCGCCGAGCTTGGTGTTCACGATAAGCGCGTTGTAGTTGGCCGCCACGTAAGAGACTGGTGAGAACAAATCCGGATCGTAATTGAGTGTCGAATAAAGCAGCTTGTTGGTAACCAGCACGCTGCCTGAAGTAAACAAAATGGTATGGCCATCCGGCTCGGCGCGGAATACGGCCTCCGCGCCGATGTTGCCGCCGAAGCCGCCGCGGTTTTCGATCAACACCGGTTGTCCCCACTTGCTTCTAAGGACTTCGCCGATCATGCGCGCCAGCGCGTCCACGCCGCCGCCGGGCGGAACGGGCACGATAAAGCGGATCGGTTTGCCGGGATAGGCTTGCGCATCCTGTGCGAAAGCCTTCGCGGCAAATGTCAGGGAAGCCGCCAAAGCTGCGGCCCATACAATTATTTTTTGCACTGCCTTCTCCCACCCAGGTGTCGCCAGGTACACCAAGGAATAATTCCCGCGCACAACGACAAAAATCAGTACGACACGACCGGGGCCGGATACTTATTCCGGCTTGATATCCAGAAATTTCACCAGGTCGCCGACTTCCTTTAATTGCGTGCGGATGTAAGCGTCGAACTGCTCGGGTGTGCCGTCGTTGGCGATCACGCCAAGCCGGTTCATGATGGCGTCCTTGAACGCGGGCTCTGCCATAGCCTTGCGAATCTCGTTGTTGTATCGGGTGATGATTTCGCGCGGCGCACCGCTTTGCGTATGAAATCCAAACCAGGTGCGTAGAGGCAACTTGATACCTAATTCCTCGAATGTCGGCACATTGGGGAACAGGGGAACGCGATTGGCGGCGGTTACCGCCAGCGCTTTCAACTTGCCCGCCTGAATCGAGGACTGTGTGTTGGCGATACTATAAACCGCCACTTGTGTTTCGCCTGCGAGCAGCGCCTGTAACACCTGGGGCTGCGTCTTGTAGGGCACCGCGTAGAAAGGCGCGGCGCGGCTCTTTCTGAACCAGCTCTGGTACATGAACCCGGTGCTGTTGGCGCCGAAGTGCGCCCAGGTGATGCTCTCCGGCTTGGCCTTTGCCAGGTCGAACAACTGCTGCACCGAGGCGGCTGGCACCGATGGGTGAGTGATCAGCGCGCTGTCAAAAAATCCCACATGCACTACCGGCGCGAGATCGCGCAAGGAATCGTAGGGCAGCTTGGCGCGCAGCACCGGATTCCAGATGATTACATTGCTTGCGGTGGAACAAAGGGTATAGCCATCGCTGGGTGCCTTTGCGCAGGCCTCCATACCGATGATGCCATCGGCGCCTACACGGTTCTCGACGATGACGGGCTGGCCGAATGCCCGCGATAGCGGTTCCGAGAGGCCCCGTGAAATGAGGTCGTTGGGCACGCTGGGCGCTGCGGAAACCAGAATGCGAATCGGTTTTGTCGGGAAGGACTGCCCAGGCGACTGCGAAGGTAACATGGCAGCGACCGCTATAGTCAAAACAGTAAATCGAATCCTCATTTTTGAATCCTTTGGCTCGGGCGGAAAAATTGGGGGTAGTAAATTAGGGCACAGTGAGATTAAACAGAATAATCTTACTCTGACCCCGATTTAAGTTTGCCGCGTTGCCGGATTTCATCCACTGCGAACAAGATTTCCTCGGGGGTCGCGGGCGCGTTCAATTGCGGACTTAAATGATAATCCGCGGCGGCTGCTACCGCGTCGCGAATCGCGTGAAACACCGACAGCGCCAGCATCAGCGGCGGCTCGCCCACCGCTTTCGAGCGGAAAATGGTTTCCTCGCGATTGTCGTCCTGCCAGAACTTCACCGAAAAATGACTCGGTATGTCGCTTGCGGTAGGAATCTTGTAGGTAGAAGGCGAGTGGGTGCGCAGGCGCCCCGCGTTATCCCAATGCAGTTGTTCAGAGGTCAGCCAGCCCATGCCCTGCACGAATCCGCCCTCGATCTGTCCGATGTCGATGGCCGGATTAAGCGATCGCCCGGCATCATGGAGGATATCCACGCCGAGCAGGCGCGACTCGCCGGTCAGGGTGTCGATAGCGACCTCCGACACCGCCGCGCCATAGGAAAAATAGTAAAACGGCCGTCCCTTGAGGGTGTGCGGGTCGTAGTGGATTTTCGGGGTGCGGTAGAAACCGTCGGCCCAGAGTTGTTCTCGCGCCATGAAAGCCATCATCACCAGTTCGGCGAATGCGATGGAACGCTCATTGCAACCCTCATTGCCATCCTCATCCGCATACACGCGGTTATCCGCAAATCGAAGCAGATCGGCCGATACCTCTAAATGCCGTGCCGCCACCGCGGCAAGTCGCGCGCGAATCTCCAGTGCCGCGGCCTCGGCCGCTTTTCCATTGATATCGCTGCCGCTGGAGGCCGCCGTCGCGGAGGTGTTGGGAATTATTGAGGTATTGGTCGCGCTGGGCCTGACCCGATCGATATCGATGCCCAGTGTTTGCGCGACAACCTGCGCGATCTTGACGAACAGGCCCTGGCCCATTTCAGTGCCGCCGTGATTGATGAGCACGCTGCCGTCTGTATATACATGCACGAGGGCGCCCGCCTGGTTTAGGTGCGTGGCGGTGAAGGAGATGCCAAATTTCACCGGTGTCAGCGCGATGCCGCGTTTGATAATGGCGCTGCCACGGTTCCATTCGCGTATGCGCTCGCGCCGCGCGGCGTAATCGGCATCCACCTCCAGTTGCGCGACTATTTTGTCGGCGATGAAATCCTCGACCTTCATGTCGTAGTGCGTGATATCACGCCCACCCGGCTGATAGAAATTACGCTTTCGCACGGTCAGCGGATCGATGTTCAGCGCGTGCGCCACCTCGTCGTTCACCTGTTCAGCCAGCATCATCCCCTGCGGTCCGCCGAAGCCCCGAAATGCCGTCGCTGATTGAGTATGGGTTCGACATCGGTGCGACACCACGCGAACGTTCTCCAGAAAATAACAGT
>CAMDFL010000177.1 GCA_945897475.1 Bordetella parapertussis
TGCGCGCCGATGGCCTGCCCTTTGGTGTGAGCCTGGTGGGGCCCGCCGGGTCGGATCGCTGGCTTTGCCGCCTTGGCGCCGCGTTTCACGCTTCGACCGGCTTGCCCATCGGCGCCACCGCGTGGCTGCCATCGAGCGGGGCGCCAGAGGTAATCGGCTCGAATGCATCGCCGCCCGCGTCGCCACGAAAGTCGGCCGCCGGCTGCGTGCATCTCGCAGTGGTCGGCGCGCACCTGTCAGGCGAGCCGCTCAATCACCAGCTCACCGATCGCGGCGCGCGCTTGCTTTGCAATATGAACACTGCGCCGCATTACCGCTTGTTCGCATTGCCTGACAGCACGCCACCCAAGCCAGGGCTGGTTCGCGCCGGCAATGGCGCGGGTGCTGCCATCGAACTTGAAATCTGGGAATTAAATGAACGCGATTTCGGTTCATTCGTCGCCGCGATACCGGCGCCGCTGGGCGTAGGCACCATCGAGCTCGCCGATGGCAGTTTGGTCAAAGGGTTCATCTGCGAGTCCCATGCCACGCAAAACGCCAAGGATATTTCCAGTTTCGGCGGTTGGCGTGCCTATATCCATCCGCGGTCCGACCACGCTATTTCCGCACCATCCACTTTTTAATAAACGCATAAGCAACCTAGTAAACGCATAAGCAACCTGGTAATCGCATAAGCAACCTAAAAGGAGTTTGATATGAAACGCCGTGAATTTATACAAACGACCGCCGTTCTGAGCGCTGCGGGCATGCTGCCCTTCGAATTGCTGGCGCAGTCGGACCGCCGCAAGGAAGTCCTGGTCATCGCCAACGAGACCGGGCCCAATTCGCTGGACATCCATACGGTGGGCGCCAACCGGCCAGCCTATGGCGTGTCCTGGGTGTGCTATGACCGGCTGATGAGTTTCGGCACCAGGAAATTGCCCAACGGCTCGCTCACCTACGATTACACCAAGCTTGAACCCGAACTGGCCGAATCCTGGCAGATCGCCAAGGATGGCATGTCGGTGGTGTTCAAACTGCGCAAGAACGCGAAATTCCATGATGGCACAGCGGTCACGGCGAAAGACGTGAAGTGGTCCTTCGATCGGGCGGTAACGGTTGGCGGTTTCCCCACGTTCCAGATGGCAGCCGGTTCGCTGGAAAAACCCGAGCAGTTCGTGGTGGTGGATGAGAACACCTTTCGCGTCAACTTCCTGCGCAAAGACAAACTCTCCATGGTGGACATGGCCGTGCCCGTGCCCTCGATTTTCAACTCCGAGTTGGTGAAGAAAAACGTTTCGCCCAAAGACCCCTGGGGTCTGGACTGGACCAAAAACAATGTCGCCGGTGGCGGCGCCTACAAGCTTGAATCGTGGAAATCAGGCCAGGAAATCATCTACCAGCGCTTTGATGACTGGAAATCAGGCCCTCTACCGAAAATCCGCCGCATCATCCAACGTGAGGTGCCCTCGGCGGGCAATCGCCGCGCGCTGCTGGAGAAAGGCGACATCGACATGACCTACGAAATGCCGCCCAAGGATTTTCTGGAGATGGCCCAGGAAAAAGGCAACGTGCGCGTGGTGTCGACGCCTATCGAGAATGCACTGTGGTACCTCGGCATGAACGTCAACAAGCCGCCGTTCAATAACCTTAAGGTCCGCCAGGCAGTGGCGCATGCCATCCCCTACGACAAGATCATGGAAATTGCCTTGTACAAGCGCGCCACCAAAATGTGGGGCGACAAGGACAACAAGGCGAGCGGCACCGCCTGGCCGCAGCCGACCGGTTACGACTACAACATTCCCAAGGCGCGCGCGCTGATGAAGGAAGCCGGAATGGCCGATGGCTTCGAGACCACCATCTCCTTTGATCTCGGTGGCGCCACGGTATCGGAGCCGGCCTGTATTCTCATCGCCGAAGCGCTTGCCACCATCGGCATCAAGGTGAGCATCAACAAGATTCCGGGGTCCACCTGGCGCGCCGCGCTATTGAAGAAAGACATGCCGCTGATTCTCAACAGGTTCGGCGGCTGGCTCAATTACGCCGAGTATTTCTTTTTCTGGTGCTACCACTCACAGGATGCGGTATTCAACACCATGTCCTACAAGAATCCGGCGATGGACAAGTTCATCGATACGGCGCGCTTCGAGGCCGATCCAAAAAAGTACCAGGAGAATGTGTCGGGATTCGTCAACATCGCCTTCGAGGAGGTGCCGCGCATTCCGCTGGCGCAGCCCAATTTCGACGTGGCGATGCAGAAATCAATACAGGGCTACAAGTACTGGTTCCACCTGCAGCCGGACTTTCGCAGTTTGTCCAAGGCTTGAGGGTATAGAGGGCAGTACCACCATGCTGAAAATGGCCCTGCGGCGCCTCGTCGGCGCCATCCCCAATATCCTCGGCGTGGTGGTGGTGACGTTCCTGCTTACCCGCGCGCTGCCCGGCGATCCGGCGGCATTTTTCGCCGGGCCCGCTGCCACGCAGTCGGCGGTGGAGGAAGTGCGCCGGTCTCTAGGTCTGGATCGCAGCCTTGCGGTGCAATTTGGTTTTTACGTTCGCGATCTGGTGCGCGGCGATCTTGGCAATTCGCTCTCCACCGGGCAGCCGGTGGTGCGTGAGTTGATTTCGCGCCTGCCGGCCTCCCTGGAACTCACGCTGGCCGGATTGCTGTTCGCGGTGGTGGTGGCGATTCCGTTGGGCGTGCTCGCCGCGACGCGCCCAGGGTCGTGGGTTGATCATTTCTGCCGCATTGCGACAACCGCCGGGGTATCGCTTCCGACATTTTTCACCGGCCTGTTTCTCGCCTGGCTGTTCTACTACCTGATCGGCATCGCGCCCCCACCCATTGGCCGGCTCGACCCGATGTTTTCTTCGCCTCCGTCGGTCACCGGAATGTTCCTCATCGACAGCCTGATCGCGCGCGACCTGGAACTGTTTCGCGCGGCGTTGAAGCAACTGGTTCTTCCAGCGATCACGCTGGGGCTTTTCGTGATGGCGCCGCTGGCGCGCATGACGCGCGCCTCAATGTTGGGTGTGTTGTCCTCGGATTTCATCCGTACCGCACGCGCAAGCGGCCTGTCGGCGCCCAAGGTGCTGTATGTGTACGCATTCCGCAACGCGCTTCTGCCGGTAATCACAACCCTTGGCATGGTGTTCTCATTTCTGCTTGGCTCCAATGTTCTGGTGGAAAAAGTATTTGCCTGGCCGGGCATAGGTTCGTATGCCCTGGAAGCGCTGGTGTCCTCGGACTACGCGCCGGTGCAGGGCTTCGTGCTCGCCATGGCGACGCTGTACGTGTTGCTCAACCTCGCCATCGACATCGCCTACGGCGTGGTCGATCCGCGGGTGCAGATGGAATGATGCTTATGAAACCGCAATGATGGCTATGAAACCACAATGATGGCTATGAAACCTGTACCCGGCGGGCAGTACCATGCGTGGGCGACTTGCATTGCACCCAGGGAAATCACATGAGTATTGCAACCATGGGGAGCAGCACCACCATCGGCCACGTGCGCTACGTCGTCAGCGAGAATCCGGTGACGTTCTTCGCATTCGGGCTTTTCATCGCGTTCGTGATACTCGCCCTGGTTGGTCCGTGGATAGTTCCCTACGATCCGCTCGCCTCGGATACCGTGAACGCCATGCAAGCG
This sequence comes from Bordetella parapertussis, assembly GCA_945897475.1. Classification (GTDB taxonomy): domain Bacteria; phylum Pseudomonadota; class Gammaproteobacteria; order Burkholderiales; family SG8-39; genus 2-02-FULL-62-17. Next base: position 3,633 of record CAMDFL010000177.1, read on the forward strand.
CCCAGCCGCGCGCATTGGTTCGGCACCGACCATCTGGGCCGCGACATCCTGTCACGCATCATCGTCGCCACGCGCCTGGATTTCGGCATCGCGGTGTCCGCGGTGGCGCTGTCCTTTGTCGTCGGCAGTGCGTTCGGGTGTCTGGCCGGTTTTTATGGTGGCTGGACCGATCGGGTGGTGGGCCGCACCGCCGATACCATCATGGCGTTTCCGCTGTTCGTGCTGGCGATGGGCATTGTTGCGGCCCTTGGCAATACCGTGGCAAATATTGTCATTGCCACGGCGATTATCAATCTTCCGTTTTACATGCGCGTCTCGCGCGCCGAGGTAAACGTGCGGCGCGAGGCAGGCTATGTCGAGGCCGCGCGCCTGTCGGGGGCGAGTGACATGCGCATACTCGCCTCGCATTTGTTTCCCAACATCCTGCCGCCGATGATGGTGCAGATTTCACTCAACATGGGATGGGCGATTCTCAATGCGGCGGGCCTGTCGTTCATCGGCCTGGGCGTGCAGGCGCCCACGCCCGAGTGGGGCATCATGGTCGCCGAGGGGGCGACCTACATCATCTCCGGAGAATGGTGGGTGGCCTTGTTCCCCGGCGCGGTGCTGATGCTGGCGGTGTTCTGCTTCAATCTGCTCGGCGATGGGCTTCGCGACATCATCGATCCGCGGCGCCGGACCTGAACATGCAGATCGATGCGGATATCCTCTCGGCATTGCCCGGCGAAGCCGCGCCCGCGGCGCAGCCCGCCCTGCTCTCGGTGCAGGGCATGTCGCTCGAATTCCGCACCCGCTCGGGCAGTGTGCGGGCATTGCAGGACGTCAGTTTCGAGGTTCAGCGCGGCGAAACCGTGGGTATCGTCGGCGAATCCGGATCGGGCAAATCGGTAATGAGTTTTGCCTTGCTGGGCATACTCGATGCCGCCGGTCGTATCACCGCCGGCCGCGCCGAGTTCGGCGGGCTGGATCTGTTGCGCGCCTCGGAATCCGATCTCGCGGGCATTCGCGGCCGCGAGCTGTCGATGATTTTCCAGAATCCGCGCACCGCGCTCAATCCCATCCGCCGCGTGGGCACGCAGATCGAGGATGTGCTGCTGCGCCACACCACCACGCTGCGCGAGCACTTGAAAGAGCGCGCCATAGAGTGTCTCGCGCAAGTGCGTATTCCAGATCCAGCGCGGCGCTACATGGCTTATCCGTTTGAACTCTCAGGCGGACAGTGCCAGCGTGTGATGATCGCACTGGCATTGGCATGCAATCCACAATTGCTGATCGCCGATGAACCCACCACCGGCCTGGATGTCACCACGCAGTCGGCGATCATGGATCTGGTGGGTGAGCTTGCCAAAACCCGCCAGATGGCCACGGTATTGATCACCCACGATCTTGGCCTGGCGGCTGAGTATTGCGATCGCATCGTGGTGATGCACGCCGGGCACGTGGTCGAAACGGCGACAACCGGCGATCTGTTCAAAACGCCGCGCCATCCCTATACCGCGCGATTGATCGCATCGACGCCGCACAATGTGAAGAACCTTCGCGCGCTATCGTCCATCCCCGGAAACCTTCCCGACCTGCGCCGCGACGATCTGCCGCCTTGCCGCTTCTCCGAGCGTTGCGAACGAGTGAAGCCTGCCTGCGCGCAGGTATTGCAGCGAATCGATTTTGGCGACGGGCACAGCGTGGCCTGCTGCAATCCTCTGGAAGCCCCTCACCCATGAATGCCGTGGCCGAACCCATGCTTCAGGTAGAACATTTACGTATGCTCTTCACCATCGGCGCAAGCGGCTTTCATTTCGGTCGCGCCAGGATCGTCCACAAGTTGCACGCAGTGGATGACGTGAGTTTCAGCATTGCCGCCGGCGAAAGCGTGGGACTTGTCGGTGAGTCGGGTTGCGGAAAGTCGACACTGGCGCGCCTGCTCGCGCGGCTTGCCGATCCTACCGAAGGCGGCATACGCTTCGAGGGACGGGCGATCAATGCGACACCTGCGGCGCGATTCGCTAGCTCGCCCGACCGCTCCCTGATCCAGATGGTCTTCCAGGACCCCACCGACAGCCTCAACCCGCGATTCACCGCCTTCGACGCCATCGCCGAGCCCTTGCGCCGCCTGACTGCCCCCGCAGGCAGCGACGCCTTGCGCCTGCGCGTCGGGGAATTGGCCAGCCAGGTGGGCTTGCCGCCGGAACTGTTGCCGCGCTTTCCGCACCAGCTCTCCGGCGGGCAGAAGGCCCGTGTCGGCATCGCTCGCGCCATCGCGGTTCGCCCGCGTCTTCTGATTCTGGACGAACCCACTGCCGCACTGGATGTTTCGGTGCAGGCCATCATCCTGCATCTGCTGGCAGACCTGCGCGAGAGCATGGGCATGTCCTACCTGTTTGTATCGCATGATCTGAACATCGTGCGGCTGCTTTGCCAGCGCGTGCTGGTGATGTACCTGGGCAAGATTGTCGAGTCCGGCTCTATCGAGGAAGTATTCAACCAGCCGCTGCATCCCTATACGCAGGCCCTGGTGAGCGCCATACCCAATATGGGGGAGAAAAAGCAACGCATTGCGCTCCCCGGCGAACCACGCTCGCCCATCGATCCCGACCCGCGTGTTTGCCGGTTTTTCGGACGCTGTCCGCAATCCGGCGGTCGCTGCGACACCGAAGAGCCGGGCCTGCGCGAATTGTCGCCGGGACGCGAGGTCGCTTGCCATTACCCGGTCGGCACGCATACTGGGCTTTCCCAATATGGAGAAACAGCATGAACCACCGAAGAAGCAATGTGAACCCTGAATCTGGAGAAATAACATGAACCCGGAGATCGCGGCGCTGGTCCATGCGGAGGCGGCAGCAATCGGGCTGCGGCTTTCCCCTGAGCACTGGCCCGGTACGGTGCAAAATATGGAACTCATCGCGACCATGGCGAAGGTGGTGATGAGTTTTTCCCTGCCACCGCAGATCGAGCCGGCGCCGGTGTTCTCACATGATAAATCCTGACGCGTCCGCCTTGGGGATTGCGGCGGGGGTGCGTTCAGGCGCATTCTCAGCGCTCGAAGTCACACGCGCCGCCCTGCAACGCGTTGCAGCGCGCAATCCGGTCATCAATGCCTTCACCGAAGTAACCGCCGAGCGCGCGCTCGCCGAAGCCGCCGCGATCGACGCACGCCGCGCCAAAAACGAAACCTTACCGCCACTGACCGGCGTGCCCTATGCGGTCAAAAATCTCTACGACATCGAAGGCAAGGTGACGCTTGCCGGCTCCATCATCAATCGCAGCAATCCACCAGCCGATCAGGATGCGGTGCTGGTGGCGAGAATGCGCGAGGCCGGCGCCATCCTGGTGGGCGCGACCAACATGGACGAATACGCCTATGGGTTCACGACCGAGAACACCCACTACGGCGCCACACGCAATCCGCACGACTTGCAGCGCAGTGCCGGCGGGTCAAGCGGCGGCTCGGCAGCCGCTGTGGCCGCGGGCTGCGTGCCCTTGTCACTGGGATCGGATACCAACGGTTCAATACGCGTGCCTGCGTCGTTTTGCGGCCTGTATGGCTTGAAGCCCACCTACGGGCGCTTGCCGCGTAGCGGCGCCTTCCTGTTCTCAGCCAGCCTCGATCACCTTGGTCCTTTCGCCCGCTCAGCCGTCGATCTGGCCGCCTGTTACGACGCATTGCAAGGGCCCGACAGCAACGACACCGCCTGCTCGCGGCGCGCAGCAGAACCTGTCATGCCCGAAATCGATCAAGGCATCGCGGGCCTGCGCATCACCGTGGCCGACGAATATTTCGAGCAGCATGCTCACCCCGGCGCGCTCGCGGCGCGCGATAGCGTTGCCCGGGCCTTGGGCGCGAAAAAAACAGTGACCTTTCCCGAAGCCGGTCGCGCTCGCGCCAGCGCCTACATCATCACCGCGACGGAGGCGGCCAATCTGCATTTCGAGAATCTCAAATCCCGCGCAGCCGACTTTGAGCCGCTGATTCGCGACCGATTGCTCGCGGGCGCATTGACCCCGGCGACCTGGATATTGCAGGCGCAGCGCTTTCGCTCATGGTATCGAGCACGTGTGCTGGAAATTTTTCGCGACGTGGACATCGTGCTCGCCCCGGCGACGCCCTTTCCGGCTCCTGTGTTGGGCGCCGATACCGGCATCGTGGATGGCAAGAGCGTGCCGCTGCGTCCCAATATTGGCATCTTGACCCAGCCGATCTCATTTATTGGATTGCCGGTGGTGGCCGTTCCGGTATGGAACGTTTATCCCGCTAACGACCCGAACGCGGGCCTCCCCATAGGCGTTCAGGTGATTGCGGCGCCCTGGCGAGAGTCGCTCGCCCTGCGCGTAGCCGCATGGCTCGAAAAAGAAGGCGTTACCCGCTCTCCCATTGCCAAGGACATGCCATGATCGAAATCAATTTGCCCGAGGTGCTAGACGAAGTCACGCAGGTATTCCAGCGCTACGAAGAGGCGCTGATCGGAAACGACGTTGCGGTTCTCGATAATTCATTCTGGGACAGTCCCCACTGCCTGCGTTACGGTGTGAATGAAAACCTTTATGGCTACGCGGCGATCGCGGCATTTCGCGCCGCGCGCGCGGCAGAAAATCTGGCAAGAGTTCTCAAAAACACCGTCATCACGACCTACGGGCGGGACTTCGCCACCGCGAATACCGAGTTCGTCCGTGGCAAGGCTTGCGGGCGGCAGAGTCAAACCTGGGTGCGAATGCCGGAAGGGTGGCGCGTGGTCGCGGCGCATGTGAGTCTGGGCCCGGTGGCCCCGGC
>CAMDFL010000178.1 GCA_945897475.1 Bordetella parapertussis
GAAAGCCTGCGGCCTTCCTGTCCCGGGATTTCAACCGTCTGGCGTGTTTCGGCGATGGTCGTTCCCGCGAATGCATATAGCAGTACCAGCAGAGAAACGAGTTTTTTCATGGTTGGATCTCCCAGTCCGAACGTATGACAGCTAACAAGAAGTCGGCCCCTACTTAGGGGCGTTGTAAAACCCCGAAACTGGGGCTGATATCGACGACCTTACGCCCAACCCTCTGATTATTCAAGTTTATCCAATTCGGTCAACCGGGATGGGCATCTGTACGTTCGTACAGTATCGCAACCATCAGTCCATTCCATGCCACCGCTTCGATTGCTTGACCAGGTTCGCGCTCGGTTGCGGGCGAAGCATTACAGTCTGCGAACGGAGGATTCTTATCTGCATTGGATTCGCCGTTTTATTCTCTTCCACGGCAAGAAGCATCCTGGCTCGATGGGCGGGGTGCACGTGGATGCGTTTCTATCGAACCTGGCCACGGTCGGGCGGGTGGCGGCATCGACGCAGAATCAGGCGTTGTCAGCCTTGCTTTTTTTGTATCGCGGGGTGTTGCAGGTCGAGCTGCCCTGGATGTCCGAGGTAGTGCGCGCCAAACGGCCCAAGCATATGCCGGTGGTGCTCACCGAGAACGAGGTGCGCTCGTTACTCGCGCATCTGGAGGGCACGCGCTGGTTGGTGGCCAGTTTGCTCTACAGCTCGGGGGCACGCCTGCTGGAGGGGTTGCGCTTGCGGGTGAAGGACGTCGATTTCGAGCGGCTTGAGATTCTGGTGCGCGATGGCAAGGGGGCGCGCGACCGCGTGACGATGCTGCCCAAGCGCCTGGTCGAGCCTTTGCGCGAGCACCTGATTAGGGTGCGGGCATTGCATGAGCGCGATCTGGCCGAAGGCTTTGGCGATGTGCATTTGCCGTTTGCACTGGCGCGCAAGTACCCCAGGGCGGGCCGCAGCTGGATCTGGCAGTACATGTTTCCGTCGGGAAGCCGCTCAGTCGATCCGCGCGACGGGGCGACGCGGCGGCATCATCTGGATGAAAAAATTGTGCAGCGCGCGGTCGCACGTGCTGGGCGCGAGGCGGGTCTTTTGAAACCGGTTTCGCCGCACGTGCTGAGACATTCATTTGCAACCCATTTGCTGGTGGCCGGCTACGACATTCGCACTGTTCAGGAGTTGCTCGGTCACAAGGATGTGTCAACTACGATGATTTATACCCATGTGCTCAATCGCGGCGGTCGCGGGGTGTTGAGTCCTCTGGATCGCATCGATCCGGGCAGTGATGCAACGGGGGCAGGTTGATGCTCGTTTGTTCCCTGCCCTGATATCTGCACGGCGGTTTAATTCAATGAATTATGTATTCTATGTTTAATTTTAAAGATTCAATGCGCATATATTCAATTCAAATATGGTATTTTTTCAGGTTGGTTCGATGCGGATCCGGCCGCTACGCGGCCGCATCGGACAGAAATGGGTAATCGATGTAACCCTTGGCGCCCTGCTTGTAGAAGGTGTCTTTGTCCGGCGGATTGAGCGGCGCACCGGTCCCGGCCAGGAGCGGACCCTGATGGTTACATGTCGATTCGCTTGGAAGCGGACGCTCGCGGGCTGCGACAGGCTGTTCGATCTACCGGTCCACGATTCGATACTGTTGCGCTCAAGTTCAGACTAAACTACCTAGCGTTAATCACAACCTTGGAGGAAGAGCGTGATGTCAAACGATACAATGCAGCCCGGTGGAAATTCCCTGACGTCTTACCTTTACTGCGCCGATGGCGTCGCAGCGAAGGGGCAGGACGTCATACTTCTGGCGGGACGTATCCTGCTCGGTTTCATCTTCTTTCAGAGCGGCTGGCGCAAGCTCATGGACATGGACTCATTCGTAAAGACCATGGCGCGCCGAGACCTGCCGGACTTTCTCGGCTATGTTGCGCCGCCGGTCGAGTTCCTGGGCGGGCTGTTCATGATGTTCGGTATCGCCACCCGCTATACGTCCCTGCTGATGCTCTTGTTTGTCATCATCGCCACATTCAGTTCGCACCGGTACTGGGCCGTCGATGCGGCGCAAGTCGCCAATCAGTCCAGCCATTTCTGGAAAAACGTTTCGATGATGGGCGGCACCGTGCTGCTGTTTGTCAGCGGCGCGGGGCGCTTTGCGATAGACCGCCTGCTGATGCGCAAGTAAATCCGGACGGTTTAGTTACCCAGCAAACCGTGGTTTGGGCATTACCGAGCCCTGCAGATGGGACACAGTTTCCACACAGGGTCGGCCAGAAATCATCCGGGCCAGACACTCGACCAAGGCACGCGAATAGAAACAATAGATTCCCCTTGGTTGTACCAAAGGCATAAGCCGCCTTCGGCTACGGACAAACTTTGACATAACAGCTTGTCGGTTCACGGGAGAACGTCTGGCCAATGCCGCATGATTTGACACGCGCTCCAGATAAACCTTCAGCTCTTACCCAGAAAACCCGAAATCGGGCGCCACGGCCACTACAGGAATCCGAAGCTCCCCGACTCGCAATTCGCGATTCTGGAGCGGCAGCAGGACGCGCTGCGGCTGGACGCAGAGGAAGATCCGGCCGAACTGGCGCGTAGCGTCAGGGCGACGCTTAACGTCGGCCGGCTTCTTATTCGCTGACAGCCTGCGAGTATCCTCCGGGCATGAGTGCCCACAAGGGCACCGCCTCGACGCCATCGGCGAGACTGAAACGGTGCGCGCCGGGATACACGACGTACAGTGCGTCGAGTTTCAGGTCGTGCATGGCGATGCGCATGGAGGGGGTGACTTTGGGGGCGTCGGCGCGCTTGAACTCCACGCCTACGCGCTGCCGGCCTTTGAGCATCAGCAAGTCGAGTTCGGCGCCCTGATGCGTGGCCCAGAAGTAGGCCTCGTCGGGCTTGGCCAACCGCAGCACCTGCTCCAGCGCAAAACCTTCCCAACTGGCGCCGCAGCGCGGATGCACGAGCAATTCAGGCAGCGTGCTCACGCCCATCAGTGCATGCAGCAGCCCGGTGTCGCGAAAGTATATTTTGGGCGACTTCACCTGCCGCTTACCCAGGTTTTCATGCCAGGGCTGGAGCTGGCGAACCATGAGTGTCTGCGTCAATGTGTCCAGATAACGCCGCACAGTAGGCTCGGACACGCCCAGCGACCTGGCCGGGTGCGACGCGGTCCATATCTGCCCGTGATAGTGCGCCAGCATGCGCCAGAACCGCAGCATGTCGGGCGCCGCGATATTGACGCCAAACTGCGGCAAATCCACCTCGATATGGCTGGCAATGGCGTTGCTCCGCCACGCGATGCTGTCTTCATCGGAGCCGGCGAGATACGCGCGTGGAAAGCCGCCGCGCAGCCATAGGCGGGTTGCCGCATCGTTGTTGTATTGCCCGGCTGTGTGGCAAACTTCCTGCAGGTTGAAGCCACTGATTTCCAGCGTTTCCACCCGACCCAGCAAGGACTCCCCCGACTGGCGCAATAGCGCCGGTGAGGCGCTGCCCAGCAGCAGGTACTGCCCCGAATCATCGGAGCGGTCAATCAGCACCCGCAACAACGGGAACAAGCCCGGCCGGCGCTGCACTTCGTCGATGACTACCAGTCCCTTCAGTTGCGACAGTGTGTCCTGAGGCTCGGCGAGACGCTGCTCGTGCAGCGGGTTCTCAAGATCAAAATAGTTGGGGGAGTTCCGACTCAGGAAGCATTGAGCGATCGTGCTTTTTCCCGACTGGCGCGGCCCGTTGAGCACGACGGCGCGGGAGCGGGCCAGGGCTGTCTTGACTGAGCGTTCAATGTCAGTGCGTTTCAACATGGATGAATCTTAGCATTTATAACCATGAAATTCCAACATGGAATATTAGTATTTCATGGTGATTCAATGAGGCGCCTGGGAATTGTGGGTCCGCTGCCGGTCGCTACCAGCACTTTGGCGAGGCTTTTCGGCTCGCGCCGCATCCCGGTGCGCTTGTCGGCTAAAGCCCATAGCTCACGCCGGCCGGAGCCGGGCTGCGCTGGGGGCAAGATCGGTCGTTCAGTGCCTCACTGAGGCAGATAATTCAGCGCAAGTGCTCCACCAATTCCTCCGCCTCCAGCCGTCCCGCCGCCCGCAGTTCGGCATGGGCGCGCGCTTTCCAGTCGCTGCGCATCATGAATTCGGGTTCGGAGCGGCAGCGTTCTTCGGAGACGCGCAGCATTTCGTCGTCCGAAAGAGTGAAGTCGAGCAGCCAGGCACTCGGCGCGGGGGTGTACCAGATGGATTCGCGCGAGAGTTCCAGCGTATTGCCTTCCGGGTCGTTGCAATAAAGCGAAAACGAATTGCCGTGGTCGACGGGCCGGTAGGCGCTCACGCCGGGATGGGCGTGCATGCGGTTGTGCACTTCGCGTAGCGCCGCGATCGATGGCACGCGAAACGTGGCTTGATTGACGCTGCTGGGGACATCGGCGCGCCGGCCCGCGACGAGCGTGATCTGCGCGATTTGATTGGGGTCGCGCGTGAGGGTCACCACGTCGGCGGCGGGCAGGGCGCCCACGGCCGGGCGGCGGCCGCGACCGGTGACGAGATAGCCCATGGTCTCCTCGTAGAACTTGCATAGCGACACGAGGTCGATGGCCTGCATGCCGATGCGAAACATGGCAACACGAGGGAAGGGTTCGGCGGGCTTCTCGCCAAAGTTGTTGCGAAACACCGGGCCTGCGCTTGCAGGCGCGGGGGCCACGGCAGGTGTGGCCTGAGGTTGCAGGCTGCCGGCGGCAGCGAGCGTGGCGGTGGTTTCGTCGCGCCATTGGGCGCGTGAACGCAATCCCTCGATGGACTCGCAACGGCGCAGCGTTTCGGCGCGGATTTGATCGTCAGTGGCGGCGAGGTCGAGTGGCCAGGCTTGCGGCTGAGGCACAAACCATCCGGTGTCCACGTTCACGCTGGCTGGCACCCCGGTGGGATCGACGAAATGCAGCGTCCAGGAAACGCCATGGTCCACTGGTGTGATGCCGTTGACGCCGGGTTCCGCGGCAAGAATGCGGGCGATGCGTCGCAATTCGGCAAGATCGGGGGCGAGAAAGCCGACATCGGCGACCGTGCTCGGATGCGCGGGATCGCGCCCACCCACGGCAACCAGTTGGTGGTGTTCGAAGGGGCGGCGCGTCATGAACGCCATCTGCCGTCCGCGCAGGCCGCCATGGTCACTGACACCAAAGCCGAACACCCGCGTCCAGAAACCCACCATGCGGTCGTAATCGGCAACGTAGTAGCCGAAATGGCTGAACACCAGCGGTGGTGCGCTTTGTGCTGCGGATGTCATGCTGGCGGCTCCTGATTGATTGATAGTCGAGCGCGGGATCGACGATGTCGGGATGGACGATGTCACTGCGCCGATTCTCAGCAAATGCGCGTGCCGGCGCAACGACTATTTCGAGCAGCCAGTACAATGCCGCACCGGCGGTGTACCTGGGCAGTGTCTCGATTTCACAGGGAGTAATTCATGCGTTATACCTCGCGCGGCTTTCTCGCAGCGGTGCTTTGCGCCGCTGCTTTCCTTGCGCAGGCGCAATCCTGGCCCGCCAAGCCCATACGCTTTATTCTTTCGCAACCGCCCGGCACGGGGCCGGACATCATCTCGCGCTTGATGTCCGACAAACTGGGGAAAAGCTGGGGGCAGGCGGTGGTGATCGAAAACCGCGCTGGCGGCAACAACATCATCGGCGCGCAGGCTGCGGCCAGATCTCCCGCCGACGGCTATAACTTTTATTTCGCCACCACCGCGGCTACGGTGATCAATCTATTCACCATCAAATCGCTGCCCTACGACCCGGCCAAGGATTTTGTGCCGGTGGCGTTAATCGCAAAGAGTCCGTTCGTGCTGGTGGTGAACAACGACGTGCCGGCGAAGAATCTTGCTGAACTGATTGCCCTGGCTAAATCGCAGCCCGGCAAGTTGTCATTTGCCAGCGACAACCCCCGCGGCCTGGCCGGGATGTTGGGTGAAATGCTGAACGTCTTCGGCGGCATCAATGTCGTCCACGTGCCTTACAACGGCACTCAGCCGGCATTGCAGGATACGGTTGCCGGGCGCACGCAATATACGTTCACCAGCACACCGGCGATTCCTCCGTTCGTGAAAGCGGGCAAGCTGCGCGCCATCGCGGTATCCAGCGCCGATCGCGTGCCCGGACTGGAAGACGTGCCGACGATTCGCGAAACCTTTCCCGGCTTCGAATATGTCGGCTGGTACATGATCTACGCGCCCACCGGTGTGACAAGCGATGTCATTGCCCGCGTCAATCGCGATGTCGGTCTGGTGATGAAGGACCCGGAAGTGTCGCAACGCATATCGAGTTTTGGTTCGGTGGTGGAGAAGGGGCCGGGCACGCCCGCCGAATTGAATGAGTTCCTGCGGCTGGAGGGCGAACGCTGGGGCCGCGCGGTGAAGGCGGCAAAGATAGCGCCTGAGTGAGTTGGGCCGGATAAGGCGAATATCTATTTCATTATTGAATAATTTTCAGTCCATAGTGCTCGTCTATAAACAGGTGCCATCATGAAATGTTTTGAATTGTTGCCGCGCTACCTGGGCGAAAAAATGATCGCGGCCGTGCTGGCCGGATTCGCTTTTTTTACGGCGGCGTTGCCCGTAAGCGCTCAGACCTGGCCCTCAAAACCGGTGCGCATGATCGTTGCGCAACCGCCCGGCGCGGGGCCCGACATCATGGCGCGCTACCTCGGCGACCGCCTCGGTCAGATCTGGGGCCAGCCGGTGGTGGTCGAAAACCGAGCCGGCGGCGCCAGCGTTCCCGGCACGCTCGCCGCGATCAAGGCGCCGGCCGACGGCTACAACTACTTCATGGCCACTGGGGGAGTGTTGTTAAACGCGCACACCTTCAAGACCCTGCCCTACGACCCGGACAAAGACCTCGTGCCGGTGGCTTTAATCGGCAAGGCTCCTTTCATTCTTGCGGTCAATCCCACTGTGCCGGCGAACAACCTCTCCGAGCTCGTTGCCTTCCTGAAGGCCAATCCCGGCAAAGTGTCGTTTGCCAGCGAAGGCCCGCGCAATCTCGGCGGAATGATGGTGGAATATTTCAAGGCCCTGACCGGCACCCGATATGAACATGTGTTCTACAACGGTGCGGCCGCGGGGATACAGGACACCATGGTTGGCCGCGCACAGATGACCTTCCAGAGCGCGACGTCCTCCTCACCGCAGGTGAGGGCGGGCAAGCTGCGCGCCATCGCGGTCACGGGTGGCTCGCCGGTGCCAGGCCTGGAGGGAGTGCCAACGCTGAAGAGTGTCTTTCCTGAATTCGAATACGTCGGCTGGTACATGTTGTACGCGCCGGTCGGCACGCCAGCCGACATCATTCGGCGGGTGAATCAGGATTTTCGCCGGGTGTTCAATGAACCGGAAGTCGCCAAGCGCCTGTTCGATCTTGGGCCGATTGTCGAGGATCCGGGCACGCCGGAGTCCCTGCGCGAGTTCCACAAAAAAGAGCACGCCAGCTGGGCACGACTGGTGAAGGCCACCGGTTTCCAGCCGGAATAATTGCCGGCTGCATCAAGTGACGGCAGCTTGGTGAGTCTTGGCATGACCGTTTCAAATCGCGAATTCTTCAAATCGACTTTTGAGAAAACTGATTCAAACAGGAGATTGACATGGCATTGGATACGAAAAAATTATTCAACCTCGGCGGCAAAGTCGCGCTCGTCACCGGGGGTACCGGCGCATTCGGGCGCATCGCCGCATTGGGTCTGGCGGACGCGGGCGCCAAAGTCGTCATCGCCGCCTCGAACAAGGCGGGCTTGGAAAAAGTCGCCGCCGAAGTGCGCGCCGCCGGCGGCTCGGTGGAGATCGTCGCTCGCCGCGCCGAGACCGAGGCGGACGCGGAGGCCATGGTGGATACCGCGGTGCAAAAATTCGGTGGCTTGGACATTCTCGTCGCCGGCGCCGGCATGAACGACCCGGCCCCCATCGTCGATCAGTCGCTGGAGCGCTGGGAGGCCATCATGGATGCCAACGTGCGCGGATCGTGGCTGGTCTCCAAGGCCGCCGGCAAGCAAATGATCAAACAAGGGCGTGGCGGCAAGGTGGTGCTGATTTCCTCGGCACGCAGCGTGCGCGGCCATCCCGCCGGTTATGGCGGTTATTGCACCTCGAAAGCGGCCATTGACGGCCTGACGCGCACCCTGGGCTGCGAGTGGGGCAAGCACAAAATCAACGTCAACGCCATCGGCCCGACCGTGTTTCGCTCGCCGCTTACCAACTGGATGTTTGGCGACGATGAGAAAGCGACGACAGTGCGCAACGGCTTCATGGCGCGACTGCCGTTGGGTCGATTGGGTGAGCCGGAGGACCTGGTGGGCGTATTGCTGTTTCTCTCATCTTCGGCCTCGGACTTCTGCACCGGG
>CAMDFL010000179.1 GCA_945897475.1 Bordetella parapertussis
ATCTTGTAGTCCCGGACCAGGCCGCGGCGCGCATGCACCAGCAGCACCTGGCCGATAACAAGATTCGCGTCGCCAAAGGGAAGAATGCTGTGCAGCCGGCATTCGAACTGGACGCGGGTTTCGGCGATGCGCGGCGTCGCAATTTTGACTGAGGGGATCAGCGTCAGCCCCGCCTCCTCGACTTCACTCACCCCAGGCGGAAAATTCTGCGAGCACTTCTGCACCCTTTCGGCCAGCGCTACCGGCACGGTGTTGACCACAAACTCGCCATTGGCGCGGGCATTGCGCAAGGTGTCTTTCTCCCGCGAATTGACCGAGGATTCCGGCCCCACCGAAAAAGCCAGCAGGGATTCGCTGGAGGACACCACCATGAAGTTGCTGAAGGGTGCCACATTGGTTGTGCCGTTTGCGTTCTGTGTGCAGACAAAGGCGATTGGCCGCGGAATTACGCTGCCCATGAATAGCTTGTAGCGTTCGGCGCCGCTGGCCTCCGAGGGAAGCAGAGATTCGAAATCGCCGGCCGTGGCGGCATCGGCGAATGTCGTGGAACCGGTCACAGCGGCTGCGGCTTGATGCCTGCCTTGACCACCACCTGGCGGAATGTCTCGGCGTCCTTCTTGATCAGTCCCGTGAGCCCTTCCGGTGTCATGGTCTCCGGGATCACTCCCGCATCGTTGAGCAGCTTGGCGATCCGCGCATCCTGCACGGCCGCATTGGTTTCACGGTTCATGCGCGCCACGATTTCTCCTGGCGTGCCAGCCGGCATGAAGGTCGCGAACCAGAAATACAGCAGGTAATCCGGAAACCCCGCCTCGGCCATCGAGGGCACATCGGGCAGCACCGCCTGCTTGGGGCCGGCAACCGCGATGATGCGCAATTTGCCGTCGCGATGCAGCGCCTGCGTGGTCGAGATCGCGGTAAACAGAAACTGTACGCGCCCGGCGACCACGTCGAGGACCGACTGCGACGATCCCTTGTAGGGCACATGCGTTGACTGCGTGCCGGTCATGTCCGAGAAAATAAGCCCGCCGAGGTGGGAAAGGGAACCTTCTCCCACGGAGGCGTAGTTGAGCGAGCCGGGTTTCGACTTTGCCAGCGCAACCAGTTCCTTGACGGTTTTGACGCCCGTTTGCGGCGCCACGGCAAGGATGTAGTAGGTGTTCCCGATCAGCGCCACCGGCGCAAAATCCTTGATCGGATCGTAGGGCAGGTTGAGGAAGGCGTAGGGCGCGGTGGCATGCGCGCTGGGAGTGCCGATCACCATGGTGTAGCCGTCCGGGGCGGACTTGGCGACAAAGGTGGCGGCAATGGTTGCACTCGCGCCTGGTCGATTTTCGACAATGACCTGCTGGCCCAGGCGCGGGCCGACGCCGTCGGCGACAATGCGCGCCACCACATCGGTGCTGGTGCCGGTGGAGAAGCCCAGTACCATCTTCACCGGCTTCACCGGATATTTCTGTGCCTGCGCATTGGCTGCGCCAGTGCAAATCATGGATAGCAACAGGGCGCTGCTCATTCCATTCGTCAATGTAAGCATCATTTGCTCCGTGAATTGGGAAAACGAACCACGCGTGGCGGTGTGCAGGGGGCCAGCCTGCACGCCGCCGCCTATTCGATGACCAGGGCCCGCACCGGCGATGCCTCGACCCCGATCATTTTCAGGGGCAGGCACATCAGTGTGACGCGGTCCTTGGTGATGCGGTGCAGATTCTGGATATAGGACAGAACCACCACACCGTTCTTGAGAAGGCGCTCGGACAGCGCGCCTTCGCGGCCGGCGTTGGGGTCCTTGGCGCCGTGGAAGAAATCCACGCCCACCAGCGGTATGCCCTTGTCGATGATCCATTTGAGGCCGTCAGCGGAGATCCATGGCGTGGTTTTTTTCCAGGCTTCCAGCTCCATCTCCAGGTAATGGTCATTGCAGTCGGTGCGGATCAACAGGCGGTCGCCGGGCCGCAGTTTCGGGCCGACGCGCTCCTCCAGATCCTGCACGGTGATGCCGCCGCGCGGCAGCTTGTCGGAAAAATCCGCGACCACGCATTCACCCATGAACAGATCCAGCGGCAGGTCGTGCACCTGCTTGCCGCCCCTGACGAAATGCTCCGGCGCATCGATGTGGCTGCCCGCGTGCAGGCGCATGTGCACGCCGCGCACCACCTGGCCCAGGCCCTTGTCGGCATCGTGCGACTTCATCAGTTCAACCTTGAACTGCATGTCGAACTTGAAGCCCTCCAGCACCTGCATCTTGAAGGTCTTGTCATCCAGCTCCAGGCTGATATCCACCACGCGCCCGGAACGCAGCTCTACATCCACCGGCTTCGTCGCTTGTGCGCCCATCTTGGGGTCGTTCATTGCTGTTCTCCTTGTGTTGTTGCGTTGAATTGACTACTTGGCCATGTATCCCGGCCGGCGGTCCACAAGCCGCCGCGCCTTGCCTTCCCGCCCGCCGGAATTGGCCAGTTCCGCGAGACTGCCCTGGTCCGAAAGCGTCACGCCCACCGATACACCGAGGTCTTCGCGCAGGCGCTTCTCCAGTAATTCCTTCAGGCCCTCGCGGCTGGCCGCCTCGCGCCTCACTTCGACGCGCACTTCCATTTCATCGCGCGCCGCGCCGCTGCCCTCCGTGCGCGTGACCACGCATACCCACTCGCCGGTGGTGCGCTCGTCGCTCTTGATCGCGGCAAGGCAACCCATGGGATAGACGTTGACGCCGCGCAATTTAACCATGGCGTCGCTGCGGCCGAGGAAATGGTCGATGCGGCGGAACTGGCTGCCGCAACCGCAGGCCTTCTGCAGCGAATCGGGCAGGAAGCGCCCCAGATCGCGCAGGTTGTAGCGGATGATCGGCGGCACATTGCGAAAGAACACCGTCACCACCATGTTGCCGCGCTCACCGGGGGCCACCGGCTCGCCGGTCTCGATGTCGACGATTTCCAGGTACAGGGTGTCTTCCATCACGTGCATGCCCGATTGCTCACGGCAGTCGAAGCCGCAGGTGCCCATCTCATGCGTGCCATAGGTGTCGTAGACCGGGCAGCCCCAGGTCTCCGACAGTTCGCGGCGCAAGGTGCCTTCGAGATCCGGACCCAGATAGGTGCGGATGAATTTGGTTTTGAGTTCGCGAATGTCGCGCTTCAGTTCTTCGCGGCAGACCTCGGCCAGGCGTGTCAGATACTCCGGAAAGCTGGTCCACAGGTTGCTGCCGTAGCGGAACGCGATTTCAAGCTGCTGGCGGCTGGAGGTGACGATGCCGCTGCCGGTGGTCATCGGCAGGATGCCCAGAAAATCATGGCAGGCCTTGTAAGTCTGCCAGGGCGCGTTCGCCAGCGAGCAGGTCATCGGAATCTGCATCACATCGCCGGGGCGTCCGCCCTGAATGTAGATGGCGCGCGCACTGGACAAGGCCTGCGTCTCCCAGGCGATCGGGTCGGACAGCGTGCCGCGCGGCATGCCGGTGGTGCCGCCGCTGGTCTGCAGTTTGAAGGGCGTTGCGGCCAGCTTTTCTTTGGTCATGCCGTGAAAGTCGCCGTAGGGAGGCGTGGTTTCCAGGCTTTCCTTGATGTCGTCGGAATTGAACATCGGCAGCTTTGCGATGTCGTCGATGCCGCGCACATCGCCCGGCGACAGGCCCTTGTCGCGCCAGCGCCGGCTGTAGAACGGGTTGGCCCATCCGGCCTGCACCACCTTCAGGAAGCGCTGGTTCTGCATCTCGCGCAGCTTCTGCCGCGGATAGCGATACACCGTCTGCTCGTAGACATCGGGCAACGGGTAGTCGCGGCAAAACTGCTCCCAGTCGAAGGACTGCCGGTAGACGGGCAGCGCGCTGCGCGGAAAACTCTCGGCCATGTTCCGCCTACTTCTTGGCGACCGGCGCGAATTTGCCGCCGGTCTCCGCCATCACTTCCTTGAGGCGACGGATGGCGAACAGTCCCTTTGCCTGACCCGCGTAGTACATCACCTGAAAGATCACTTCACGCATCTCGTCATAGCTGATGCCGAGGTTGTGCGCATGCTGCATGTGCAGCTTCATGCCGTCGGCCTTGTCCATGATCAGGGCCGCCAGCGTCACCATCTCGCGGTCGCGGAGGGAAAGGCCCGGGCGCGACCAGATTTCGCCGAACATGATGTCAGTGATGATCTTCCACAATTCCTCATCGGCTTCCTTGACGCCCTCGTTCTCGCCCCAGCCCATTTCCGCGTATATCGCAAGAGCGCGTGCCCTGCGGTCTTCTTCGTACCCCATGATTACATCCTCCCAGGATAGTGCTTAGTATTTAATGGAGCTAAATGACTTTCTGCCTGTCTCATTGCTATTGTGCATGATGGTAGACAGGTTATGCGAGTTGCGACAACGATTGTGCTCAATAAAAAAGAGCGTGCCAGGCTCACTCGCTTGGCGAAGTCCAAGACTGTGAGTGTTCGCCTTGCGCATCGCGCGCAGTTGGTGTTGCTCGAGGCCGATGGAAAAGACAATGAAATGATTGCCGAGGAACTCAAGATCGGTCGTGTGCAAGCGGGTCGCTGGCGTGAGCGATACGACGGTGCTGCGGGTGTGGCATCGAGCGTCACGGCACCACGACTGCAAAGGCTGCCCGACATTCTCCAGAAAGTCATCCGCGCCAATCAGCGCTTAAGTTCCAAACAGAATGAAGCACTACACTCGATGTGTCAGGTCGTCACCGGGCATGAGGAAATTCTAGAAGATTCGCTGTTGGCCGAATGCTGATCCTGATTACGAGAGATCGAAAATAGTTGGCAGCACGAAGCTGGTTAAGTCCCAGACAAATTAAAGTTGTGGATTACGTGATCCTGGCGCTTTGATCCATTGCGCGTGATTCAATTACTTTTTCGATCCTTGTGCGTTCTCAATCTGCCGCCTTCAACCCGGTCTCCGAGATCGTCTTTTTCCAGCTCGCCAGATTCGCCTCCAGCATCTTCGCGAATTCCTCCGGCGTTGAACCGATGGTGCGTATGCCTTGTTCGCCAAAAATCCTGGTGACTTCCGGATCGCGCACTATCTCGCGCACGTCGGCGGAAATTTTTCTCACGATTTCAACCGGCGTGGCGCGCGGCGCGAGCAGGCCAAACCAGCTGTCGAGGCGAGTGACGCCCAACTCGGAGAAGATCGGCAGGTCGGGATAAACCAGCGAACGCATGGAACTCACCAGAGCGATTGGCCGCACGCGGCCGGCCTGGATCATGGGCATGACGCTGGGAAACGAGGAGAAGCTTGCGTCGATGCGTCCGCCGGCAAGATCGGTCATGGCGTTGACTTCGCTCTTGTAGGGCACGTGCAGCAGGTTGACGCCGGTGGCTTTTGCCAGTGCCGAGCCGTTCAGGTGGTAGGTGGAGCCCTGGCCGGTGGAGCCGAAAGTCAGCGGTGTCGGGGCGGATTTAGCAGCGGCGAGTAACTCCTTGATGTTTCGGATCGGCAGATCGGCACGTATGGCGAAGAGGACATCCACTTCAGTCATTTGCGTGATGGGCGCGAAATCCCGGATGGCGTCGAAGGGAAGTTTGTTGAAAAGAAACGGCGTCTGCACATGCGCTGTGAGTGTAGAGAGCAGGGTGTATCCATCGGGCGTCGATTTGGCCACCTGTTCGGTGCCGACGATAAGGCCGATGCTCGGTTTGTTTTCGATCAATACCTGCTGGCCCCATTTCTTCGCCAGCCTTTCGGCCACCAGTCGGTTGACTCTGTCGGGTGCGCCGCCGGGGCCGACCGGGACGATGAAGCGAACCGGTTTGACCGGCCATGCTTCCTGCGCGCGGGCGATCATTGCCCCTGTTGCGAATACACCTGCGAGAACCAGCAGTCCCGTGCGTCTGATGTTCATGTGTCTGTTCATTCTCACCGCCTCGTCATCATTGGAATTTTGGACGTCTCGCCGAATTGTCGTATATTGTTCCGCAACCCGCTTGCCTCTGTGGATCATCCGGCATGCAACATAAACCTGAGGAGAAATCGAATGGACAACGATCTGAAACGCGCCATGGGCCAACCCTGGGCGCCGGAATTCAACCGCACCATCCGTGGCGTGCACCACCTGGTGCTCAACACCGAAGACATGAAAAAGACCATCGACTTTTACAGCGGCGTGCTCGGCATGCCGCTGGTGGGTGCGATCAAGGTGGAAGAAGGTCTGGGCAGCGGCGAGGAAAATCGCGGCAATCCACCCTTCGAGAACCTGCGTCATTATTTTTTCGACATGGGCAATGACAGCATGCTGGCATTTTTCGAAATGCCCAAGGGCATAAAAAAGCAGGGTGACCGCGACGACATCGGCATGATGCAGCACGTGTCCTTCGTGGTGTCGGCCGCCATGCAGTTGACGTTGAAGGAACGACTGATTGCCTGTGGCTACGAGGCGAACGGGCCGGTGCGCGTCAGTCCCGGCAGCGATTCGCTTTATTTCTGGGATCCGGTGAACAATATCCGCCTCGAATTCAGCACCGCCCCGGCACAAGGCGACCACCAGGCGGTGATCGCCAACCGCAGCCAGACCAAGGCCATGGCAAGGAAAGAACTTGAGACGCTCACCGATGACAAGGCCTGGATCGAGCGCGCCATTCAGGCATTCAAGGATTAGGGACGGTCTGCTAAAGGGGGCCTAAGCCCCCTTTAGAACCCCCAGCGATGCCGATTCCGGGTTTGCTGGATAAATGTCGAGGTCTGCAAAACGAGACCCAGCGCGAACGAAGGCTGGGGCGCCCGACAGCTTGAATCGGCGCTGCTATTTCTCGTATTGCTATTCCGCGTGTTGCGATTGCCCGTGTTGCTATTGCCCGTGTTGCTATTGCCCGTGTTGCTATTGCGCGCACTGCTATTCCGTAATTTTGATCCCCAGCGCCCGGACGATGCGCTCCCACGGCGCGGCATCCTCGCGCACGAATTTGGCGAAGCCCTCGCGCGACAGATCCAGCGGGGAAAGCCCTTCCGGTTCGAAATGCGCGCGAACCTCCGGCGACGTTGCGATCCTGACGATCTCGCGATTGAGCCGATCCACCACGGCATTGGGCGTGCCCACCGGGGCGAACACACCCTGCCACCCGAGTTGGGTCATGCCCGGCATGCCCGCTTCCCGAAAGGTCGGAACCTCCGGTATCAGGGGCGAGCGCTCGGGGCTGGTCACCGCCAGCGCTCTGACTTTGCCGCCCTTCACCTGGCGCGCGGTGGTGCCGATGGTGTCGAACAGCATCTGCACCTGACCGCCCATGAGGTCGGTAAGCGCCGGTGCCAGACCGCGATAGTGAACCTCAGGTACGACAATTCCTCCCAGTGTCTCGAAGCGTTCGTTCAACAAGTGCATCGCGCTTCCCGCCCCCACGGCGCCGGCATTGACCTTGGCAGGTTCTTTTTTCGCGTAGGCAATAAATTCCTGAATAGTGCGCGCAGGCAAACCGGGGGTGACACCAAGCACATAAGCGAACACCGCCACCGGTGCGACCGCCACGAACTCCTCGACTTTGTAACTAGGCGAACTATGCACCAGCACGTTCACTGAAAATCCGTTGGTGGTGAATAGCAACGTATGACCATCCGCCGCGGCACGACCCACCATGGCGGTGCCAATCATGGTCGCGGCGCCTCCCTGATTCTCAATGATCACCGGCTGCCCGAGCGCGTTACCCAGAAGCGGCGCCATCAGCCGCCCCATGCGGTCCACACCCCCGCCCGGCGCGTAAGGGATGACGACACGAATCGGTTTGGACGGATAGGATTGTGCCATCGCGCAAAAAGCGGCAATGGTCGATATGAAGGCGCAAACGGCGCGTAAAAACATGGACTTTTCCGTGGGTAAAGGCAGGAAACAGGATTTTAGTATGGACTGGCAGACCGTATGAGGCGATGCGCGGGATATGTCGGCTATGAGGAAGGCGGGCATTTGACTGAAACCGTGCGCCGCAAGCCCTATAAGCTGCGGCCGGAGTTCGTCAATCGTATCGACGAAATCGTGGCGTTCCATTCGCTGGATGAAAAGAACATCCGCAGCATCGCGAAGATCCAGATGCGTTATCTGGAGGGGCACTTTGCCGCGAAGGACAACATCAGCGCCGAGTGGCAGCGGGGCGCGATTCGATTACTGCCCCCTTGTGTATCTCCCGCGGTTGACATCCGCGCGCTGGTTTCACACTCCTGAAATTCAGACCGGTGCTTCCCCGCCAAGAGGGGAAGCGCCTTATGATCGCGGCTTGTTCCCGATGCGATAACAGGCGCGATGAAAATCAAATCGATAGCTCCGGTCAGAATCAAACTGCCCGAGCCCAAATCAAAAACCAAACCGCGCCGCCAGAGCTATAACAACACGGCGAACCGCGCCTTTCCCATCAACAAGTATCCGGAGTTCCCGCGTCAGTTGCGCCAGATTCCC
>CAMDFL010000180.1 GCA_945897475.1 Bordetella parapertussis
GCCGATGGTGTAGCGATAACCGATGGGCACTTTTAGCCAGAACGCATCGTTGTCGCCGCCAGCTTCCAGCAGCAGCACGCGATGGGCCGGATCCGCCGAGAGCCGGTTTGCCAGCATGCAGCCCGCGGTGCCTGCTCCAGCAATGATGTAGTCAAATTCTTTCGCTTCATTTTCCATGGGCTCATCCAGTCATTTCGTTATCCAGCATCGAAGGCGGTGATTTCGCTTCAGGCGCTGTCGATTTTAACCGGTCGTTCGAATTGGTTGGTATCGATACCCCGCGTATCGCCGCGCTTGGACAGGCTTAGGACCGCGCCACTCGATCAGGATAATCCGGGCTTGATGGTGAGTCGCCTACTGCAGGTGGCCATGAGCGAACACAATGGCCCGGTGTTCCTTTCCATTCCGCGCGAATCGGCGATGCTGCCTTACCCCGGCACGGCACGCTTCCCAACACGCGATCAACTGGGTGTTTCGCAAGGCGTGTTCCCCGATCCCGAGCACGCCAAGACCATCGCCAAGTGGCTGGTGAAAGTGCGGCTTGGCCGAGACGCGCAAAGGCGTGCCGGCGGTGGTGGCGGTTAGATTGCCGATTCTTGTATAGGGGCTACGCTTCGCTGAGGGCTCGCCGCAGAGAAATGGCAAGCCCTCAATTCTTGAAACCCAGCGCGCGGCTTGCCAATTCGGCGCCGCGCGCCAACGACTCCAACTTTGCCCAGGCAATCTGAGGATGCGAGCGGCCGCCAAAGCCGCAATCGGCGCCGGCCATCACGTTTTCTCCACCGACACGTTGCGCGTAGCGCTGGATGCGTTGCGAGACCAGCTCGGGATGCTCCACCACGTCGGTGGAATGCGTGATCACGCCGGGAATGAGGATTTTTCCTTCGGGTAGTTTGACCGTATCCCACACCGCGTATTCATGGTCGTGGCGCGCGTTGGCGCCTTCGACGAGATAGCCTTGCGCCTTCACCTTCAGCATCAGATCGACAATTTTCTCCAATCCGAGGTCGTAGGCATGCGGTCCGTGCCAGCTTCCCCAGCACAGGTGGTAGCGCACCTGCGATTCCGGGATGTTGCGCAGCGCATGATTCAACGCCTCAATGCGCATTGCGCAGCGTTTGCGAAATGCCTCAATGCCCATGGCAATGCCGATGCGGTCCCATAACGCGGGCAACCAGGCATCGTCTACTTGAAGAATGAGCCCGGCATTTGCGATGGTTTCGTACTCTACGCGCAAGGCTTCGGCCAAGGCGAACACAAACTCTTCTTCGCTTTTGTAATACTCGTTCCTCCGATAGACCTCGATGCTGGCGGGCGCGGTGGAGGTAAGGAAGGCGCGCTCCTTGGGCGAAGAGGCGAGCAAGAGATCAATCTCTTTGGCCAACTCCTTTTGCGCCGCATAGGTTATGGGCCCGGTACAAACGCGAATCGGACGCACTTGTTTGATTTGCGTTCCCGGCAAATAAAACAGAGTCCCCTTTTCGCTGGCATATTGATAGAACTCGGCGAACGCTTCGCGATCCTTGCCCTGCGCAATGAGTGGCTTCGCGCCATCGGGGGGGCGCGACTCGAACCCGCCGAAACGCTCGTCAAGGTAGGAAAGCCAATCGCCGCCTTTGGTGTATTCGCCCTCGTTGATGACATCGATGCCAATCGAATTTTGCTTGGCGATCACCGCGGCAACCGCTTCACGCAGTTGGGTTTCGCTCGATTCGTTGCCCAGCGCGGTGACTTGCGGCAGGCTGCCGACGTGGGTGGTGAGTATTTTGCCGGCGCTGCGATTCATGATTGCGGTTCCTTAAAATAAATTGAGCCGATCCCGGTCATTGCCGTCGCTTCGGTCATTTCAACAGATCAAGCGCCAATTACGCCATTGGATATATCGATTATGAATTGAAATATTTCGTTAGAGAAGGCCATTGCTATATTCTGATAAATAGATTTAGATATTTTCTGGATAAAGTTCGAGCTATTCGCCACCCACCCCCAACAGCCGCGCCTGCGTGGCGTGATCGTTGCGCAGGCGCGGCGCTTGGGCCGCTATGCACCACTTTGCCGCGATCGAGCACGATCAAATCCTTGGCGAAACCCAACGCCAGTTCGGCCTTTTGCTCAACCAGAATCATCGATAGACCCGATTGAACACGATTTGACTACGTCCGGCGAAATTTCAAGTGAGGAGCTTACTCCAGCGCCACGAATTTGTCGTGGGTCGAATTTAAAAGCTATCTCCGGCAAATTTAAGTAGAATCCCGCCGGTCTTTGGGCACATCATCAATGGGTAGCAGGGTCTTTAACCGCATAAAAGGGTGGAAGTCAGATGAAAAAGATGTCTTTGAGTTTGGGCGGGCTGGTTGCAGCGCTTTTTGCCACCGGCGTGCTTGCGCAACAACCGGTAAAAATCGGCCTGATCCTGCCATATTCCGGCCAGTTCGCCGACACCGCCGCGCAGATGGATAACGCCATCAAACTTTATGTCAAACAAAATGGGGAGTCTGCGGGGGGCCGCAAAATCGAAATCATTCGTAAAGACTCGGGCGGTATCGCGCCGGATGTGGCCAAGCGCTTGGCGCAGGAACTGGTGGTGCGCGATCGCGTCGATGTGCTCACCGGCCTGATTCTCACGCCTAACGCGCTGGCGATCGCCGACGTTTCGACGGAAGCGAAAAAATTCACCGTGATCATGAATGCCGCGACCTCCATCATCACCACCAAGTCGCCCTTCATGGCGCGCACTTCGGTGACCACGCCAATGTTGAATGAAACGCTGGGTAACTGGGCCGCGCGTAAGGGCGGTGTGAAACGCGTTTTCACCATGGTGTCGGATTACGGCCCCGGTCATGACGCGGAAGAAGGCTTTATGCGCGCCTTCAAGGAAGCGGGTGGCGTCATTGTCGGTTCGGTGCGCTTCCCCGTGGCAAACCCCGACTTCGCCGCATTCGTGCAACGCGCCAAGGATTCCAACCCGGATGGTATCTATGCCTGGGTCCCGGGTGGCGTGCAGCCGGCGGCAATCGGCAAGGCGATGACCGAGCGCGGCATCGATCCGAAAAAAATCAGAGTGATGGGGCAGGATGCTTTGTCCTCGGATGAAGCGTTGGCGAGCCAGGGCGACAATGCTCTAGGCGTGGTGACGGTTGCCCATTACGACCACAACTTGAATAACAAACTCAACCAAGCATTCGTCAAGGCCTACAACGCCGACTACAAACGCAATCCCGATATTTTCTCGATCGGCGGTTGGGATGGCATGCACCTGATCTATGAAGTGCTGAAGAAAACCGGCGGTAAGACCGAGGGCGAGGCAATGATTGGCGCCGCCAAGGGTATGAAGTGGAATAGCCCGCGAGGCCCCATGGGTATCGACGCCGAAACCCGCGATGTGGTGCTCGATGTGTATATCAGCCGGGTCGAGAGGGTCGGCGGCAAGCTTGGCAACGTGGCGTTCGATGTCGTCAAGGATGTGAAAGATCCGGTTAAAGCGCGCATGAAATAAACAGGTTAATCAGCGTGGCGAACCACTTCGGCGAAAAAATTAAGCGTAGCGAATGCTGGGCTCCATAGCCGGCATCCTGTTCGACGGGTTTGCCTACGGCATGTTGTTGTTTTTGCTGTCGGTGGGCCTGTCGGTGACGTTGGGGATGATGAATTTCATCAATCTCGCGCATGCCAGTTTCGGCATGCTGGGCGGTTACGTCACCGTCACTCTGATGCAAAAACTAGGTTGGTCGTTTCTGGCCACGCTGCCTGCGGCCTTCATCATCGCGGCCTTGGTGAGCGTGGTGCTGGAGCGGTTCATTTTTCGCCGCATGTATCGCGCCACCGACCTTGACCAAACCCTGCTCACCATCGGTGTGGTGTTCATGTCGATCGCTGGCGCCGCGTATTTCTGGGGCACGGTGCAACAGCCGGTGATCATGCCGGCTTATTTGAGCGGTTCGTTCGAGGTGGGCGGTGTCAACATTGCCCGTTACCGCCTGTTTCTGATTGTGGTCGCGCTCATCATTACGGCCATCCTGATCGCGGGTTTGGAATGGACCCGCTTTGGCGCGCGCATCCGCGCCGCGGTGGATAACCAGCGCATGGCGCGCGGTCTGGGTTTGGATGTGGATCGCGTGTTTGCCTTGACCTTCGCGTTGGGCAGCGGTCTGGCCGGCCTGGGTGGCGCACTGGCCATTTCGATGGTGGGCCTCGACCCCGGATTTGCGTTCGCCTATCTCATCTATGTGCTGATCGTGGTCTCGGTGGGCGGCCTCGCATCGATTGGCGGGTCCTTCGTCGCCGCGGCGCTTTTGGGCATCAGCGACATGGCGGGCAAGTACTACGTCCCGCAATTGGGGGCGTTTCTAATTTATCTTGTGATGGTGGGCATATTGATGTGGCGTCCCGCTGGATTGTTCGGTAAGCGTTAGATGTCCGCCGCACCGGATACCCCGAATCGCTTCGTGCCCTCGGCGTATTTGCATACGCGCACCCGCTGGCATCCGTTGGAAATTGTATTTTGGCTGTCGACCCTGCTGCCATTTATCCTAGTTCCAGATTATTTACAGTTGGCAAGCCAGGTTGCGATTGCCGCTTTGTTTGCCATTTCACTAGATTTAATTCTGGGTTATGCCGGTATCGTCTCCATTGGCCATGCCGCGTATTTTGGTTTGGGGGCCTATACCGCGGGCATTGTTTCCAAGTACGGCATCGTCGAACCGGTGATATTGCTGGTGCTGGGCGCGGCGGTCGCGGGCGTGGTGGGTTATGCCACCAGCTTCATCATTGCGCGCTTTCGGCATCTGGCCCTGATCATGATCACCCTGGGTATCTGCCTCTTGCTGTATGAGACGGCCAATCTGGCGGGCAGGCTTACCGGCGGCGCGGATGGTTTGCAGGGAATCAAAATCGGGCCTCTGCTCGGCACGTTTAAATTCGATCTGTATGGCAAGACGGCTTACGCCTATTCCCTGATTGTTCTGTTTTTATGTTTTCTCGTTGCGCGGCGGGTGATTCATTCGCCCTTCGGGCTTTCGCTGCGCGGCATTCGCGAAAACGCCATTCGCATGCCGGCCATCGGCGCGCCCAGCGAAGCGCATATTCGAAAAATTTATACCATCGCCGCGGTGATCGCGGGCATTGCCGGGGCGGTGCTGGCGCAAACCACCTCCACGGTTTCGTTGGAAGTGCTGGGCTTTCAGCGCTCAGCCGATGTATTGGTGATGCTGATTCTCGGTGGCGCGGGCAAGCTCTACGGGGGCATCCTTGGATCTATCGTCTATCTGGTGGCGCGCGATCAGTTCTCCGGCATCAATCCCCAGTATTGGTATTTCTGGATTGGTTTGATGATGGTGCTGGTGGTCATGTATTTACCCAACGGGCTGCTGGGTGGTTTGGCCTCGCTCACCGCGCGCTGGCGCAAACCTTCATGAGCGAAACGGTGCTCGCGACGCGCGGCTTGCAGAAAAACTTTGGCTCCCTGGTGGTGGCTGGCGACATCAATATCGCGTTGCCCAAAGGCGCGCGCCACGCCTTGATCGGCCCCAATGGCGCGGGCAAGACCACGCT
This sequence comes from Bordetella parapertussis, assembly GCA_945897475.1. Classification (GTDB taxonomy): domain Bacteria; phylum Pseudomonadota; class Gammaproteobacteria; order Burkholderiales; family SG8-39; genus 2-02-FULL-62-17. Next base: position 5,551 of record CAMDFL010000180.1, read on the forward strand.
CATCAACATGCTCACAGGCATGTTGCGTCCCGATGCGGGGGAAATCCTTTTGGGCGGCGCCACGATCACCGCGTTGAAACCCGCGGCACGCGTCAAGCGCGGTTTGGTGAGAACGTTTCAGATCAATACCTTGTTTCCAAAGTTGTGTGCGTTGGAAGCGGTGACCCTGGCGATCTGCGAGCGCGAACGGCATTCGGGAAACTGGTGGCGTCGATTGCCGAGCTACAGCGATGCGGTGGACGAGGCCTATCGCATTCTGTGTTCCCTGCAACTGGGCGCCGATTGCACCCGCGAGACGCGCGAGTTGGCCTATGGACAACAACGTTTATTGGAAATATCGCTGGCGCTCGCGGCCAAGCCCAGCGTGCTGCTCTTGGATGAACCGGCGGCTGGCGTGCCGCGCAATGAAAGCTCGGCCCTATTTCAAGCGATCGCTGGTTTGCCCGCCGATATTACGGTGTTCTTTATCGAACACGATATGGACATCGTATTTACCTTTGCCAGCCGCATCATCGTTTTGGTTGGTGGCCGGGTGCTGGTGGAAGGCTCGCCCGCCGAAATCGCGGCCGACCCGCGTGTGCGCGAGGTGTACTTAGGGCATGGCAAGCATGGCTGAGACCTTGCTCGAATTGAAAAATATTCGCGCAGGTTATGGCGATGCCGTGGTGCTGGATGACATTTCATTGCGCGTTACGCAAGGCGAGAACCTGGCGATACTGGGCCGCAATGGCATGGGCAAGAGCACGCTTTTCTTGACCATCATGGGTTTCACGCGCTTGAGGCGCGGCAGCATCGCGTGGCGCGCGAATGACATCACCAAACTCGCCTCGCATAAACGCGCAAGGCTCGGCCTGGGTTGGGTCGCGCAAGAGCGCGAGATTTTTCCCTCGCTCACTGTCGAGGAAAATCTCACCGTGATGGCGCTTCCAGGGCCATGGAATGTCAAAACCGTGTTTGAGCTATTCCCGCGCCTCGCCGAGCGGCGCCGCGCCATGGGCAATCAGTTATCGGGGGGTGAACAACAAATGCTCGCGATTGCGCGCTCCTTGATGATTAACCCCAGCTTATTGTTGTTGGACGAACCGCTGGAAGGTCTGGCGCCTATCATCGTCGAAGAACTCGCGGCTTCGATTGCCCGTATGGCGAATGAGCATGGCACCACCATTGTTCTGATCGAGCAGCATGCCGACGTGGCTTTGTCCTTGACGACACGCGCCTTGGTGCTGGAGCGCGGCGCCATCGTGCACAGCGCGGCATCCAGCGAACTACTGCACGACGCGGCGACGCTGGATCGTTATCTGGGGCTCAAGTTGGATGACTCGCCCATTTCTCCCAATGAGGCCGCAGCGGGACAGGTATAGCGGCAATAAATTCGTCGTTGAGTGGGTGGCGCGGCAGTTCACCGGTCTTGCACGCGGCAAGTAGCGCCTCGGCCTGCCGCCGATCCTTATGTTTTTTCAAGGCATCGCGCGTTTGTCGAATTCGACCAATATTTTTCCGGCTTCGCTCGCAATAGCGGCGACTTGCAGAGCACGGCAAATCCGCGAATTCATGCGCACACGTTCGCCACTTGCCAGGATGCGGGAATCGATCTCGTCGCGTTCGGCTTTAAAGGCCGCTAAACGGGCTTCGGTCTCGCTGCTGCGTCGCCCAAGCGATCGACCGTTATTCTGCCGATCCGTCTGGATGTAAAGGTATTCGTCTTCGCCACGTTTATTGAAACGCATGCCGTAGGGCTGCGCTTGGCGTTCGCGCAAACTTTCCATCCAATGCTCGCAGGCTTGTCTGAGGTTGACAAGCGTGCGTGCCTGTTCTTCGTTGTATCGCAACAGGATTTGTCCTGCAAAATGTTGAATTTCATATTTTTCAGCACATCTGTCCGGTTGATTTCAGAATAAAAACAACTGGTTACTGAGGGGGTGGTCGTCGAAATTCAGTGTCGCGTCGATAACCAATTGATCGATTGGGGTTTTCTCAAACATGTTGACCTCAAAAATATTCAGTAAAAGCTGTGGCGATGCCGGAAGGTTGAGTCGCTTCTTGGCAATGACGACGATGAGATAGACGCACACCGCAATCCAGATTTGGGATTTGACCGCGTTCAGGGAGTTGCCGAAAAAATGTTTGATCGACAGATTTTGCTTGATCCACTTGAAGAAGGTTTCGACTTGCCAACGCTTGCGATAAATCTCGGCGATGGTGAACGCCGGCAGATCGAAGCGGTTGCTCAGAAAAACGAGGAACTTGTCGGTTTCGGGGTCGCGATAGGAAACGCGACGCAAGCGGTCTGGGTAAGCAAGTTTCGATTTCGGTGTGGCCAACAGAATGCTCTGGTCGCTTCGCAACCCCGTGGATTTGTCGACCTCGCGCGAGGCGGCCCAGGTGTAGCGCGTATTGTCCTTGGCGCGAATGACGAAGGAGACTTGGCGTTGATGCAGCGATTGCAACCTGGCGAAATCGAGATAGCCACGATCGACGACGACGATAGAACCGGCCGGCCAGACAATCAGGTCGAGCACATTGACGTCGTGCACCTTGCCGGTGGTGATATGGACGAAAACGGGAATGGAGCCGCGCAAATCGACGATGGTGTGGGCTTTGACTGCTGCCTTGGTCGAGCGGAAATCCGCCCAAGGGAACAGTGTCAGACACAGATCGATGGTGGTGGAGTCCAACGCGTAGAGTGGTTCCTTGAAGCCCAGCCCAATGTCCTCGCCCTGATGCAACTCGACCGCTATAGCAATCAATCGATGACCGAGTGCCTCGAACAATCGCCAGTCGCGTCG